>VGSH01000018.1 GCA_016875025.1 Deltaproteobacteria bacterium
ACCTGAGAACAGATCTGTGTGCTGAATTTATCATAACCGACCCTGCTTCATTAAAAATCGATTGTTTTAAAAAAGGGAAAACACCCTCGCATTCAAACAGAATATTAAATTTTAACATTAAAAATCATTGTTGTCTATTTATTATTTACGCTCCATGCCAGGCACCCGGCGTTATTTCAGCGCACATTTATACACTTTTCAAGCATTTCGCATGCATACTGTCAGCCTGAAAACGCAAACATGAATACAGCCTTTTGCAAAGGACGCATTGTTACACCGATACGGAGCCAAAGCTAACACGCTCGGGATGGCTGTACACGGTAAAATTGCCCCCCCGGGCAAATCCAACAACCGTGATTCCCATATCACGGGCCTGCAAAACAGTCTGATGCGTGGGCGCACCGCGGGAAAGCAGCAGCGGGACACCGGCACGCTTGACTTTCTGCAAAATCTCCGAAGAAATTCTCCCCGTACCCATGAGAAGCGCCCAGGTAAGATCAACACCCTGCAGTAAGCAATGCCCTAAAGCCTTGTCAACCGCGTTATGTCGGCCGATATCATCAAAATACACATCCGGAATATCGCCGTTGAGGCTGACGGCAACCGTGTGCACCCCGTGTGTGTCCCGATGCAGCTGCGAGCAGCCCAGCAGCCAGCGCATGCACGCAACCAGCCTCTCGGGCTCTATACTGAATGAATTTTCAAGCGGATGCCGGGCCGCAAGGTTGATCATATTGTCATACATGACACCCCTGCCGCAGCCGCTGGTATAAATACGCTTGCCGAGCAGGGCCGGATCAATGCGGTGAGTCGTGGTGATATCAAGACGCCAGGTTCTTTCGTCGCAGTAAAAATCACGGAATTCATCGATGCCCTGAATCAGTCCGGAGGTAAACAGATACCCGACTGCGAATTCTTTTAAATCCGCCGGCGTGCACAGCATCGTTCCGAGCTCATCGCCGTTTACCTGAAGGGTGCAGGGCACTTCAGTGGCAACCGGCTGGCGCACACACTCCTGTGCGCCGCCCTTAAAGCACGTAACGTCGATATCAACCGATGGTCCGAATGTCTGATCAAACATTGTTGCCGCCTTGTGAAAAACGCCTTCGTCCGCTAGAAATCAGGCAGAGAGATCTCTCCAGCGCATTCACTGCGCCGCAACGCCTGCGGATTCTGTTTCCTCAAGATAGCGCCGCACTTCAGGCCTCAAGTACAGTGTCTCAAGATCGATTTTCTTCCTGAGCTCCCGGGCGCACAGCCGGGCCGAATCTGAAGGTTGCGCGGTCGCATCAAGAAACATACAGCAGCGGCCGTTAACCGTACACATTCCGCCCGCGAAGCCTTCAAGCGTTTCATGGCGTACGCGTATGCCGAGCGCCTCAAGCAGAGCTTCGAGCTCCTGGAGGAGCTGCTGATCGTTCATTGCGCAAGGATACCCCGGTCATTTAACACACACCTGAGAGCTTAACACCCGTGACGCGCTGCATTGTCTCAGCACATCACAGCCCTGTAATAAATACCATCTCCCCACTATGCTGTACAGAAAAAACATTGTAACCTTTCGCGCCGATCAACGCACTCTCAATATAGAGGTCGACCGAAGGAGGAACTGCATACCAGATTGCTAACGTTTTTACAGGAGGACTACACTATGACACGCACACAATTGTATATGACCCTGACCGGCATCGTCACTGCGCTGTTTCTATGCGCACCGATACCTGCACTGGCATATCGGGGCGCGGGCCCCGGCTATGGTCCGGGCTGCCGGGAGCCCGGTATTTTCTGGTGTATCAGCGGCCTTGATCTCACCGAAAAACAACGCGCAGCCATTGAAGCCCTGCAGCAGGAAACCCGTGACAAAATTATTCCCTTGCGGGAAGAGCTGCAGCGTCTTGAAATTCCCGAGGCCCTTTTTGCGCAGACCATTGATGCCGCAGCGCTTGAAGCCCTGCTGGCCCGCAAAAAAAACATCAATGCAGAGATTCTTGAAATACGGCATGAATCGATGATATCCGCTGTTCAGCTTTTAACGCCTGAACAGCGCGCCATCATGCTCGAAAGGAAAAATTCGCCGCCCTTTTTTAAAGGGCGGAGCGGCCGCGGGCAGGGCTGGAACGCCGACGCGAGTCGAGCCGAATGTCCATGGTGGTAAGGCCGGCATATCTTCGGGAGCACCCGTTGAAAGGGCGCTCCCGAAGATAAACACTGCCGGTTGTTGAAACAGCGCCCAATCCCGGTGCGGTGCTCTTCACTTGCATTTAACGTGTGCCGATTGTATAGATGAAATCATGGTCCCCGATGATTGTACGCTTGTACAAAATGTTCTCAACGGCGATAAGCACTCGTTTGACATGCTGGTTGAACGCCATGTCACGCGGGTTTTTCAGCTTGTTTACCGGTTTTTCAGCAACCGCCAGCACGTTGAGGATATTGTTCAGGATACGTTGCTGCAGGCATACCAGTCACTGGGAAACTACGGGCAGGAACGCCCCTTTATACACTGGCTGAGAACCATTGCCGTGCGCCGCTGCTACCGGGAACTAGCACTGCGCTCAAAACGCGCTGAAACAGCCCTGCCGGCGTTAAGCGGGCAGGAGCAGGAGTGCCTAGACCACTACTGTCTGCAGGCAGGCGCACGCTCAGAGGACCCTGAAGCCGCTTTAATCGCACGCGACATAACCGCCCGGCTGCTTGCAGCCCTTCCCGCACGCGAGCAAATGGTGCTGATCCTGCGGGACGTTGAAGGCCTGAGCGTCAGGGAGACCGCCCGCATGATGGATATTTCCCAGTTGCACATCAAGGTTGTCACTCACCGCGCCCGCAGGCACGCCCAAACCGTGCTGGCAGCAATGGCGCTCGGCAAAGAACCGCACACACGTTCGCAGGAGCAACCAGTATGACACTGCACTGCCGCCAGGTACAAAAGGCCCTGAGAGCCTTTCACGATGGAACCATGCCCGGTGAATGCGCCGCTGCCATAGAGGCCCATCTCGGCCAGTGCGCAGGGTGCCGCACCGCAGCCCGCCGCCAAGCTTTAACAAAATTACTGCGCGCCGGTTCCCGGGCCCCTGCGCCAGCACCGTCGGACTTTTTCATGACCAGGCTGCGGGGCGCGCTGCAGGATTGCCCCCCGCCGCAGCCGGCACCGGCCATGGCAGAGCTTCTGGTTCGCGCTGGTTTGCGCCTTGCCCCTGCAATGGCCGCCATGGCCTTGATCATCAGCATCAGCAGCGCCTGGTTTGCCGCACCGGCCTATAATGCTTTGCTGGCTGCGCCGGCTGAAGAACTTCTGCTTGAGGACCATCCGCTCAGCACTGATCTGATACTGGCGGCCTTAACCGGAGAAACCATAGAAAGGTAGCACCATGAAATCCGCAGCCAAGGCAAGTATGGTGGTGGTACTTGTATTTATAGTCGGCTTTCTGTCCGGCGCCGGTGCGCTTGCGCTGTTTCAGACGTTTCGCCCGGATGAAACAGATGGATTTGCCCGGCAGATTTCCCGACAGGACAGCCGCTTTGCCCGCGAACCTGCCGGGCGCATCGAGCGGCTTGCGCGTGAACTTGAACTTACACCGGAGCAGCGCGAACAGTTCGAACCCGTCCTGCGTGCAGGCATGGACCAGATCAGGCAACTGCGCCTGAAGCACCGCCCTGAGGTTCGCAAAGTACTGCTTGAAACCCGGACCGCGCTCTGCTCTATTCTGGACGAAAATCAATGCAGGCGTTTTGATGAAATTTCGTTTATGATGGGCCCTGATCCCCAGTTTCGCGGTGTGGGGCGCTGCCTGCAGGAAGAGCCTGGCAGGGAATACCGGCGCGGCAGGAACCGTGAGCACAGGATGGACCCGGTGCGCCGCGATCCCGGACACTACCGCTAAAGCATGTACCTTTTTTCTGCAATCGCTGAAAGCCGGTGACGTGCGGCCTGCGAATATCCGCTTGCGCAGTCCGGTCGAAATCAACACCAAAGCATGCATCCGCTGCTCCTGCTGGCAGGAACTCTGCCCTGAAGGAGTTGGTCACACCCTCGATGCATTCGGTGAGCATTCAAATCGCTGCCTGGGGCTGGAAGGATGAGAAATATTTATGCTGCAATCTTTTAGTGAAGGGGAATTCGATGAAAGTAATTGTTGATCAGAAAAAATGCCGGGGTTCGCTTGAATGCATTAAAACCTGCCCGCAGAAAGCCATTTCGCTGGTAAACGGCAGGGCGGTCATTGACCCTGCAAAGTGCGACGGCGACGGCATCTGCATACCCTCATGCCCCAATGGCGCCATTCAGCCGGTGGATTAATATGTTCCAGGCACGCCGCGCCGCACCTGGGCCCGTCCTCCGCAATAGCCCCGCTCAGGATGGACGTTTTTTAACAGCCTGTTAATAATTTCGCTCGAGCGAACGCAGCAGGTTGTAGAAATCGCCGCGGGTGTCGATATTGCGGTTGCGCACGTTCAGAGTTTCAGGATCAATCAGCTCGCCGAACGGAATCCCGTCGATTTCAAGGTTGTCGCACACGGTGACCATCTCGCCGAAGCGCCCATGCGCCAGCAGCCGATAGGCGCCAACGCCGAGCTGTGAGGTTAAAAGCGCGTCATACAGAGACGGCGTGAGCTGCCGGGTTTCATAGCCTACGATCTGGGGCTTAAAGCTTTTCTTTTTACCGGTTGCCTGCGCGTAGCGCGCTTCGAGTTCCCGGGCAATCCGGGCACCGATGTTTGCCTCGGCCAGGCGCATGTTGCCGAAACGGTCGCACTCGATGTTCTGTTTTTCCTGCTCGGACAGCAGGTCGGCCAGCCCTTCTGCTACGCAGAACACACCGTAAAATTTGCCCTTTTCCTCGCGCCGCAGCACGATCTGCAGCAGGGTTTCGGCCAGTTCCGGCAGGCTGAACGGCCGGTTTTCATATTCTTCCGGAATAACGGCACGGGTGCCGCGCGCGTAAATGCTCGCTGCGGCCGTGTACCAGCCGGCCTTGCGGCCCATCAGCTCGATCACA
Organism: Deltaproteobacteria bacterium; assembly: GCA_016875025.1. GTDB lineage: Bacteria > Desulfobacterota > WTBG01 > CAIYCZ01 > CAIRTM01 > CAIRTM01. The sequence continues at coordinate 4,998 of VGSH01000018.1, forward strand.
TGGTAGCAGTTGGTCGCCCGGGCATCATCGTAGAGCCCGCGCACGATCCGCCCGGCAGCCTCGGCCGCGGTAAAATAGCCGAACGTCCAGGGGATGCCGTAATAGTCATTGTCGATGGTTTTGGGCACATGCACGATCGCGCTGTCAAAGCCCGCATCAGGATTGTCCTGTGAGCGGCGGCTCGCAATCGCATGGATAAAATTGGCTGTCTTCAGGGTATCATCGCCGCCGATCGAAATCAGGGCGCCGATACGCATGTATTCGAATATATCCAGAATCCGATTAATGGCCGCGGTTTTCCGGGGGTCATTCAGATCATCCGGAGTGGCAATGTCTTTTGCGGGATTGGCGCGTGCGGTTCGGATGATCAGCGTGTTTGAATCAAGCCCGCTTGAAATGGTCTCTTCATCGATCTCGATAAAATGACGTCCCGGACGCAAATCCTGGGGCGGCAGCTGCTGTATGAATTCATAGCCGTTTATAAAGCCGATGACCGGTATTTTACGGTCAATGAACTGCTTGGATGCCCCGGCAATCACGCGGTTGGCGCCCGGCGCCGGTCCGCCCGAATGCAGTATGGCGACTTTGAGCTCGCGCTTTTTCATCCGCGCCAGAAACGGCGTTACCTGCTCAACACTTAGTGCTTGCGTCATGAATACACTCCTTCTCCGGAAAACATATTCCTGCCCCGCGCATGTTTTTGCTGTATCTACAGTTAAATCTTGACACACTCGTAAAAAGTCCGGATGCTGCGTTGCGCTGCATCCTCAGTCATTGCGGCGTACGGCAAGTACGCCTCATTCCTTCCGATTTGCGCGCCTTCCCTGCGGCCTTTTTACGAGCGCGTCCTGAAAAAGAGCATTTTTGGACTTTTTACGACTTCATCAATCTTAGTTTCTTTTCATGTTTAAAAGCAAGGTCAAAAATTGCGCCTCTGTGTTGCCTCGAGAGCCTTTTTTCTGTTTCCTGTAGCCTTTAGACACAAACCCGTTCGTGGTGAGCCTGTCGAACCATGAACGGGTCTCTGCTGCGGGCCACATGGTCCGTTCAGCCCTTCGACAGGCTCAGGGCGAACGAACGGTGTTTTTTTGCAGGCTTTGGCGTTATGAAAAAATGCTCTAAAAACCCTTTATCACAAAATTCACTTGACAGGTTTTTCAGCGCCCATATTATTGATACAGACTAAAGAACTGCCTGCCTTACACTGCGCGCTGTAATCCACGGCATATGTTTACAAAAACGCCGCATATGTTCATCCAGAGCAGCCATGTCGTTTATTAACCTTGACCAGATTCAATCCGCCCTCAATCAGCCCTGCCCTGATCCCGGCCGTGTGCGCGACGTGCTTGCCCGGGCACGCACGCTCGTGGGTCTTGAGCCGGAGCAGGCCGCGCTGCTGACCCGCGTGACCGACGCAATGCTGCTGGAGGAAATCTTTTCAGCCGCACGCGGGGTCAAGGAAACCATTTACGGAAAACGGCTGGTGCTTTTTGCTCCGCTGTATATTTCCAACCGCTGTCAAAACGAATGCCTGTACTGCGGGTTTCGCCGCGCCAATGCGGACATGCAGCGCATGAGCCTGTCTCAGGCGCAGATTGCAGATGAGGTCCGCTGCCTGACCGCCGAGGGCCACAAACGGCTGCTGCTGGTCGCGGGTGAACAGGAAGGACCGGGCTCTCTGCGCTATGTGCTTGATTCCATTGCAACCATCTATGCCTGCCGCGAGCCCGGCCTTGAAATCCGGCGTGTGAACGTCAACATCGCCCCGCTTGAGACGGAGGAGTTCCGGCAGCTTGCCGCAAGCCGCATCGGCACCTACCAGCTGTTTCAAGAGACCTACCATCCGCAAACATACGTGCGCATGCACCCGAGCGGCCCGAAAGCCGACTACGGGCGCCGCTTGCTGACCATGCACCGCGCCATGCAGGCGGGCATCAATGACGTGGGAATCGGCGCCCTGTTCGGCCTGCATGACTGGCGCTTTGAGCTGCTGTCCCTGCTGCAGCATAGCCGCGAGCTGGAGAAAACATTCGGCTCCGGTCCGCACACCATCAGCGTGCCGCGCCTTGAGCCTGCATCCGGTTCCGCGCTTGCAGCGCGGCCCCCGGCTGCGGTATCTGACGAAGATTTTTTAAAACTGATCGCAATCCTGCGCCTGGCCGTGCCCTACACGGGAATAATCCTGTCAACACGTGAAACACCCGGGGTACGACGCGCGGCTTTTGCCCTTGGCGTATCCCAGATTTCAGCCGGAAGCCGCACCACGCCCGGAGGCTACGGGCATACTGAAGATGAAACGAGCGGCCAGTTCAGTTTGGGTGATCACCGCAGCCTTGATGAGGTTATCGCCGACATTGCCCAACTGGGCTACATCCCCTCATTTTGCACGGCCTGCTACCGCCTGGGACGCACAGGCGCCGACTTCATGGATCTTGCGCGGCCAGGGGCGATTAAAGCCCACTGTGATCCCAATGCACTCGCAACATTCCAGGAATACCTCAACCGGTTCGCCTCTGATGAAACCAGGCGGATCGGAGGCGCGCTGATAGAAGACCACCTGCAAACCCTCGATGCCCCTGTGGCTGCAACTGCCCGAAATCTGCTTCAGCGCATGGCCGCAGGTGAAACAGATGTATATTGCTGATACGGAACATCAGAAACCATGAGTCTTACCACACCCAAAAGCATGCGTTTGCATATCGGCATTTTCGGCCGCCGCAATGTGGGCAAATCAAGCATCCTGAACGCGCTGTGCGGGCAGAATATCTCGATCGTATCGCCTCATGCGGGCACGACCACAGACCCGGTTGAAAAACCCATGGAACTGCTGCCGCTGGGCCCGGTTGTGTTTATCGACACAGCCGGCATTGACGACAGCGGCGCACTGGGTGAGCTGCGCAACCGCAAAACGCGCTCCTGCCTTGACCGGGTGGACCTTGGCGTGATCATAACCTGTGACGGCGTCTGGGGCGGCTTTGAGCAGCAACTCGCTGCTGAGCTCAGCGCCCGCGACGTGCCCCTGATTGCCGTACACAACAAGCAGGACCTGTACGGCCAATCCGTCCGCCTTGAGGGCCTGCCGGCCGGCATTCCGCTTGTATTCAGCAGCGCGCTTGAGGCCCATGGCATCGATGCCCTGAGAGCCGCCCTGATTGAGCACGCGCCCGAGGGCTGTTTTGAAACCGCCTGCATTGCCGCTGACCTGATCGCACCAGGGCACACGGCCGTGCTGGTGGTGCCGATCGACCGCGAGGCCCCGCGCGGACGGTTGATCCTGCCGCAGGTGCAGACCATCCGCGACCTTCTGGATAACGGCCGCTGCGCCCTTGTCGTGCGCGAGCATGAACTCGCCCAGGCGCTTGACCTTCTGAAACAGCCGCCTGAGCTGATCATCACCGATTCACAGGCATTCGAACAGGTTGCCGCGCTGGCGCCTCCGCACAGCATGCTGACCGGTTTTTCAATCCTGTTCGCCCGCTATAAGGCTGATCTTGCAACGCTGGTGCAGGGCACCCGTGCCATCGACAAACTGCAGGACGGCGACCGGGTGCTCATTGCCGAGTCGTGCACGCATCACCCGATTGAAGACGATATCGGGCGGGTGAAAATTCCGCGCTGGCTAGAGCGCTACAGCGGCGCGACGCTTAGCTTTACCACGGCTGCCGGCTATGATTTTCCCGATGACCTTGGTGAGTACCGTCTGGTGATCCACTGCGGCGCATGCATGCATACGCGCAAAGCCATGCTGCGGCGGCTTGAGAAGTGCCGACAGGCCGGTGTGCCGGTGACCAATTACGGACTGGCGATCGCCAAGTGCCTTGGCGTTCTTGAGCGCTCTTTGGAACCGTTTCCCGATGTGAGGGAGCTGTGCCGTGGCTCCTGAGCTTGCACACGAAGAGATTCTCGCCTGGCTGCGCTGCGATGATCCGCAGCTGCTTGAGCGTCTCTGGGAGCTGGCCGACCGGGAACGGACGCACCGGGTCGGCGACTGTGTTCATTTGCGCGGGCTGGTTGAAATTTCAAATCACTGCGAGCGCTCGTGCACGTATTGCGGAATCAGCACTGCCAATGCAGCGCTCGGGCGCTATCGCATGTCGCGCGATGAAATCATGGCCTGCGCCCGTCAGGCGGTCTTGTTCGGCTATGGCACGATTGTACTGCAGGCCGGTGAAGACCCGGGCCTTGAAACGCAATGGGTAGCTGACCTTGTAGGCGATATCAAAGGCGCAACCGGCCTTGCAGTAACGCTCAGCCTGGGCGAACGCTCCCCCGACGAGCTCGCGCTGTGGCGCGCGAGCGGAGCGGACCGCTATCTTCTGCGCTTTGAAACATCAGACCGCGAACTGTTCCGCCGCATTCATCCCCCGCCCAAAGACCGCAATGCCTGCGACCGCATTGCGCTGCTGCGCACCATTAAGGCACTGGGATATGAAACCGGCAGCGGCATCATGGTCGGCATTCCCGGCCAGACCTTTGAAAGCATTGCCCGCGATCTTGCGCTTTTCCGGGAGCTTGATCTTGACATGATCGGGATCGGTCCCTGGATAGCGCACCCGGCAAGCCCGCTGTGCCGCGAAGGCGCACCTGATGCAGACGCAGATCAGGTGCCTGCCACCGAGCAGATGGCCTGCATTGTCGTGGCGCTCGCGCGCCTTGTGTGCCCCGAGGCCAATATTCCCAGCACCACGGCACTTGCAACCATCAACAGCCTGCACGGCCGCGCACACGGACTTACGCGCGGCGCCAATGTGTGCATGCCCAACCTGACACCGCCTCAGTACCGCTGTTTGTATGAAATTTATCCCAATAAGGCCGGCAGCAGCAGTACACCCGAGCAGTCTCATCGCAGCGTGCTTGCAACCCTTGCGGCCCTCGGCCGCCCTGCCGGGCAGGGTCCGGGCAGCCGTAGCGCATAACGGCACTTCCGCCGCCGTGTATACAGTTTTCTATTGTTCCTGTTTTCAAAAGAAGCTGTCTGCCCGTTCGTGGTGAGCTTGTCGAACCATGAACGGCTCTGTCATGATATGTGGTCCCTTCGACAGGCTCAGGGCGCACGGGCTTTTTTTCGAAGACAGTGTTTTTTTGTAAAATGCTCTACCTGTCGGAAGAGCCATCCAGCACGCTCCTGATTTTATCCGCAAGCTCCTCAAGGGAAAACGGTTTCTGAATGAACTGCATGCCGGGTTCTATCACGCCCGGATGGCTGAACGCCTTGTCCGTATAGCCGGACATGAACAGGCATTTCAGGCCGGGAGCGTCTGCAAGCAGGCATTGTGCCAGATCAGGGCCGTTCATTCCGGGCATGACAACGTCTGTCAAAAGCAGATCAATGCGGCCTTTGTGCTCCCGGGCAAGCCGCAGGCATTCTTCCGGGGCGGAGGCGGGCAGCACCGTGTAGCCGAGCCGGGCCAGCATTTTGCCATACATTTCCAGATTCGCCGGCTCATCTTCGGCAAGCAGCACCGTTTCCGTTCCTTGCGCTACCGGCCTGCAGGGCATATCGGAACCCGCGATTTCTCCGGTATCATCTAGATACTGCGGCAGATAGATTATGAAACGGGTTCCCTGCCCAGGCTCGCTTGCAACCTCAATGCATCCGTTGTTCTGCTTTACGATACCATAGACGGTTGAAAGCCCGAGCCCGGTGCCTGTGCCGATATCCTTAGTGGTAAAAAAGGGATCGAAAATATTGGCAAGCGTTTCCCGGTCCATGCCGCAACCGGTATCGCTCACCGCCAGCATGACATACTCGCCTGGCGTGCAATCCGGGTGCCGGGCGCAGTGTGCTTCATCGAGTGTAACATTGGCTGTTGCAATCGTAACGCGTCCCACATCCGCAATCGCGTCGCGTGCATTGACGCACAGATTTGCGAGCACCTGATCAAGCTGGGAGGGATCAATTTTCACCGGCTGCAGGCCCTTGCCCGGCAGCCATGCCAGGTCGATATCCTCGCCGATAAGCCGGCGCAGCATTTTGAGCATCTCTTCAACGGTCTCATTCAAATCCAGCACCCTCGGAGCGATGGTCTGCTTGCGGGCAAACGCCAGCAGCTGCCGGGTCAGATTTGATGAACGCTCGACCGCCTGCCGGATTTCAAGCAGATCGGCCCGCAGCGGCTGCTCCGGCCCGACATGCTGAAGCGCCATGTCCGTATAACCCAGAATCACGCTCAGGATATTGTTGAAATCATGGGCCACGCCGCCGGCCAGACGGCCGATGGACTCAATTTTCTGGGCCTGGCTGAGCTGGGCCTGCAATCGCGCGTGCGATTCCTCGGATTGCATCCGCGTGGTGATGTCGGTCGCGATGGTGGCAAACCGGTTGAGGCCGGGGCACACGACGGAAACGGCAAAATGTTTATCCATCGGAGCAAAATAGGTTTCAAAACGAAACGGTTCGCCGGTGAGCGCGACCCGGCTGAACTCCTCAAGGTATGGCGGCTCAGCGGTGCTGTACACGTCGGTGGCAAGCCGGCCCAGGGCCTCCGCCCGGACTATTCCTGTTATCTCGGTAAAAGCCCTGTTGCAGTCGCTTATGCGATAATTGACCGGCCTGCCATCCTCAAAAACCAGATCACTAATGACGACCATCTCGGTCATGGAAGAAAAAAGCGTTGCAAGCTTTTGCTCGCTTTCCTGCAGGGCAAGTTCAGCCTGCTTGCGCTGCGAGATATCGGAAATAATCCGGTCCAGCCGCTCGGGCTCGCCCGTTTCGCCGTAAATTATTTTTGAACGTGAACGCACCCAGATAATACTTCCATCCGGACGTATAATCCTGAATTCTCCGTCGGAAAAACCCTGACGGTCCAGCCGGGCCACGGAGTCATACAGGTTCTGCATATCATCGGGATGCACGGATTCCGCCCACAGGTGCCAGTTTTTGCTGTGCATTTCCTGGGTTGAGCCGAATATTTTTTCAATGGAAGGGCTCAGGTAGACGACCCGACCCTGACTGAGTGAATACGCCATGACAACATCATCAATCGTATTCAAAATATTGCTGACCTTTTGCTCGCTTTCGCGCAGTGCTGTCTCTGTTTTTCTGCGCTCCGTAATGTCGGTGTGTATACCGACCAGCGATAAGATAATGCCGTGTTTATCCGTATTGGCGTAGGCGCGCAAAAATATATCAAGCACGCTGCGGTCGCGGCCGTACATCTTGACTTCACCGGCCCAGCTCCCGCCCGCAACGATTATCGAAAAGACCTCGGCACCGACCGCCGGATCAACGTACAGGGTTTTTTGCGGAAACTCGCCGATGTCGCCGAACAGTTCATCGAACGCCCTGTTCTGGTAGTAGTGCCGACCCTGCGGCGTTGACATGCCGATGGCATCCGTTGAACTCTCAACAGCCTCCCTAACAATCCTGAGCTGTTGTTCGGATTGCCGCAGCCTTATTTGCTTGCGCACAAGCAGGAGCATAAGGACGAACAGAACGCCCACGGCCGCAGCCGCCCCGACATGGATGCGGCCTGTTCTCCGCCTGGACATGAATTCGGCTTTTTTGCGTTCAGTGATGTCGTGTACGGTAAAGACGATACCGGCAGACGGATTGCGGGCGTCAAGCAGCGCGCACATCAGATGAACATCTACAATGGCGCCGTTTTTCGCCTTCCAGCGGGCGTCAATCGTCAGGGGCAGCAGTCCGGAAGCGAGCTTCTGCATCTCAGCGTGAACCAGATTATATTCACCCTCATCCGGGTACAGCATCTGCTCCGGGCGGCCCAGCAGTTCCTGCCGGCCGTAGCCGAGCATAGCCGCGATGTAATCGTTCACCATGGTGATTGTGCCGTTTTTTATCGTGCCGATACCGCCGGGCACGGCGCACATGACGCACCACAGCGATTGCTCCGTACAGGCATGGAGGCCTGCATGCGCAGGGGCGCTTAATCCGTCCGGCTGTTCAGGCTGCAGGTCTTGAGCCTGGACACGACCGATGCAGAGCATGAATGCTGTCAGACCTAGTATGCCCAACCATCTCATATGCTATTCTCCACCCGGTCGGTACTGTCGTTGGTGCAGTCAAAAGACATGTCCGCAACCGCCCTGAACATGCAGAGCCCCCACGCTATTACAGCATGCCTGCGTGCCAATGCCTTCGCCCCGTGCAACCGGTCCGGTCATGCCGCAACGCTACTGTCTGATCAGCAGCGAATCAAGATAGTCCTGCGGCTTCTCATAGCCCAGCAGCATCAGCAGGGTTGCGGCGATATTGCCCAGACCCGGCTCCGGGATGTCCCGGTTCAGCTCGAAGCACCCGGTGTGCGCGCCATGCACCACGAACGGCACCGGATTCAGGGTATGGCTGGTCAGGGGCTTGAATGAGCCTCCGGGGCCTGCTACCGGTTTGCCGGTGTTTTTCTCAACCGCTATCATCTGTTCGCAATTACCGTGATCAGCCGTCAAAATCAGAGTGCCGCCCAGTTCATCAAGCACCTGCGCCAGCCTGGCAACCGCGGCGTCAACCGCCTGCACGGCCCGGATCGCAGCCGGCAGCGACCCGGTATGCCCCACCATGTCGCCGTTGGCGAAATTAACGCGCAGAAACTGATACCGGCCGGAGCGCAGGGCCTGCTCCAGGGTGTCGGCGATTTCGCGGGCCTTCATCTCCGGTGCCTGGTCAAAGGCGATTTTATCGGAGGGTATTTCCACCCACTCCTCAAGCGCGGGATCGAATTTGCCGGAATTGTTGCCGTTCCAGAAATAGGTGACATGTCCGTATTTCTGGGTTTCGCTGATGGCATATTGCGAAACGCCGTTGCGGGCCAGGTACTCGGACACTGTGCAATCAATGGCGGGCGGCTCAACCAGATAGAGCGGGGGAATGTGCAGGTCGCCGTCATATTCCATCATGCCGGCGTAGACAGTTTTCGGAAACGCCCGGCGTGTGAATGCCTGAAAATCAGGTTCGGTAAACGCCCGGCTGATTTCAATGGCGCGGTCCCCACGAAAATTGAAAAACACCACACTATGTCCGTCGCTGATCGGGCCGATGGGCCGGCTGGAATCCTGCGGATCATGCACCACCCAGTGCGGCAGATACTGGTCATCCACACGGCTCTCAAGCCGCAGCGCCTTGATGGCGCTGACCGCATCAGCAAACCGGGGCCCGTCGCCCAGCACATGGGCATGATAGCCGCGCTCTACAATAGACCAGTCCGCTTCGTAGCGATCCATGGTCGTGACCATGCGCCCGCCGCCCGAGGCGATATAATAGCGGCGCTGTTGATTGTTTTTGAGTGCTGACACGCGCAAGGTCCACAGAAAATCTTCAAGCTCGCCCACGTAGCGCAGCGCGGAGAGGGGCGACACGTCACGGCCGTCAAGCAGGCAGTGCACATAGACCTGCTCGATACCGGCCTTGTCGCAGGCCCCGATCAGGGCGCACAGATGGGCGATATTGCTGTGCACATTGCCGTCCGAGAGCAGCCCGATGAAATGCACCGGGGTTGTGTTGCGCAGGGCATTGTCGATGACCTTCTTCCAGCCGGCGTCTTCAAACAACCGGCCGCTCTCAAGGGCCTGTTCAACAAGGCGCGCGCCCTGGGCGAACACCCGGCCCGCGCCGATCGCATTGTGGCCGACTTCGCTGTTGCCCTGGTCCTCATCTGAGGACATGCCCACCGCAGTGCCGTGGGCCTTGATGCGCATTGACAGGCGCTCCTGTTTTATCAGGCGCAGCAGATGCGCGGGGTTGGCCAGTTCAAAGGCATTGCCGGGATAGCCGTCAGCCTCTCCGCGGTACAGGCCGACCCCGTCGGCGATGACGAGCAGCAGCGGCCCTTTGGGAGGGGTATAGCCGTTCGTTTTTTTAAGGGTAAAGTCCATAATTTAATCCTTGCCTGTTGGGTGGAAGTGTAATTTCAGAAGGCGGTTACAGCCTCTATACAAAGCCCTTTTATAGGGTAACTCCTGCTGTGTGTCAAATACAATACATTGCCGGCAGGCCGGTGGTGCCGCAGATGAAGGCCTCTCGGCTTTTTTGCTGTTGCACTTTTTAAGGCAATCGGATAAAGTTATCTGCATTGAAAGTAACACCTCTTTGGAGAATTTTCATGAAATTAATGGACGGTGTCTACGCATATCCCTGGACCAATATGATGGAAAACAACTGCAACACCTATGTGCTGCAGGGCCCTGACGGACTGATTTTTATCGACCCCGGTCTGAAACGCTATGTTCCGGACACGATTGCGGCCATGAAAAAAGACGGGCTTGATCCCGATGATATCAAACTGGTTATGTGCACCCACTGCCATCCGGATCACGCTGATGGTGTTGCCTTTTTTACTAACAAAAAGATACCAGCCACCTGGCACGCGGACGAGGACGCTTTTTTAAATGAAATCGGCCGGGACTTCTTCCGCATGTTCGGGCTTGATCAGCCCGGTTTCAAGGCCGCCAGCTTCTGTGCCGAAGGCGAACTGCATACGGCCGGGTTAACCTTGAACATCATCCACGCGCCGGGCCACTCACCTGGTTCGATCTGCATCTACTGGCCTGAAAAACAGGTTATGGTGACCGGGGATGTTGTTTTCAGCAGCAGTATCGGACGCACGGATTTCCCCGGCGGGAACAGCGCGCTTCTTAAAAAGAGTATCGAGCGCATTGCCGCACTGCCGGCAGTGCTCGTGCTGCCCGGTCATAATGAAGTCGTTGAGGGAGAAGAAGCCGTCAAGCGCAACTATGATTTTATCAGGCGCTCGTTTTTTTCCTACCTGTAACACCCATATACGCTGCCGGCGTAGCTCAGTGGTAGAGCAACTGATTCGTAATCAGTAGGTCGCGGGTTCAACTCCCATCGCCGGCTCCAGAAATATCAGGCACTTAGCACATCGCTAAGTGCTTTTTTTCTGCCTGAAAGCCTGCTGGTTGAGCCTGGGTGGCGGATTGTTGCACATCATCATCCAAACTATCCGCAGCCTGACAATTGCTGCCCGGCAGCAGGTGAACGTAAAAATCAACCGTCACCTGTATTGAATAGTGCCCCAGCTGATCACGGACATAGGCAAGCGACTCACCCTGGGAGATCCCCCCCCCTCTGGACCATCGCCATAATCTCGCTTTCACGCCAGCACGTCGTGCGCGGACCCAGTTTCACCGGCGCCGGATACTTTCCGGTTTTCACACCCAACCAGAAGGCCGAACGCGATATGGGCAGGATTGCGGGAATAATCTGCTTAATTCGTAAGAGTCTGTCTTGTTCCATTGTTAAATTCTCCTTGTTAAAATTTTGATTTATTATTCTGGATTCCGGCCTGCGAGACTGTGTCGCAATAGCTGGATATGTCATTCCGAATCCCGCTTGAGCAGGGTGAGGAATCTTAAGTAGTTGATTTTTGTTGAAGCGAAGATTTCTCCCGGAGCCTGCCCTGAGCGCAGCCGAAGGGGTCGAGATGACACCTTTTTTAATTACAACACGGTCTCTGCGCCGGAATGACAGTCATGGCGGATGCCGCATCACGCGCGGCATGGCTGGTGTTGCGGGCTTGCGGAAGCCCGTCCCACAATACGGCGCTGGCAGCGACCCAAGACCTCTCAGTCGCTGTCCACCCCTTAGCAAGCGACTGCGGAGGACTGGCACTTCTTTAAAATGACGGGAGTGCAGATTTTAGGTTTTCAAATCCCCATCGTTTCGCTGCCGAAACGGGTGAAGGCGAGCCCAAGCGGCGAAAAACTGCTTTTGTCATTATACTGTTGTATTTCCCTGCCACGGTTCGCCCGGTATCAGGGGCAATAATTGGCTCATCACCTGCTCGGCCGCATTCTGGAAATCGAAGGCAGTGTCCGTAATCAATAACGGCTGCACATCTCTGGTAAAAGTGGCGTCATTGAGCTTCTCGCTCAGGTTGCGCTCAAACTCCGCCCGGGAAACCTTATGGCCCCCCTGTTGCATGTACTGCAGGAAGCAATTCACCACGGATTGAAGATTGACGGAGGAAGTGGTCAGCGCCTGCCACAGGTCAAACAGATCACGGCCTTTCTTGCGCTGATACAGCGCCCGCATTTTGGTGCCCAGCAATTCATCCAGCCGATAGGTCACAACGGAAGCACTTCCCGAAAACCAGCGGGACCGGATGTCCAGCAGGCGCTTTTCCAGCCCCAGCACCGTAAAATGCTCACGGGAATTAATTTCCACCTTGAGCCTGAGCGGCAGCCCGCCCTCCGCAGTCATCCGGTAGATCAGTGTGATGCGCCCTTCGGACTGCTTGCGCTTCGGCTTACCCAGCCACGGGTCCAATACCTCTTTCAGGGCATCCATCAACAATCCGATCGGACCGGGGTGAACCTGGACCAGGTCAATGTCTTCGGAATAACGCACCGGCGGCAGGTATAATTTATACAGCGCCGTCCCGCCGCGGAAAGCAAGGTTTTCGGATACGACGGGGTGGCTGAATATTGCCACCAGAGCACGGCTTATAATCAAATCCTGCTCCACCTGATACGTCTCACGCCAGGGAGCAAACGTCTGCCATTCAGAGATAAAATCTGCGGGTATCAAACATCCGCCTCAACTTTTGCGTTGACCAGAAGCCGCCAGCGTTCCACACGGCTGCTTCCCGTGCGAGGCATAGAGGGGACAAGCGCTGCAGCAACGGGTTTCTTTTGGGCAATATAGGCGGCCAGTGCTTCCGTTTTATCCTGTGCGCCCACGGTGTCAAGAAGATATCCAAGACGTTGAGCCCATGCGATTGGGGAAAGCTCTGCAATTCGTCCTAAATCAACACCGTCAAGCTGTTCGGCCAGCTCCGACAGAACAGTTGCCACATTGTCCAACCCGGCCGCATGACGGGAATATCCCACAAGATCAAAAGCCGTTGCCGCAGGCACTGATATTTTCAGGTAGCCTCGCGGCGTTTTAAAATCCATCGTGGGAATCTTTTCCATATTTTTTCGAGCGATAAATTCAACACGCACCTTCCCGCAAATGATGCGGGGCTTGTTTTTTGAGGTAATAACCTGAAAAACCTGGGGCCGCTGATGGGCTGCACCGGAGAATTCGGCGGCGCTGAGCACACCCGCATAATATTTTTCACCCAGATGATTCATCAGCGCGGGGATAAAATGACTCGCCGGCAAACAGCCGATATTTCGAAATTCCGGAGGTACGATGACGTAGAAACCTTTATACGGCATGGCCAGTTCGCCTTTTTGCCGCAAACGCCGAAGCGCCGCACGCGTTGCCACGGCTGATGCGCCAAACCCGTCGATTGCTTCTTCCGTAGAGAAGCAGTATCGCCCGCGTGCGGTTAACCCGGCTATGAATTTTTGTGCGTTCATATACCTATATCCCATCAATCACTTGTCAAAAGTAACACTTTTCGTTACTTTAGCCAAGTGATAAATGCGGCGCTATTGGTTTAACACACCAGCATCGTGACTGCCACCGGGCATGCAGCAGATTGCCGCCGGGATATATTGACTCCGGGCAGGTATTTTTCTATAGTCGATCTGTGTTTCAACTCATTCAAACGTCTCAAATACAGGCATCCGCATGAGACGCACCCTGCAGATTATTTTTCTTATACTGTTTTTAGCGCTGATTACTTTAAGCGCCTGGCCGCATCTGCCGGTTGCGCCGGAGCTGTTCCTGCAGGCAAGTCCGCTCATTGCCGGACTGAGCTCGCTTGCCGCGCGCACGTTTACCATTTTTCTGCTTCCCGCCATCGTTATTCTTGCAACCGCGCTGATTGCCGGGAGAATCTTTTGCGCATACACCTGCCCACTGGGCACATTGTTTGACCTGTGCGGCCGCAGACAAACCCGGGCCGGAAGTATCCACACCCGCGTGCCCAAATATCTTATTTTGTGCGCGCTGCTTGCAGCAGCAGCGGCCGGTGTTAATTTTACGGGCCTGTTTGACCCGCTCGCGCTGCTCTATCGCAGCGTGGCCTTTGTGCTCTACCCCCTGAGCATTCTGGGTGTCAACCTCGGGCTGGACGCGCTGCGGCCTGCAGCCGAACACTTTCGCTGGCTGTCTCTGGCCTATGCCTATGTGGCGCAGCCGGTTTTTATCGGCGCGTGGCTCAGTGCTCTTATTATCCTGTGCCTGTTTGTGCTCAACCGCTTTGCGCACCGCTTCTGGTGCCGCTCTTTGTGCCCGCTGGGCGCACTGCTCGGCATATTCGCGCGCATGAGCCTTGTAAAGCGGCAGGTTTCAAGCGCCTGCACGTCCTGCGGCGCGTGCGTTGAGCCCTGCCCGCTGCAGGCCATACCGGCAGACAGGCCTCAGGAAACTATCGCGAGCGAGTGCAGCCTGTGCGGCACCTGCGCCAAGGTCTGCCCGCAGGATGCGATCAGCTACGGCCTGCAAAACCGCGTGCCTGTTTCACGGCAGGCTCTGCTGTCAAAACGTTCTTTTATTGCTGCCGCCGGACTCGGTCTGACAGCCGCGGGTCTTGCAAGGCTTTCGCCCCGCGAGCCATTGCGGCCTGCAGGCCTTCTGCGGCCGCCGGGCGCAGTGCCTGAAAAAGAATTTCTTCAGCGCTGCGTGCGCTGCGGAGCATGTATGCGCGTGTGCCCCACCAACACGCTGCAGCCGCTTCTTTTTGAACGGGGCCTGGAAAATCTGTGGACCCCGCGCCTTGTGCCGCGCCTTGCCGGCTGCGATCAAAGCTGCTTTCTGTGCGGCACGGTGTGCCCCACCGATGCCCTGCGCGAACTGACGCTTGAGGAAAAGAAGCATGCCAAAATCGGCACCGCGTATATTGTCAAAGACCGCTGCCTGGTCTGGGCCCAGGACCGATTGTGCCTGATCTGCGATGAGCAGTGCCCCTATAACGCGATAATATTCCAATGGAAGGACGGGTTTCGGAGGCCGGTAGTGATTGAGCACAAATGCAACGGCTGCGGATTCTGTGAAGAGCAGTGCCCGGTGGCGGGCGAATCCGCGATTATCGTGACGTATCAGGGCGAGATCCGGCTCTCACAGGGCTCCTACATCGAGGCTGCCCGGCAGCAGCAGCTTGATTTCAGCACCGACCCCGATGACGATGAATTTTTCCTGCAACCGGAAAGGTTCTCACCAGAAGACAGATAAATTGACGCACATGCTCTGAACTGGTATTGTTCAGGGCAACTACCTCTCGGCAACAAAATCAGACATTGCGAGGAATATGGGGAAACGGCATCATGTTTGAACAGGCCTTCAAGAATATTGATGACGTGCTCTGGAAAGAAGCCGGATGCACGACCGAGCTGGACTACACCGAGCAGACCTCCTGGCTGCTGTTTCTGAAATATCTCGACGGCCTTGAGCAGGACCGCGCTGATGAAGCCGCCCTGAGCGGGAAGAAATATACCTACATTCTGGAGAAGCCCTATCGCTGGGCGAGCTGGGCTGCGCCAAAGGGCAAAGACGGCAGGCTCGACCATAACAAGGCCGATAGCGGTGATGATTTGCGCGATTTCGTCAATGGCAAGCTGTTCCCCTATCTGCACGGGTTCACGCAGCGGGCCACCGGGCCTGACACCATTGAATATAAAATAGGGCAGATTTTCGGGGAGATCAAAAACAAGATCCACAGCGGCTACAACCTGCGTGAAATCATCGATCACATTGACGAGCTGCGCTTCCGCTCGCAGGCTGAAAAACACGAGCTCTCCGCGCTGTACGAGGAAAAGATCAAGCGCATGGGCAATGCGGGCCGCAACGGCGGCGAGTATTACACCCCGCGCCCGCTTATTCGCGCCATGGTGAAAGTGGTTGCGCCGAAAATCGGTGAGACCATTTATGACGGCGCCTGCGGCTCAGCCGGGTTTTTGTGCGAGGCCTACGACTATCTTAAGTCCGGCGGCAGGCTCACCACCCGCGATGTTAAGACGCTTCAGGAAAAGACTTTTTACGGCAAAGAGAAGAAGTCGCTGGCCTATGTTATCGCCATCATGAACCTGATCCTGCACGGCATCGAGGCCCCGAACATCCTGCACACCAACACGCTCACCGAAAACCTGGCCGATGTTCAGGAGAAAGACCGCTACGACATTATCCTGGCCAATCCGCCGTTCGGCGGCAAGGAGCGCAAGGAGGTTCAGCAGAACTTCCCCATCCGCACCGGCGAGACCGCGTTTTTGTTTTTGCAGCATTTTGTTAAAATGCTGCGCGCCGGAGGCCGCGCAGGCGTGGTTATTAAAAACACGTTTTTGTCAAACACCGATAATGCCTCGGTGTCGCTTCGCAAGCTGCTGCTTGAAAGCTGCAATCTGCACACCGTGCTTGACTGCCCCGGCGGCACGTTTCAGGGCGCGGGCGTGAAAACCGTGGTGCTGTTTTTTGAAAAGGGCAGCAAAACGAGAAAAATTTGGTATTACAAGCTCGACCCCGGCCGCAATCTCGGCAAGACCAATTCGCTGAATGATGATGACCTGATTGACTTCATTGACCGGCAATTGACGTTTGCCGACTCGGCCAAAAGCTGGAGCGTGGATGCTGCCGCGATTGACCCGGCGACATTTGATTTGTCGGTAAAAAACCCCAACGGCAATGAAGCGGTGGTGCACCGCAGCCCGGCCGACATCATGAATGAAATAGCCGCGCTTGATAAAGAAAGCGCGCAGGTGCTGGCAAAAATTCGAGGGCTGCTGTGAAAAAAGGGTGGTTCAAAAAACCGTTTGAGGATTGCCTCGAAAAAGTGACCTACACCCAGAAGGTTCAGCGCAAAGACTTCTTGGATGACGGCGCATACCCTGTGGTATCTCAGGAGGAAAGTTTCATTAATGGTTATTGGGATAATGAAGCCGATCTTTTCAAGGTTAAGACACCCATCGTTATATTTGGTGATCACACCAAGGTGCTTAAATACATCGATTTCGATTTCGTGCTGGGCGCGGACGGCGTAAAGATTTTGCCGCCACGAGATTTTCTGGTTCCAAAGTTCTTTTTCTACCAGCTGCAGAATGCAAATCTTGAGACACTTGGATACGCACGTCACTATAAGCTTTTAAAGGAGTTAGTGATACTTTACCCGGCTCGGCCCGAACAGCAGCGGATTGTGAAGATACTTGACGAAGCTTTTGCGGGCATTGCCACTGCCCAGGCCAATGCCGCCAAAAACCTGCAAAACGCCCGCGACCTTTTCGCCAGCCACCTCAACGCAGTGTTCACCCACCGCGGCGCCGGGTGGGTGGAGAAACGATTTGATGAATTTTGCCTTCTTCAAAGAGGCTTTGATCTTCCAACACGCGAACGAATAGCAGGCAAGTATCCGCTGGTCAGTTCCAGCGGTATTATAGACACACATAATAAAGCCCCGGTTTGCGGGCCTGGCGTTGTCACCGGAAGAAGTGGCAGCATTGGTAATGTTTTTTTTATTAAAGAAGACTATTGGCCGCTTAACACTACATTATTCGTAAAAGAATTTTTCGGTAATGACATTCGATTTACCTACTGGCTTCTCAACTATTTTAAACTGTTACGCTTTGCATCAGGAACCGGTGTTCCTACGCTTAACCGTAATGCTGTTCATGAACAGCCCGTAATAGTCCCAGCTTGTTGTGATAAACAAAAAGCTATTGCCGCCCAGCTCGACGCCCTGTCCTCCGAGACCCGGCGCTTGGCTGCCATCTACCAGCGCAAGCAGGCGGCGCTGTCGGAATTCAAGCAGTCGCTGCTGCACCGGGCCTTTGCGGGGGAGTTATAAATTGACCTTATTGACAAAGTTGACATTGTTGATAATGTGCGGAAAGCCTCTTGCAGCGAAGCGTCAATGAGGTCAATCGGGTCAACAGGGTCACACACATTGTTACAATAGGGGGGGCATCGCAATGCCTGAACTGTTTGACAAACACGGAGGGTTTCGAAGGCTGCATTCATTTACGCTGGCCACGATCATTCAGCTCGAAACCCTGCGCTTCTGCCGCCGATTTCTCACGCACGACGTGCGCGAGCGCGAAAAAAAATCCTACGACCCCAAGGGCCGCCAGTATGACCAGATGATTCAGGCCGCCCGCAGCGGCAGGCAGAACATCATCGAAGGCTCGGAGCGCTCCGCAACATCGAAAGACACTGAGATGAAACTCACCGATGTGGCGCGCGCAAGCCTGAGCGAGCTGCGCGGCGACTTTGAGGTCTGGATTCTGGACAAGGGCGCGCTGCCCTGGTCAGCGCATGCGCCTGAAGCCCGCGAGATAAACGCCGTTTCTCTTGACCCGGCACCGTTCACGGACGACATGGTGCATGAGTCCGCAAAGCATGCGCTGCAGCAGCGCAAAAAATACGCCCGCTGGCTCGACAGCGATGATGACGCTGTGGTGGCCAATGCCATGCTGGTTATTATCAGCCGGGCGCTGAACATGCTCAAAAGCCAGATCGAGGCCCAGGGCAAGGCGTTTGAAGAAACCGGCGGGTTCAGCGAGCGGCTGACCGCCAAACGCATCGAAGCGCGCGAGCGCAATAAAGAACCATCGCCTGAGTGCCCGCAGTGCGGCCAGAGCATGCGCAAGCGCACATCGGCCAAGGGCGATTTCTGGGGCTGCACCGGATTTCCCGAATGCCGGGGCACCCGGCCTTACTGAAAAGCTTTTTACTATGAACGAAGCTGAAACCAGAGCCGAACACATCGACCCCGCGCTTAAAGCAGCAGGCTGGGGCGCACTTGATGGCAGCCGCATCCGGCGCGAATACGGTATCGCGCCCGGCCGCATTGAAGGTTCGGGCCGCCGCCGCGCCCTGAAGGCCGATTATGTGCTTGAATACCGCAATACAAAACTTGCGGTTATTGAAGCCAAGGCCTGGGATCAACCCCTGACCGAAGGCTTGGCGCAGGCCAAGGACTATGCTGCAAAACTTGCCGTGCGCTTTGCCTATGCTGCCAACGGGCAGGGCATCTACGCAATCGACATGCACATTGGCAGCGAGGGCGAAATCGCCGCCTTCCCGTCGCCTGAAGAACTCTGGAACCGGACCTTCGCCGAGGCAAACGCATGGCGCGATCGTTTTGCCGCCGAGCCCTTTGAAGACAAGGGCGGCTCGCATCCGGGCCGCTATTATCAGGACATTGCGGTTGAGCGGGTAATGGAGTCCATCGCCGCAGGCAAAAAGCGCATACTGCTCACCCTTGCCACGGGCACGGGCAAAACATTCATCGCCTTTCAGGTTGCCTGGAAACTGTTTCACAGCCGCTGGAACCTGACCGGCGAACCCACACGGCGGCCGCGCATTTTGTTTCTGGCTGATCGCAACATACTTGCCAATCAGGCGTTTAATGCTTTCTCGGCCTTCCCCGAAGACGCACTCGTCCGGATCTCGCCGGATGACATCCGCAAAAAGGGTAAAGCTCCTAAAAACGGCAGCCTGTTTTTCACCATCTTCCAGACCTTCATGACCTCTGATTTGTCCAATGTCCCTGCTGTCAATCAGGTCAGCAAGGTCATCCCCGTTGTTCAAAAGTCTGCAACCTATCCGACATCGTGCGAGGATGCTGCGCAACCCGCCCTGGCAGCGGAGAGGCGCGAAGTGTACAGCGCCTATCCGCCTGACTTTTTCGACTTCATCGTTATTGACGAGTGCCACCGGGGCGGCGCGAACGACGAGAGCAACTGGCGCGGCATCATGGAGTATTTCGCCCCGGCAGTGCAGCTTGGGCTGACTGCCACACCGAAGCGCACTGAAAATGCTGACACCTACCGGTATTTCGGCGAGCCGGTCTACATTTATTCGCTCAAGGACGGCATCAACGACGGCTTTCTCACGCCGTTCAGGGTACGGCAGATCTCAACGACGCTGGATGATTATGTGTACACGCCAGATGATACGGTCATCGAAGGCGAGATCGAGGCGGGCAGGCGCTACGAGGAAGATGACTTCAACAAAAAAATCGAGATCATGGCGCGCGAAAAGAAACGGGTTGAAATCTTTATGGCCGCCATAGACCAGCGTGAAAAAACGCTGGTGTTCTGTGCCACGCAAAACCACGCGCTTGCCGTGCGCGATCTTGTTAATCAAATGAAGACCAGCAAAGACCCGCATTACTGTGAGCGGGTTACGGCCAACGACGGCGCTCTGGGTGAGCAGCATCTGAGAGATTTTCAGGATACCGAAAAGACGATTCCAACAATCCTGACCACATCGCAGAAGCTTTCAACCGGCGTGGACGCCCGCAACATCCGCAATATCGTTTTGATGCGGCCGATTAATTCGATTATCGAGTTCAAGCAGATCATCGGGCGCGGCACGCGCCTGTTCGACGGCAAGGATTATTTTACTATCTATGATTTCGTAAAGGCGCACCTGCATTTCAGCGATCCCGAGTGGGACGGCGAACCGCTGGAGCCGGAAGCATGCAGCGCCTGCGGCACATATCCCTGCGCATGCGAGAAGCCACAACCGCATCCGTGCCCGGTGTGCGGAAAACGGCCCTGCGTGTGCCCGAAGGAGCCCTGCCCGAAATGCGGACAGCGGCCGTGTATCTGCAAAAAGAAGGTAAAGGTCAAGCTGGCCGACGGCAAAGAGCGCACCATTGCCCACATAATGTGTACCAGCTTCTGGCACCCGGACGGAACGCCCATGTCGGCTGCTCAGTTTATGGAACTGCTTTTCGGCAGGCTGCCTGATTTTTTTAACAACGAGGAAGATCTGAGAACCATCTGGAGCGCGCCGGACACACGCGGGCGGCTTTTGGAAGGGCTTGCTGAAAAAGGCTTTGGCCGCGAGCAGCTTGCGGAAATGCAGCGGATCATCGATGCGCAGAAGAGCGATCTGTTCGATGTGCTTGCCTATGTGGCCTATGCTTTGCCGACGCTGACCCGTGCAGAGCGGGTTGACCGCGCCAGAGTAGCAATTAAGACATCCTTTAATGACAAACAACAGGCTTTTCTCGATTTTGTGCTGGCGCATTACATCAGCGTGGGTGTTGAGGAGCTCGATCAGGAAAAACTGACCCCGCTGCTGCGTCTGAAATATCACGACTCTATCGCCGATGCCGTGGCTGATTTAGGCAGACCGGAAGAGATTGGGCAAGTATTCTCTGGGTTTCAGAAATATCTGTATGCGCGGCAGCTTGGGGCATAGAAAGCGGCTCGGAACATCCTATAGTGCTCCTGTCAAGCAGTAAAAAAAATTATGCAATGTCAAAGAGATAGAAGTTTCATTTTTTTCGAGCGCACCACTGCCCTGTACCGAAAAAGGCACTTATAAAAAAACGGCGAGCTCTCACCTGCGCGAACCTTGCACCTGATCGTTATCATTATCCGGCATGCCGATTCCGACCACCAATCATCCTCTATCCAGGTTGCAAGGAAAGGAGAGGGGACAGGCGAAAAATGCATTGCTTGACTGTTGCTTCATTGAAACGCCTCTCCGAAAGTGTTTTCTTTAAAAAAATAAGAAAAACCAATCGGTTAGTTTTTTTGTTTGTTTGACAGCGCCGCAAGGTGACAGGCGAAAATACTTCAACAGCTCCGCTGGCCGGCTTCTGCCCATGCTGATGAACGGCCAGGTCACGGTGGCGCAAATGGATCATACAGCAATTGCCGACAGGCAAAACATGCCTTATTCTTTCTGTCCGGTCACTAACCGGGGAAGTTTTCCAGCTCAATAGCGACAAATAACACAAGCTTTGGTTTCAACAAAAGCGGAGGCTAAAGTCGACGGGCAACACATGGTGTTCTTCGACGGCAGAAAACGGGGCAAAAAAAGACCTTGCAAAAGGTATCAATTGATACTATACCTATGAACAGACCTTCTCACAAAGAGCTGAACAAAAAGCTCAACGAAGCCAGGGCACTCTCAGAAAAACAGCAGGTTTCTATTGTAGAACCTCTTTGCTTTGCAGCCGATGCGATTGGGCTTGGCTATGATATCGAAGATATTTTTATAACCGTCAGCGGCCTTTTAAATGAGATACTGCCTGATCATTATGCCGGAGGCAGGCCGCCGCAGCGGTCATATGAGGACTGTATAACAGGCTCTGATCTTTTCGCGTTTGAATGGCACAGTGAAATACTGGCTGCCAGGGTATATTGTAAGTTTGCGATCAGGGGAACTACGCTCTGGATTGTTTCGCTGCACAAAAGCCGGAAGAAATAAGGAGAACCGCCATGAACTGCCCCAACGGCCACGGCACAATGCCGCTGAACAAAATAAAGAAAAAAACAGTGTTCCGCAATGAAGATATTAGCGTTGCGGCGGAAGTGCATGTATGCCCGGTGTGCAAACTCGAGGCGGGCTCTGTTGAGCAAACGGCAGGGCTGCAAAAAGCCATTGCCGATGCCTATCGCAGAAAGGTTGGCCTGTTGACGGGCGAGGATATAAGAATTCAAAGAAAGAAAGCCTGTATTACGCAGGACGAACTTGCAGAGCGTACCGGTGCAGGCATTGCCAGCATAAAGCGCTGGGAAGGGGCCCATATTCAGACCGAATCTATGGATAGGCTATTACGAAAGGCATTGGCGGATCAAAATCATGAGAATGATCTTAGTGGCTGCAGGGCTTTTTCTATCGATCGTGTAAAGCTTGTATTAGCCAGGTTTGAATCTTGCCTTGGGTTTAGGCTGTTAAAAAAGAACGATAAGATGCTCTTTGCTACAAAGTATTTGTGGTATGCGGATATGGTAGCCTATCGAGATTTGGGCAGGAGTATGACCGGTGCAACGTATGCAGCCCTGAAATATGGTCCTCAGTTGAATAATTACCGGGATTTGCTCACTTCAATACAAGAATCCGATACTCAAAAGGCTGAACCGCTCACCACCGAAGAAGAAGCGCTTATTACAAAAATTTGCAGGGCCTTTCCGACCTCACGCACAGCTTACAATGCAGCCCATAAAGAGCCCATCTGGAAAAACGCCCCTATCGGTTCGATCATTTCCTATTCCAGCGCTATAGCGTTACGAGAAATCTGAATACGTATCCCCTGATTATCGTCTGATTGGTTCAATCCGCGGTTTGTGTATTCAACTCTTGACACGCTCACCCCTGCGCGATGGTAATCACCACCTTGCCGCTGGCGCGGTGGCTGCGCACGTGGGCGACGGCATCGCGCACGGCTTCAGTTTCAAGCGGCACCTCCCGGTCGATCGGCGGCTTGATGCCATTGTCCAGCACCAGTTTCTGCAGGCTTTCAAGCGATCTGCCGATGCCGGCCATGAGATAGCGCGGACCCGCAATGCGCGACAGCATAGACCTGCGGCTTACATAGGCCAGATAGCCGATAATGCCGGAGGTGCCGATGCGGGTCTCACCGATAAAGCTGTGCGGGCCGACCAGGGTAACGAAGCGACCCTGCCTGTTCAGCACTCGCAGGCCCTGCTGCTCCACATCGCGGCCGCCCACACAGTCAATGACAACGTCCACCTTCAGGCTGCCCAGCTGCTCTCCGAACGGCCCGCGAGTGTAATCAACAATGGTTTCCGCGCCGAGCGAACCGACCAGGGCCGCGTTGCGGCCGCTGCAGACCCCGATCACGCGCACGCCCTGATGCTTTAAAATCTGCACGATGAATGAGCCGATGCCGCCGGAAGCGCCGACAACAAGCGCGGTCTGCCCCGGCTGCAATGCCGCGGAAGTAACCGCGTTGGCCGCTGTCTTGCCGGCAACCCCGCAGGCTGCGGCCTCCGCGAAGCTGTAGGCAGCGGGCTTTTTTAAGGCCATCACCGCTGACAAACAGCAGTACTCGGCCCAGGCCCCGCGTCCGGGCTTGGGCCCCAGAATGCCCAGCACCTCATCGCCGACAGCAAAGCCGCTGACATTGGCCCCGAGTTTTTCAACAACTCCGGCGACATCGACGCCGGGCGTGCTCGGCTGCTCCTTTGATGCCCGGGATTTCTGCATGCCGCCCAGAAAGGTGCCTTCGGCAATATGAATATCATCAATGTTGATGCTGGAAGCGCGCATGCGCACGAGCAGCTGGCCCTCAGTTGGCTCAGGAATACTCACATCCTGCATCTCAAGGGCTGATTCAAACTCGCCTATTTCAAGCGGCCGGGTGTAGCACAGTGCTTTCATGCGGTATCCTCCGTATGGGATTGAAGCCTTAGAGCCTTTATCTAAATACTATCGACTGAAAAAAACCGTCCGTTCGCCCTGAGCCTGTCGAGGCAGAACGGGTCATGTGTCGCACAGCAAACCCGTTCATGGTTCGACAAGCTCACCACGAACGGAAAAAAGGTTTTGGAAAAGTTAACCATGAACGAGTTTACTTTCTTTTGAAAAAGGGCATACGAACAAAGCTAAGTTCTCTAATGATCACGTAGAAGGTCCCCACAGGTCACCTCGAACCCTTCGCCTGCACTCAGGACAGGCTCCGTGAGAGGTCGTATAACATTTTGAAATAGCAGGATTTCTCCCTTCGGTCGAAATGACAAAACAGCCTGCTTCTGACTTATCACGACTCCATGAAGCCTTCATTCATAGCGGGGTTTTATAATGATCGAGGGGCAAGTCTGCGGGCTGTATGAAAATCCACGGGCCGCGCCGCATTCTGCGTATTTTTTTTGAAGTTCCTCCATAGCGCCGCAGTCAAGTGCGCGCATGGGGCAGGCAGCAACGCATACCGGAGACTTACCTTCTTCGAGCCGATCATGGCACATGGTGCACATCTGCATTTTCGCATCCGGGCCGGGGCCGAACTGGGGCACATTATACGGACAGGCCGCACGGCAGGCCCCGCAGGCATCGGCCCCAAGACAGGTGTCGGCATCAACCAGCATGCTGCCGTCTGATTCACGTTTGTGAATGGCATCGGCCGGGCAGGCCGCACGGCAAGCGGGATGAGCGCAGTGAAGGCAGGAAAGCGATATATAAGAGAGCTGCACATCAGGGTAGGAGCCCTGCTCGGTTGCCGTTACCCGGCGCCACCTGACGGAAGTGTCCTGAATGTCATGCCAGTCGCGGCAGGCTATTTCGCAGGCATAGCAGCCGGTGCATCGTGACTGATCAAAATAAAATCCGCGTTGCATACATAGTCCCCGGTTACGGCTCTTTTGTTATCTCAACCAGACAGGTGTTGCTGCAAAATGCGCCGGCCGGAGAATGCGTATCCTTGAGCAGCACGTTCACGCAGCCGCCGCGGTCAACGCCGTTTTCATCAGGCTGATACCACGCGCCCTGGCCCATGCTGACCACACCGGGCATGATGCGGCCGGTTACCCGGGCTTCAATCAAAACAGCCCCACGGTCATTGAAAACCCGCACGCGCGCGCCGTTGACGATACCGCGCGCAGCAGCATCAAGAGGATTGATCCAGACCGTATGCGGCTCAAGATCGCGCAGCCAGCCGACCGTGTGCATATTGGAGTGAATGCGCCGCTTGGAGTGCGTGCTGATAAGCTGCAGGGGATACTCCCCTGCGCCTGCTGCCTGCGGCCCTTCCCACGGCTCAATCCAGGTTGGAATCGGGGGAAGCTCCGCATCGTTTCGCGCTGCGATCGTGCTTGAATAAATTTCAATTTTACCTGAAGGCGTGTTAAAAGGCTTCTCAGCAGCAAGGTGTTCAAATGCAATTGCGGGTGCCTGACGCGGCATGCGGTGCAGGCCCATCTGCTTAAATGCATCATAGTCAGGCAGCTCTTCGCCATGCGTCATGCCGCGGGCTTCCTGCCAGAACTCGCGCAGCCAGTCTTCATCATTCATGTCGCCGTAGGCATCAATGCCGAGCCGGGGCGCGAGCAGGCGGCAGATGTCAAGGTCGGACTTTGATTCGTGCTGGGACTCAACCACCTTTTTCAGATAAACGCAGTAGTGGCCGCCCTGCCAGGGCCGGATAATGTCATTGCGCTCAAGGTGCGTGTTGACCGGCAGCACGATGTCGGCATAGCGCGCCGTGGCGGTGAGCACCTGTTCGTGTACCACCACGAACTCGAGGCTTGAGAGGGCTTCGGCCGCCCGGTTGCTGTTCATGAACTGGTTGACGGGGTTGGCATTGGTGATGTAGGCCATTGTATAATCAGCCCCGTAGCCGCCCCCTTTGCCGGTAAGGATCGCATCCCACAGTTTCGTTATGTGGATCGCTTTGCGCTGGCGCGCGCCCTCGGGCAGATTGCCCGGCATGCGCCGCGCGATCAGCCCTGTTCCGGCTTCGGGCTTCAGCCCGACCGGGGCCAGTCCGAAACCGGCCGGCTCGCCGCCGTAAATACCGATATTGCCGGTCATGGCAGCCAGCGTGGCAGCTGCCCGGTGAAACTGTTCGCCGAATGCGCTGCGGCCCGGTGCGCCCAGAGTGAGCAGCTTGGCCGGTTTAGTGGCGGCATAGAGCCGCGCCAGCGCGCTGATCCTTTTTTCGTCAACCCCGGTAATGGAGGCAGCCCATGCAGGTGTTTTCGAAGTGCCGTCCGAAGTACCAAGCACATAGTCTTTGAACTGCTCGAAACCGCTTGTGTACGTTTCTACAAACGCACGGTCGTAAAGATTTTCGGTAATCATGACATGGGCCATGGCAATCAGCATGGCCGTGTCCGTGCCGGGCCGGATCGGTATCCAGTCGCGGGCGAAGGCTGCGGCCGAATCGGTAAAGCGCGGATCGATCGCGACAATATTCGCGCCCTTTTCGCGCGCTCGCGCAAGATACCAGGCCGTATTCGTCTTCTGAACCGTCTCAGCCGGATTCCAGCCCCACATCAAAATCAGTTTCGCGTTGAGAATGTCGTCGGGCGTGTGGCCGGCTGCCAGCGTGCCGTAGGTTGCCTCCGATGAAAACAGACTGCCCCAGAATGAGGCCGAGCCCCAGCAGGGGGTGAAACCGCCGAACAGGGTCAGCAGCCGGAACACGCCGAGCTGGCTGTGCAGAAATGTGCCCGTGTTGCCCGAGTAGGCGATATACATAATGGCTTCATTGCCGCAGCGCTGCCGGATATCGAGCATGCGCTCGGCAACGGCATCAAGGGCGGCCTCCCAGCTCACGGGCTCAAAGGCCCCCTGGCCGCGTTTGCCCGTGCGGCGCAGCGGCGTACGTATGCGGTCTTCCGCATACAGCCGCTGTCGATACGCCCGTCCGCGTACGCAGGCGCGCAGCTGCGGCTCCTCGCCGTCGTCGGTTTCAATGCGTCGGACAACGCCGTCCCGCACATGCACTTTAAGCACGCAGCGGCCGCCGCAGTCATGCGGGCACGAGGTGATATGGACTGTTTCGCTACCGGCGGGGTCACTCATGGCAGGACCGGATACGGTGTGTGCAGGCCTCTCAGGCCGGATTCTGCGGCACGGCGGGCAATGCTTCCGTGTGTTCCATCATGTAGGAATTCATTGAAACCGTGCTGTCGCCGGTAATGCTGATGCGCACGGAGAACCGTTTTTCAATATCGCAGATTTCACGGCGCAGGCTGTTGAGCATGAACTCGGCCGCTTCCGGGGCAAGGCGCAGGCTGAGCGTTGCAAGCCCGCCTGCGCTGACGCGTGCGGAAATGTCGCGCATTGCCGCTCTGGTGATATTTTCGCACGAGCGCACCCGGCCTGTCCCTCCGCAGTGAGCGCATTCGCGATGGCTGGAGTCGGACAGGGGAGAGCGCAAATGCTCACGGCTCATCTCCAGCAGGCCGAACTTTGAAATCGCCGCGATTTCAATGTTGGCCTTATCGTTTTTAAACGCGGCCCTGAGCTGGCGCTCAACCTGCTGGCGGTTTTTGGCCTGGCGCATGTCGATGAAGTCAATCACGATCAGTCCGCCCAGGTCGCGCAAACGCAGCTGGCGGGCGATTTCATCGGCCGCCTCCATGTTGGTGATCAGCGCTGATTCTTCCGGGTCTTTGACGCGGGTGAAGCGTCCGCTGTTGACATCAATGGACACCAGCGCCTCGGTCGGATCGATGCACAGCCGCCCGCCGGAGTTAAGCGGCACCACACGCTCATAGAGCGGTTCAATCTGCGGTTCGATCCCGTATTTCTGAAACACGGGCTCGCGGCCCTCATAGAGCCGGACGGTTTTCTGATGCTTGGGAATGACCTGTTTGAAAAATTCGCGCACCCTGCGGAACACATCGGCATTATCGATCAGCACCTCCGATATATCGGTGGTGTAATAATCGCGGATGGCCTGAATCACCATGCTGCTTTCCTGATACACGAGACTGGCCGGCGGCAGCTCAGCGGCCCGGGACTGCACGGCGCCCCACAGCCGCACCAGATAATTCGCATCGGCCTGCAGCTCTTTTTTGCCCTTGTTGAGTCCGGCCGTCCTGATAATAAAGCCCATATCCTCGGGCACATTCAGCTCACGCCCGATATCTTTGAGCTTGTTGCGCTCATCCGTGTCCTCGATTTTGCGTGAGATGCCCGTGCGGTTGTAGCCGGGCATCAGCACAAGATAGCGGCCCGGCAGTGAAATATAGGTTGTCAGCGCAGCGCCCTTATTGGCCTTCTCATCCTTGGTGACCTGCACGAGAATCTCCTGATTCTTATGCAGAACCTTTCCCGGAGGAACCTTGCCTTTGCTTGCGCGCTCTGACTCATGCCGGAACTGGGGCATGACGTCATCGAGCGGCAGAAAGCCGGGGCGGTTGCCGCCGTACTCGACAAAGGCCGCGTACAGGCTCGGCTCAACCCGCTGCACTTTGCCCTTGTAGATATTACCGCGCAGTTTTTCGCGGGACGTGGTTTCTATGGAGAGATCCTGAAGCATCCCGTTTTCAATAATGGCGACCCGGCTTTCATCCTGATGCACCACATTGATAATCATTTTTTTCTGCTCGCTTTGTTTGGCGCGCGAGCGGGAAAGCGCACTAAATAGATTCATCGAAAAGCCTCGTGATCTGTTCCCTGACAACGCCGCCATAGACCGCGCCGCACCTGCTGCAGATGCGCGCCGTCGCAATCTTCGTGCGGTGTGCCGTGGGGGATAATGAATAGGGTGCCTGCCTCATACCCGTTCTTCCTGCACGGAAACGCATACGGC
Source organism: Deltaproteobacteria bacterium (assembly GCA_016875025.1). Taxonomy (GTDB): domain Bacteria; phylum Desulfobacterota; class WTBG01; order CAIYCZ01; family CAIRTM01; genus CAIRTM01. Next base: position 33,818 of record VGSH01000018.1, read on the forward strand.
CCCGCCGTTGTAGTCGGGCTTCAGGCTGCGCAGCGCGGCACGAAGAGCACTGACGTCATTGAGAACAACGTGCGGAGGATTTGTGACCCGAAGGTAGTGCCACCTGCTGAACGTCGCTTCAGCATAGGGCAGCGGAAACGGCCCCATCTGCTTTTCAAAACCGGGGCCTTTCATGAAAAGCACTTCCGGCTCATCGGGAGCATCAAGCTCCACGGCAATATAGGCGGCATCAGGCTCTTGTTCAAATAATACGGCTATGAGACGCGGCATGCAGCAATAATACTGTTCATGTTTATTGATAGTCAAGGCAAATATTGTGACGCAACAACCCCGCAGCGCTTACGACACGCGGGCCGATCATGACATCAGCTCTTCTGTGCCGGATGAGGCGCACGCGGCCCCGGCCAGAGGGCCTGTTCTAAATTATTTTGGACACTACTGATATGCGTCTATAAAAAACTTAAGCTTTGATATCGGACGCCGATAATTATATATAAAAATTAGCGTATCAATCTGTTTTAACTGAACCCGATACAGGAGAGATGTGCAGCGCTGGTTTTTTATTGTTTGATGATGCAGTACAAATCACTTCACACGCAGGGAGGGTAACGTATGGCAACTTCAAAACAGGTAAAAAACAAAATCAGCAGCAACAAGAAAAAAGCAGCACGTCTGGAGAAAGAACTGAAGGCAGCCAAGGCTGTCGCAACCAGGCTGCAGGGCGATCTGAAGAGGGCCGTTGCCGCTGAAAAGAAGGCGCCCGCCAAGAAAAAAGCGGCTCCCCGGAAAAAAGCCGCCCCGAAGAAAAAAGGGATTGCCAGGAAAAAGGCTGCGCCGAAGAAAAAAGCGGCTTCAAAAAAGAAAGCCGTCAGGAAGTAGCTGGCTGCTGACATCTGCAGTTTAACAGCAAAGATCCCGGGTGCGTTCGCGCAGCCGGGATCTTTTTTTATAAAACGCTCAATGAACTATCCCGGTGCGGCGGCTTGCAATCGTAGCGGGCATTGTCCTGAAGAACACAGCCTCACGAACACCAGCCGTTCGCCCTGAGCCTGTCGAAGGACGAACGGACCGCATATCGAACGGCAGACCCGTTCATGGTTCGACATGCTCACCACGAACGGGTTTTCTCTTTGCAGGGCCTGCAGTAAAAAGGAATATGCTCCCGTAACGGGAAAAATCACTACACAATCAGCCAGGGCTGGGGCAGGAAAATTTTTTCGTAGGCCTTGAACGCGTAACGGTCAGTCATGCCGGAGATAAAATCGCACACCAGGCGGTGGGGCTCTTCATCGCCGATACTTTTGCCCGCCTCACGGGCAAAGGCTTCAGGAGATGCGGTATAATAGGCGTAGAGTTCGCGGATGACTTTGGATGCCTTGACAAAATCATCATGCACTTCGGCGCCGTTGTAGACCTCGCGGTCCAGAAACCCGCGCAGATGCATGGCGGCCTGCAGCATGGCCGGGCCGGCGCTGATATGGTCCATGCCGGATTGAAGTGTCGTATCCACAACATCGAACACCATGCGGCCTATGCGCTGGGAATGCGAAGCGCCCAGCAGTTCCAGGCTCGCACCCACTTCGGCCTTCAGCTCACTGCGCGAAATAACCTTTGCGCGCAGCGCGTCATCCAGATCGTGGTTAAGATAGGCGATTGAATCGGCCACGCGCACAATCTGACCTTCAAGCGTGAGCGCCATCTGAGAGGGTTGATCTGGCACAATCGGACCGCCCCGCTTTGAGTGTTTGAGAATACCGTCGCGCACCTCAACGGTCAGATTCAGCTTTTCGATCTCATCCACCACCCGCAGGCTCTGCTCCGGGTGGCGAAACCCTCCGGGCACAATCGTGTTGAGCACCTCCTCGCCGGCATGACCGAACGGCGTATGCCCGAGATCGTGGCCCAGTGCAATTGCTTCGGTCAGGTCTTCGTTCAGCGCCAGAGCGCGCGCAATCGTGCGGGCGATCTGCGAAACCTCAAGGGTATGGGTCATGCGCGTGCGGTAATGGTCGCCGCCGGGGATTAAAAAGACCTGTGTTTTATGCTTGAGCCGGCGGAAGGCCTTGGAGTGAATGATGCGGTCGCGGTCGCGCTGAAATGCCATGCGCAAATCGCACTCTTTTTCCCGCACGAGCCGGCCCCGGCTCTCGCTGCTGAGCATCGCCCGGGGCGACAGCATGCGGCGCTCGCGCTCTTCAAGTTCCCGTCTTATAGTCATAGGCTGGCCCGATCGGCAGTGACAGTGCGACTTTTTGCCGGATTATACGGCATGCGCGCACGTTTGCCAATTGAATTCAGCTGCCGGGTTCTCCAGTCAGCACCGGTTGACCTTTTAGCGCACACATGGTAGTTGTTGGACTACTATTACTATCATAACCGGGACACTCGATGGCACCCAGGGCATCAATACTCGTTGTGGATGATGAGCGCAGCATTCGCGACATGCTCTCCATTTATCTCAAACGCGAAGGCTTCGATGTGAGCTGCGCCCCTGACGGGCAGGCAGCCCTTGAGTGCTGCCAGGCACAGAAGTACGATATTGTGATAGCCGACATCAAAATGCCCAGGCTCGACGGTATCGCTCTTCTGCATCGCGTACGCGAGTTTGCTCCCGAGACGATTTTCATCATGATTACCGCCTTTGCCTCGCTTGAATCAGCGCGCGACTCAATGCGTCAGGATGCCTGGGATTATATTACCAAGCCATTTGATGTCGACGACATCCGGCGCAGGATTGATGAAGCCCTGAGCCGCAAAATAGCCCTGGTTGAGGCCGCACCCGGCCAGGCCGCCGGCACACCGTTCGGCATGATCGGCTCCAGTGCGGCCATGCGCAAAATCTTCGACCTGATTCCGCGCGCGGCTTCAGCCAAAAGCAACGTGCTGATCACCGGCGAATCCGGTACCGGCAAGGAACTGGTTGCCCGCGCCATTCACTATCACAGCAATCGCAGCGAAAATGCCTTTGTGGTCATCAACTGCGGCGGTATTCCCGAGAACCTGCTTGAAAGCGAGCTGTTCGGCTATAAGAAAGGAGCCTTTACCGGCGCCCAGCAGGACAAAAAGGGCTTTTTGCACGCGGCTGACAGCGGTACCCTGTTTCTGGACGAGGTCGGCGATCTGCCGCCGGCCCTGCAGGTCAAGCTGCTGCGCGTGGTGCAGGAGCGCACCTTTACGCCGGTCGGCGCAACAGATGAACACAAGGCCGACGTCAGGTTTATCGCCGCCACCAACAAGGACCTTGCGGCCGAAGTGCAGGCCGGCCGCTTTCGCGAAGATCTGTTTTACCGGCTGAACGTTATCAACATACATCTGCCGCCCCTGCGCGAGCGCAGGGAGGACATCCCGGTGCTGGTCGAATTCTTCACCCGCAAATTCGCGCGCGAGATGGGCAAGGACGTCGGCCCCGTATCGCCGTTCATCATGGAATGCCTGTGCGACTGTCCGTTTCCCGGCAATGTGCGCGAACTCGAAAACCTGATTGAGAAAAGCGTGGCCCTGGCAAAAACAAGCATTATGCTGCCCGACGTTTTTGTCGAACAGCAGCCCGATGCCGCAGACGCCGACGAGTCTCCGGAGGGCATTCCGCCCGGAGGCCTTATGCTTGATGAGATACTGGACAGAATCGAGCGCCGTCATATCGACGCAGCCCTCAGGCAGAGCGGCGGTTCAATTAAAAAAGCCGCCCAGCTGCTGGGCATCACGTTTCGCTCCATGCGCTATCGCCTGCAAAAACATGGCATTGCAAAATAACCCTGCCGCCCCGCTGCTGCCGCATCCCGGCCGGGCCCCTGAAAAAAACAGGGCCGTGGCTCAGCCGTGGTTTCGCCGACGTCTGCAGTGGTTCATGCTCAGCCGCGTTGTGATCGCCTCTTTTTTTCTCGGCACGGTCGCCGTCGCTCAGTTCCGGCACGGCGATTCGCTGCTGCGGCCTGAGCTTGTCTGGATCTACGGCCTGGCGGTGTGCATCTACCTGCTGAGCCTGATCTACGTGCTGCTGCTGCCGGCGCTCAGGGATCTGAAACCTTTCGTCTATCTGCAGATTGCCCTTGATCTGCTGTGTATCGCCGTGCTGCTGCTGGCCACCGGCGGCATTGACAGCATGTTCGCTTTCATGTTCAGCATCGAAATCATCGCCGCCAGCATACTGCTGTACTGGACCGGCGGGCTTGCGGCCGCGGTCGGCGCAAGCCTGCTCTACAGCGCCCTGGTGATTCTGCAGCGCATGGGAATGCTGGTCTCGCCGATAGCAGCCGAGCGTCTCATATTCGACTATTCCGGCGTTCCGCTGTACTTTCCCATTATTGTTAATACATCCGCATTCTTCCTTGTGGGCCTGCTTGCCAGCTTTCTTGCCGATCAAAACCGCCGCTCGCGCCAGAAGCTCGCCCAGCAGCTGGTTGACATCAGCAATCTTGAGGCGCTCAATGAGCATATTATCCAGAGCATAACCGGCGGCCTGATAACGCTTGACCTGCAGCGCCGCATCGTCAGCTTTAACCGCGCCGCAGCCGACATTACCGGCCTTGCTCCGCAGCAG
>VGSH01000019.1 GCA_016875025.1 Deltaproteobacteria bacterium
TCCACTGAAAACCTCCTTTCGGTTAACTTTGAGCGGTTCACCGAATCAGGAGGTTTTCTTATATTCCCGCAAATGTCAAACTCTGTGAGTCCCCCGGCAAAGCCGGGGGTTTACCTGTGATTATTATAAAATTTCAGATAGTTACAGAGATACTGGACACCGGTTTCGCCGGCATGACGACTTGTCACGGGACCATTAAAATTTAATGCGCCGCAGGCGTTCCTGCCGGCAGCTTGGTATAGGCAGGACGGATCTTTTTATTCCATGAAGGCTGTCTTTGTTATGCTGCCGTTTACAAGTTTCCGAAAACCGACTTCAGCAGATCAGTGCTGCGCGCCGCAGGATTGGTTCTTATTTTTTTCTCCTCCTCACCAACCATGGTAAACAGCCCGTCGGTTGCCCTGGTGGTCACGTACTGCTCGATATCAAGCGTCGTTTTGGGCACAAACGGAATGCTGTTATATTTTGTCATAAGGTTGTTGAACAGAGCGGTTGTTCCGACCTCCTGCATGCTGGCCGAAATAATCGGCTTGAAGGCGCTGAAAATCTGCTCCGAGGTTTTGCCCCTGAAATAATCAGTCGCGGCCGTATCGCCGCCGCTGTACATCTTTTGCGCGTCGTCAATGCCCATGTCCTTGATGGCCCCGCCGAAAATCGAGGCCGCCTGCGGTGCCGCCTTTTCCGCGGCCCGGTTCATGCTGAGGATAAAATCATCGAGCTGCTTCTGCATACCGAGCTTGCCCAGCACGTCGGCCACCTTCTGCATCCCGTCAGGCAGCAGGATTTTAATGGCCTGATTGCCGAAGTAGCCGTCCGGCTGTGAAACCGTCTGAACCGCCTTCTCCGTGCCGATTGACAGGGCCTGCTTAAAGCCCGCAGCGAGCGTACTTTCAGAAGGCTCGCCTGTTTGCGCCTGCGCAGAGACGCAAAACATCAAAAAGCACAAGGGCAGCGCCATACCACACCATACTTTTTTCATGGCAGTCCTCCTTTCGATTGAAAAAATGTTAAGAGACAGCGCAACTATAGGCAGGCTGCACATGTATGTCAATAGAGAAAACAAAAAACGAGCCCGCAGTGTACCCGGAACCGTTTATGCCGCGGCCCTGCCTTCAGAAAACCGGCTGCGTTCGTGACACGCGCAGGAACAGCACCCAGGCGAGCAGAATTGAGCCCGCGGTGATCCACAGCGGCAGGCTGTAATGATGGCCGACGATATAGCCGCCAATCAGGGGCGGCACGAACTGGCCCATGGCCATGACCGACTGGTTGATGCCCAGTATCTCGCCCTGACGCTCTGCACCGGTAAGCCCGCACACAAGCGACGTGACATTGGGGTTTGACAGGCCGTGAAATATGGGTATGAACACGATGGCCGCAAACAGCAGCCAGAAACTGTTCACCAGCAGCAGCAGCGGAAACGATCCGGCCAGCAGCACAAGCGTTACGGCCACGATCTGCCGCGAAGAGAACCTGCGCGACACCGGCCGCACCAGCAGCGCCTGCGTCATAATCGACCAGATGCCCATGTAGGAAAGGATCATGCCCAGCTGCGAGCGCGTAGCCTGAAACTGCTCGACTAGAAACACCTGAAAAAACTGGGTAAAGAAGTTAAAGCCGAAGGCTACGGCAAACACCACCAGAAACATCCGGCGATAGTCGACCACGGTAAACGCGCGCAGGATGTTTTTCGGCCCGACCAGAAGGTTGAATTTAACCTGCGGCCGGCAGCCCTCCGGAAGCGTCTCGGAAAAAAGCCAGGCAACCTGCGCAAAATTGAAGACTGCCAGTGCAGCCGACAGCCAGAACGGGGTTGCATAGCTGAACCCTGCATACACATGCGGGTCGGAAAGGAATCCTCCGAGCGCGGGCCCTATGAACAGGCTCAGGCCGAATGCGGCACCGAGCAGGCCGAAATTTCGAGGTCGTGATTTCTCATCACTCAGATCCGCCACAGCCGACTGGGTCACCGCAAGGCTGCCTGAAAAGCATCCCGTTATGATGCGGCTTACAAACACCAGCGTCAGGCTTTCAAACAGAATGCCCACGGCCATAAGTATATAGCCCCCGCATGAGCCTGCGATGGCCAGCAGCAGAATCTGCTTGCGGCCCCGGCGATCGGACAGGGCGCCCAGCAGCGGCGAGGTAAAAAACTGACACAGGGGAAAAACCCCCAAAAGAAAACCCAGAATGGTTGTGCGCACGGTCATGGGCGTGCCGACCGCCAGGATGCCGCCGGCCTGATCGAGGCACATGGGCGTGAAAATGGGGATGGCAAGCGTCAGGCCGGTGAAGTTTAAAAAAGCGGTAAACGCGATGATGGTAAGCTCACGTCGCTCGGTAGCTGGTTCAGTCATTGTGTGTATCCCTTAAAAAAACTGCACGGTTTTTCCCTGTCGGCAGAAACGCAGGCGGACAGCCGGACACGGATTCTTAATGGATCCCGCATCACATGCGGGGCGACATTCCTGTCAGCATCACGCCCGACACTGCGAACCTCTTTAAATCTTTCAACTATAGGCAGTGGGCGGCTTGAAGTCAACAATCAAATCCGGCACGATGGATGAGCGGCAGCCTCAGGCCTGCTCAGGCCGTGCGGCTTCAAAATAGCGGTGAAACTCCTCCGGCAGGCGTCGATAATCAATGCTTTGGCTTTCCGGCGAAAGGGGGCAGGAATTCTTGGTCAGCCAGAACAGCAGATTCCTGTCGGGCGGGCCGTTCCGGGCTGCGCCAAGAAAGGCGGCAGCTGTTTTGCCGGTGTAGGTCCGGTCAAGCATGATGCCCTCGCAGCGCTCAAACATCTCAATGGCCTCGTCAGACGCAGGTGTTGTCTGCCCATAGCCCGGGCCGAAAAATGAACCATCGGCACTGAGTCCCCCGGGCTCATGCTCCACAGCCGCAAGCGCGGGATCGGACTCAATCAGCAGCCGTTTCGTTGCTTCACAAAGCACCTGATATGTTTCCGCGTTAGCCACCACATCAGGCACAACCCTGATGGCCCTGACCCTGCTGCGCAAACCTGCCAGCCTGATACCCAATGCAAGCCCTGCTGCTGTTCCCATGGTGCCGTACGCAACAAAAATCTCATCGGGCTCGGGGATCTCTCCGCAATCGATCTGCATTTTCAGTTCACAAGCCGCATTTACATACCCGATCGCTCCAAGAGCGCATGAACCGCCCGGCGGTATGCAGTAGGGCGGTTCCCCCTGCCGCACTGAGCCGCAGAGAAAATCCTCCATCATCCGGCAGTGCGCTGCATAATTCTCGGCATGATGCAAGCGCGCTCCGGTATGAAACGCGGCGAGCAGGTTAGCGCGCACCTCATCGCTTGCAGGCTGCGCAAACAGCATCAGCTCGACCTGAAAACCGAGCTTACGGCCGTACATGGCCGTAGCAAGGGCATGATTGGAGCCGGCCGCGCCTGAAGTAACAATGCTGCAAGCCCCTTTTCCCCGGGCATCGGCAAGAATAAACTCGAGCTTGCGGACCTTGTTGCCGCCGTATGGTCTGCCGCTGAGATCATCGCGCTTGATATACAGGCCATCATGGCCAAGCTGCTTTGAAAGGCCGGCAAGCTTCTCAACCGGCGTCGGCAGCGTTGCCAGGCTGCAATAGGGCAGATGAGAAAGGCCTTCAAAAACGCTGAATAAAGGGATCATACCGAATCCGCGTTGCAGTGCACATTCAGTGCACGTTCATTTTCCCTGCAGATTTTTTTAAAAAAAGGTTCAAACCCGTTCGTGGTGAGCTTGTCGAACCATGAACGGATCGTATACATGCGATACGTTGTCCGTTCGGCCCTTCGACAGGCTTAGGACGAACGGATGCTGTTGTATTGCCGGCCATAATATTCAAAAAAAATGCTTTATTCCCTTCGTCAAACCTCTTCAAAACAGGGCTCCGGTGCAACATGGAAAACTGGCCGCGGGGATCGCTCACCCCGCAAACAGCAAAAAAGCCGTCGCCGCCGTGAGCAGCACGGTTGAGCCGATCGCACACGTTACAAACAGGGCCAGATGCTGCGTTCCGGGAACTGCGCCTGTGCGCAGCGCGAGCATGCCGGCAACGCACAGCGAGGGCACAGCAGTTGCCGCAAGTCTTGACCCCGGAGATACCTCCATCAGCAGCAGGAAAAATACGATGGCCGCGGCATTAAGAATAATAATGACAAGCTTCGCCGCCCCAGGCCCCAGCAGCACTGCTGATGTGTGCTTGCCGCTCGCGCGGTCGGAAGGCTCATCCGGCAGCGCGGTTGCCATGGCGCAGGCGAGCTGGCCGGGCAGGATGAAGGCCAGCAGCGCCCACTCGAATCGGGCCGCATCGCCGGCCTGCCCGTAATAGCCGAACACGGGCAGCACCAGTCCGACCCCGAACATCTGCAACAGCTCTCCGCCGCCGCGGTAGGACAGGCGCACGGGAGAGAAGCTGTACATCCACAGCAAGCCGAGCGACAGGCCGATAAACGGCAGGGCAAGAGCGCGCCCGCAGACAGCCGTGAGAAAAATGCCCACCATCACATTCAGCGCAACCGTGTACAGAACGGCAGCATAATTTTCCTGCAGCGAAATGAGCCCGTTCACCAGTGTGCGCGATCCTCCGGAAAACACGGTGTAGGTCGTGTTCAGGCGGTCGGTTTCAATGTCGGCGCGGTCATTTGCATAGACGATAAAGAGCTGCAGGAAAAGGCCGTACAGGTGCAGCAGCACGAACACGCTCCAGTCAATCCAGCCGGTACGGCTGTAATGGACTGCCTGCCCCAGCAGCAGCGGAAAAAAGATATAGGTCTGCGATGCCGGGCGCGATGCCAGCAGCCATGCTTGCAGCTTGTTCATGCGTGCCTTTCTATATTCCGCTTCACGAACCGCAGGTCGAAAACATACGGGTAAAACACTGTGGCAGCAAAGCCGGCTGCCCAGCCGTACAGCAGCTCCTCAACGGGAACGCCCGCAGCGAATACACCCAGAAACTTTTCAGTATGCCACACGGTTTGAAACATTCCGGGTATAACAAGATCGACGATCCGGCACAGAACAAAATACAGGGCTGTGGCAATGAACGCGCCGGCAAGTGCGGGCATGACAAGATCGCGGCGAAATATGGCCGCTGTCACTCCGGCACCAAGCATTGCCAGGCATGCGGCGTAAATTACGGCAATGCCCCCGGCAAGCATGCATGCAAGCAGCGCTCCTGCACATGAGAACAGCAGCAGGGCCCGAACAGCGCACGCGCGCGCCGTGGTGCTTCCACAGGGCGCATACGCCCGATTACAGCAGGCAGCATACGCCGTGGCGCTGAAGGCGGCCAGGCCGGCCACAAAAAGGAAATCTTCGATTCCGAAACCGATGCGGCGGCCGAGGTCAAAGAGAAATACAGGCTCCCAGTAGTCGGGGTAGAACAGAAACTCGGTGAAGGCAAACGGCAGCGAAAACAGCACCACGCGCGCAATAACCGTTCGCAGATCAGGCCGCACGCTATAAATCAGCACACCCGGCAGGGCAAACAGCAGCGCCAGGGTCAAAAAATTCCAGGTCTGAAAAAATTCCAGCATCGTTGTTAAAAAGCAGCGGCAAAAATACACTCATTTCAGCAACGGCATATGCGTGCCGCAAGCCAGTAATGTAAAACTCCCTCACATAAGGGCTGTTCAAAAATGCCCGGGTGCACGGCGCGCGCGGTCTGTGACACTTGCCTGCGGGCTGTCATGGGGGAATGCGGCGTACTTTACTGTACGCCGCGGTGATCCCGCCAAGGCGGGACAACGCGGCAGAATGGCGTTTTCAACAGCCCGCTAAATAGGCACCTTGTCAACCACTTCCGCGGCCTCATCAATGGCATCATGGACCGGGTTGCCGACACCCGGCACAATCGAAATCACGGCAGCGCCAAGGCGCATGGGAACGGTAACGATTTTTGTAAGAACGCAGCCCTGCGCAAGGCACAGCAACGCCAGCAGCATAATCATTTTTACATGCTTCATTCGAAATACCTCCTCTTTGAATGTGGTAAACCGGCTGCTAAAACAAAGGCAAACTATAGGCAGGCCGAACACGGGTGTCAATAAAAAAGGTCGCCCTTTTACGCGAGGTATGCCGGAACCCCTGCTGCGCCCGAAAGAAAACCGACAAAAATATACGGGTGCATGCATTTTTAACTTGACTATCAAACTCAAATAGCGCAGTATGCAGGGGCACTTTTTCCCGATACGGGCCCGTATGCGCGGCATACGGGCTTTTCAGCTTTATTGAAACTTTTTGAGGTTATACGGCTGTGGCAAAAGACATTACACAACTGAGAAACATCGGCATCTCCGCCCACATCGACAGCGGAAAAACAACGCTCTCCGAGCGCATCCTGTTTTACACCCGGCGCATTCACGCAATTCACGAAGTGCGCGGCAAGGACGGCGTGGGCGCCACCATGGACTTCATGGAGCTGGAGCGCGAACGCGGCATTACCATCACGAGCGCGACCACCTACTGCGAATGGCTCGATCACCACATCAACATTATCGACACACCCGGCCACGTTGATTTTACGATCGAGGTCGAGCGCGCCCTGCGCGTGCTTGACGGCGCCGTGCTGGTGCTGTGCTCGGTAGGCGGCGTGCAAAGCCAGTCTTTCACGGTCGACCGCCAGATGAAGCGCTACAATGTCCCGCGCATCGCATTCGTCAACAAATGCGACCGTGTGGGCGCCAACCCCGTGCGCGTGCGCGATCAGCTGCGCGAAAAGCTTAACCATAACCCGGTCCTGATGCAGATTCCGATCGGACTCGAGGACAAGCTCAGAGGCGTAGTCGACCTGGTGGAGATGAAGGCCATCTGGTTCGAGGGCGATTCCGGTGAAGACTTGCGCACCGGCTCTGTTCCGCCGGAACTGCTGGAAGAGGCGCAGAGCTACCGCGAGGAAATGCTCGACGCCGTATCCATGTTCTCCGATGAGCTGATGGAGGCCATTCTTGAAGGCTCCCCGACCTCTGAACAGATTCACGCCGCAGTGCGCTCCGGCACGCTTTCGCTGAAGCTCACGCCGGTATTTGTGGGATCAGCCTATAAAAATGTCGGCGTACAGCCGCTGATGGACGCCGTGGTAAAGTATCTGCCCGCGCCCTGCGATATTACCAATGAAGCAATTGACCTGTCCTCGCCGGAGGAGCACACCATCGCGTTGTCACACTCCCCCAAAGACAGCGCCGTGATGCTCGCCTTCAAGCTCGAAGACGGCCGCTACGGGCAGCTCACCTATCTGCGCATGTATCAGGGCCGCATCACCGCCGACTCACAGATCATCAACACCCGCACCGGCCGCAAGCAGAAAGTCGGCCGCCTGGTGCGCATGCATGCCGACAAAATGGAAGACGCCACCGAGGCCAGAGCCGGCGATATCGTGGCCATGTTCGGCACGGACTGCAATTCCGGCGATACGTTCACCGACGGCAGCCTGCATGTTTCCATGACCTCGATGTTCGTGCCCGAACCGGTTATTTCCCTGTCGATCAAGCCCGTTGACCAGAAGGCCGAAGCCAACCTGTCAAAGGCGCTGCGCCGGTTTTCAAAGGAAGACCCCACATTCCGCGCCGAGGTCGATCCCGACTCGGGCGAAACCGTTATCCGCGGCATGGGCGAGCTGCAGCTCGAGGTATATATTGAGCGCATGAAGCGCGAATACAGCGCCGCGGTTGAAACCTCGCCCCCGCGCGTTGCCTACCGCGAAACCATTTCGCAGCGGGCTGATTTCAATTACACCCACAAAAAGCAAACCGGCGGTTCGGGCCAGTACGGCCGGGTCGCGGGCTTTATGGAACCCTTCGCGGACGGCGAATTTGAATTCACCGACCAGGTCGTGGGCGGCGCCATACCGCGTCAATTCATTTCAGCCGTTGAAAAAGGCTTTGCATCAATGCTGGCCAAGGGGCCGCTGATCGGCGCGAAAGTCACCAACGTGCGCGTCGAGATAAATGACGGCGCCTCGCACGCGGTCGACTCCTCCGACATGGCCTTCCAGGAAGCCGCGCGCGGTGCATGGCGCGAAACATTCACCAAAGCCGCACCTAAAATCCTCGAGCCGATCATGCGCGTTACGGTTGAGAGCCCGTCGGAATTTTCCGGCAACATTCTGACCACCCTGATGCAGCGGCGCGGCATGATCGTGGGCTCGCATGAAGACGGCGCAATCGTGCGCATTGAAGCCGAAGTGCCGCTTGCCGACATGTTCGGCTATGCGACGGTGCTGCGCTCAAGCACGCAGGGCAAGGCTGAATTCACCATGGAATTTGCGCGCTACCTGCCGGTTCCGGCCTCGATCGCTGAGGAACTGATTGCGCAGGCACGCTCGAAATCAAAATAGATGCAGTGCAGATCAAAGGAGACTGGCATGAATATACAGCAGCTCATATCTTCCAGCCCGGTCAGAATGCTGGAAAACATGATGGCAGGTGCTCTCGGCAGCGGCACGCTGGGCGTGTGCATGGCGCACGCCGGAATCGGCAAAACCGCCTTCTTAATCCAGATCGGCATTGACGCCGCGCTCAGCGGCAAAAAAGTGCTGCACGTCGCGCTCGGCCAGACAACCGAGCATGTGCAGTCATGGTATGAAACGTTGCTCAAGGATGTGCTGGCGCGCTGCGCCGTGGACGGCGCCGATGAGATCATTGCCGGCGCAGCCTCATGCCGTGTGATCCAGAGCTTTGCCGACCGCAATTTTACCGCCGACCGGCTTCAACAGGTCGTCGAGCTCTACCGCTCGAACATGCAGTTCGCGTCCGACATCATTATTATCGACGGCTTTGACTGGGAAAACCTCAACGATATTGAAACCGCGGCACTGCTGGGCGCGTGCAAGGCATGCGCCGCAAGCCTGGGCGCCGGCCTGTGGATGAGCGCCGGCACGGGTCCGGACGGGGACCAGGCACCAAGGGCGCTGCCACGGCCGTGCGACATGTTTGAATCGCTGATTGACGCGGCGATTTTTCTCAGGCCGGACAACCGCCAGGTGCAGGTATACCTGCTCAAAGCACCGGGTGCGGCAGACGCCAACCCCGTCATGCTGCTGCACAGCGATACCTTCCGCCTGGTTTCACCCGGCCAGATACCTTCGGCGCCGGCAAGCCCGGCAGCCTATGTGCTGCTCTCCGGCGGCGCGCAGGGAGCTGAAGAAGCCTTCGGGCAGTGCGCTGAACAGTGGGGTGTGCGTGAAGAAAACTATACGTTTGCCGGCCATAAGCCGGCCCGAACGCGCGGGCTGGTCGTTCTCTCCGATGCCGAGCTCGAGCAGGGCCATGTCAGCCAGGTATACCTGAAAGCCCAGATGCACCGCAGCTACCCGGACATGAACACCATCAACAGGGTTATCCAGTCGATCTGGCATCAGGTCAATACGGCTTCCGAAGTTTTTGTGGTGGGAACGATCAATGACGATGCCACCGTGCGGGGCGGCACGGGCTGGGCAGCCGAACTGGGCCGGCACTGGCGCAAACGCGTGTTTGTGTTCGATCAGGGGAAAAAGGCCTGGTTCCGCTGGAACAACGGCGCCTGGGCCGTGGAGCATGAGCCCCGCATCACCGGCGCGCGCTTTACCGGCACGGGCACGCGCAATCTGACCGATCATGGCCGCGAGGCAATCCGTTCGCTGTTTGAGCGCTCATTCGGCACGCCGGCAGGCGCGTAGCGCTGACTGGCATTTTTGAGCGCACCGGGGCAGTAGAACGCAGTTGCAGGGGCACGGCATACCGTGCCCCTACCATATACAGAGCGTAGCGAAGCGCAACGCAGCAGACGGGCGTTTTTGAACAGCCTAAGGCATATTTCTAAACACACTATCCTTCAATAAACTATACGTTCGCCCTGAGCCTGTCGAAGGGCCGAGCGGATCACGTATCGCACGACAGACCCGTTCATGGTTCGACAAGCTCACCACGAACGGGAGCACACCTGTATTTTTAAGCAATTTCTGGAAAAATACTCTCGCACAGGAGTGCCCATGAAGCCAACCTGCACAAAGATCGTGGCAACTCTCGGCCCGGCATCGAGCGATCCGGCGCGCATCGCCGACCTGATCGATGCCGGGGTTGATATCTTCCGTCTCAATTTTTCCCACGGCGATCACACAACCCATCGAACAACAGTGAACACCATCCGTGTCCGGGCAGCAGGACAACCCGTCGGCATACTTCAGGACCTGCAGGGCCCGCGCATACGCACCGGACGGCTCGAAAATAAAACCACCCTGCTGTCGGCCGGGCAGGAGATCACCCTGAGAACCGGTGAAGGCGTGGGCAGCGCTCAGGTGATCATGGTCGACTATGACCTGTTTGCCCGCGACATACAGCCGGGTGAGCGCATCCTGATCAGTGACGGCCTGATTGAACTGAAGGCGCTTGAGACGGACGGATCACAGGTGCGCTGCAGCGTGATCTGCGGCGGTGAGCTGGGCGAGCGCAAGGGCATCAACCTGCCCGACAGCCGTCTGAGCATTGCCGCCCCCACAGAAAAAGACCTCGCCGACATGCGGCTCGGCATTGAGCTGGGCGTAGACTTCGTGGCCCTGAGCTTTGTGGCGTGCGCGGCCGACATCGAGCGCCTGCGCGATGCCATGTACCGTCTCGGCGGCCTCAACTGCCGCATACCGGTCATCGCCAAGATCGAGCGGCCGCAGGCGCTGGATAACCTTGAAGAGATCATCACTGCTTCCGACGGCGTTATGGTCGCACGCGGGGACCTGGGAATTGAAATGCCCCCTGAAGACGTGCCCGGCGCGCAGAAGCGCATTATCGCATCCGCCAACCGCATGGGCCGCCCGGTTATCACCGCGACCCAGATGCTTGAGTCGATGATCGTCAACCCGCGCCCCACGCGCGCCGAGGCCGCCGATGTGGCCAATGCCGTGCTGGACGGAACCGACGCGGTTATGCTCTCAGGTGAAACATCCATCGGCTCCTGGCCCCTTGAAAGCGTGCGCATCATGGACCGGATCGCACGCAAGGCTGAGGCCATGCGCCGGGTAATGCCTCCTGGGCCCTATGCCACATGCACAGAGGGCGGCTCTTCGGCTGTCGCCTCCGCTGCCTGCAGCCTTGCGCGCCAGCTGCCCGCAGTCGCGATCGGGGTTTTCAGCATGACCGGAGCCACGGCCGCCGGTGTATCCCGCCTGCGCCCTGATGTGCCCGTAATCGCCTTTACTCCCGACCGAACCGTTTTTCAGCGTATGACCCTTTTGTGGGGTGTGCTGCCGGTAATGATCGACAGGTTTTTTTCTACGGAGGAGATGTTCGCCCGCGGCGATGCGCAAATCAGGGAACGCTTCCTGGTTGAGCCCGGTGAAACGGTTGTGTATCTGGCCGGCAGTGTACCCGGACTGCCCGGAGCCGCAGACCTTTTAAAAATCAGTAAATTTTAAAAAACCGGTTGAAAAAATTTTTTTTTACGGCTATTAAAAAACCGTATTGCACAATGAGGTCCTGCGCCGGAACTTACGCAGTGCGGACAAGTATGACAATAATACTCATCTCATACAGGAAGTGCCTCTATGCAGCCCGTGAAAATCACAGCACTGCTGATACTCATCGCCCTTGTGGCTGTTTTCACCTTTCAGAACACCCAGGCCGTTGAAGTCAAGCTGTACTTCTGGAGTTTCACACTTTCAATTTCCCTGCTGCTGCTGGCTACGCTCATGGTCGGTTTGCTGTGCGGCATGCTGCTGATGGTGCTCAATTCGATGATGCGCACCCGACGCAAACAAACAGCCGGTACTGAAACCATTTTACCTAAAGGAAAGGATTCGCTATGGGATTCATGATATTCCTGACACTTCTGATTGCAATTGTCGCACTGATACTGGCCTACAAGGCCTACACCCGCAGCGGCGGCAATATCGACGAGCTGCGCTCGAACATTCACGAGCTCGGCATTTCAACCGAAAAGATCCGGCAGATGACCGCTGATGCGCTTTCAAAGATGGAAAAATCTCTGCGGGGCAAAGAGCACGGCACGCCTGAAGCCGGCCACAACAGCGAAGAGAACAAGCAGCAGTAACGCACGCTGTTTGATGCATGGTTTTTCAACGGACGCGCTTTCCGTCGCGTCCGATTTTTTATTCCGCCGTATCTCACACAGCCATAACGGTGCATGCCCCCGCCTGAAACTCATCCCTATCCGTCAGGTGAGTGCAAAACAGCCCACTACCTCACCTCCCAACGCCATACTCCGAACTCCCAACTCCCGCTCCAGACTACTCCGGCTTGAACACAACACAACTGAGAGGCGGAAGCGTTATTTCGATTGAATGCTCGCGGCCGTGGCAGGGCCAGCGTCCGGAGTGCACCCCTCCGAGATTGCCCATGTTGCTGCCGCCGCAGAGAGCGGAATCGCTGTTGAGAATTTCGCGGTAAAATGCTTCCCTGGGCACGCCGATGCGGTAACGCTCGCGAGGTACCGGGGTAAAATTATACGCACAGATCAAAACGTCAGATGAGTTGCGCGCGCGCCGCATGAAGGTAACGATGCTGTCGTCGGCATCGTTAAAATCGATCCATTCAAACCCGGCATACTCGAAATCAAGCTCATAGAGTGCGGGCGATCCGGTGTACAGGCGGTTGAGCGCACGCACGAAGTCATTGAGCTTGCGATGCGGGTCCCAGACGAGCAGGTCCCAGGGCAGGCTGCCGCTGTAATCCCACTCCGACCACTGGCCGATATCGATACCCATGAACAGCAGCTTCTTGCCCGGATGCATGAACATGTAGCCCAGAAGCGCGCGCACATTGGCAAACTTGCGCCAGTCATCGCCGGGCATGCGGCCCAGAAGCGACCCCTTGCCGTGCACGACCTCATCATGTGAAAAGGGCAGCACGAAATTTTCATAGAAGCTGTACATCAGCGCAAAGGTCAGCTGATTATGATGATACTTGCGGTGCACCGGGTCCTTTGAAATGTAGGTCAGCATGTCGTGCATCCAGCCCATGTTCCACTTCAGGCCAAAACCCAGACCGCCAAGACTGGTCGGCCGCGACACAGCCGGCCACGCGGTTGATTCCTCGGCGATCATCAATACGCCCGGATGATAGCCGTACACGATCTCGTTCAGGCGCTTGATGAAGTCGATGGCCTCGAGATTTTCGCGGCCGCCGTGGCGGTTGGGTATCCATTCGCCCTGTTCGCGTGAATAGTCCAGGTACAGCATGGAGGCGACCGCATCAACGCGCAGGCCGTCCACATGGAACTGCTCGAACCAGTACAGGGCATTGGCCGTGAGAAAATTGCGCACCTCGTTGCGGCCGTAGTTGAACACCAGCGTGCCCCAGTCAGGGTGCATGCTCTGGCGCGGATCAGCATGCTCATACAGGCATGTTCCGTCAAAGCGGGCAAGCGCATGATCGTCCGTTGGGAAGTGCGCCGGCACCCAGTCGAAGATCACCCCAATGCCGCTGCCGTGGCACTGGTCGACCAGGTAGCGCAAATCATCAGGCGATCCGTACTGTGCCGCAGGGCTGTAATAGCCCGTTACCTGATAGCCCCATGAAGGGTCATAGGGATGCGTGGCAAGCGGCATGAACTCGATATGCGTGTAGCCCATGTCCTTCACATACGCGATCAGCTCATCGGCCAGGGCCCGATAGTTCGGATCGCCGCCGCCTGCGGGCCGCTTCCAGGAACCGAAATGCACTTCATAGACCGAGATCGGCCGGTCAAGCCTCAGACGTGCGTCCCGCTGCGCCAGCCAGTCCTGATCAGCCCAGCTGTAACGGGAAGGCACGCTGGTGACCGAGGCGGTGCTGGCCCGCGCCTCAGAACATTGCGCGTAGGGATCGGCCTTAACTGTGATATGGCCGTCGGTCGTGCGGATCTCGTACTTGTACGGCTCGCCCGCCCTGATGCCGGGCAAAAACAGCTCCCAGACACCGCTAGCGCCGCGAACCCGCATCGGGTGGATGCGGCCGTCCCAGTTGTTGAACGAGCCGACCACGCTGACCCGCTGTGCACTCGGTGCCCAGACCGAAAACAGAAAACCTTCACAGCCGCGCAGCGTTGTCGCATGCGCGCCGAGTTTTTCATAAATTTTATTATGATTGCCCTCGGCAAACAGGTGCAGATCAAAATCCGACAGCACCGGAGGAAAAGAGTACGGATCATCGAGCATTACTTCGACGCCGCCGGGATAGCTCACGCTCAAGCGGTAGTCGAAAAATTCACTCTCCCCTGCAAGCCGGGCCTCAAAAAGCCCTGAGCGGTGAATGCGTTCCATCGCTGCGGGCTCGCGTCCCTCAGCGCAGCCGATCACCCACACAGCCTCAGCTCCGGGCCGGAATGCGCGCACAATAAGCCCGCCCTCGCACGGATGCATGCCCAGCACCTGAAACGGATCATGATGCTCGGCACTGACAATTTTTCGTATAACCTGCTGTGACAGCGCAGCGCGCATATTCAATTCTCCTTTTAAAACGCTCTGGGTTATCTTCCGCCTGCCTGTCCGGGCCTGTCAAGCGTGGGGACTTTTTTAGTCTTATGCCATGATATCTCCGCCCCAGAGGCGCTGCAGAAAATGCTCCCAGGGCATGATGAGGATGCCGTCGGCGGTTGTGCGGGGGCGCGGGGCGGTGCAGACCAGCAGAGCTTTTCCGGTTTTAAAATCCTCCCTGAAGGCCCGCAGGCCCCTGAGGTGGGAGTCGTCGGGCATTGCGGTCGATTTGATTTCGATCGCCACCTCGGCCTCACCCAGCACAAGATCAACTTCAAACCCTGATGCCGTGCGCCAGTATGCCAGCGGATAGAGCAAAGCGCTGTAGGATGCATGCGCCATGACTTCCATAAGGATGAAATGCTCGAATGCCCTGCCGAAAAGTTCAGCGCCCGGCTCAACAACTCCCCTTTTGGCCAGGGCCCCCAGAATCCCGACATCGAAAAAATAGAATTTAGGAGCCAGGATAACCCTGCGTTTAGCCCTGAAACGGTATGCGGGCAAAAACTTGCCGATCAGCGTATCTTCAAGGATTTCAAAATAGCTTTTCACCGTCGGCGCACTTATTCCGCATTCACGCGCAATAGTCTGATAATTGATGATCTCGCCGTTTGAGATTGCGGCTATTTCCAAAAAGCGACTGAATGCACCGATACTGCGCGCAAGGGCCTCGGCCGCGATTTCTTCCTTCAAATAGTCACCGATGTAGGACTGGATGAGCCTGCGCGGTTTGTGCGCCATGTAATGGCGCGGCAGAAGCCCGCTGTTGATAGCTGTCTGCAGGCAGAAATCGGGTATTTCGGGATAGACCAGCGGAAACAGTTCACAGCGCACGGCGCGCCCGCCCAGCAGGCTGCTGCCGTGGCCGCGCTTCAGCTTGCGCGCGCTCGAACCGCACAGGATAAAGCGCAACCCGCGGTTCTCAATGAGCCAGTGGACTTCATCGATGAGTTCGGGGATCTTCTGAGCCTCGTCAATAATAACGGGCTCGTGCTGCGTGTCGCCGCTGAGCCCCGCTGCCTGCAGCTCTTCGCGTATCAGCGAGGGCCGCGCGCTGAGCCGGCGGTATTCATCCGAGAGCAGCAGGTCATAGCACACGGCTTTCGGGAAAAGCGCTTTCAGCAGCGTGCTCTTGCCCGTCTGACGGGGCCCCCATAAAAAGCAGGTGAGCGTACGACTTTCAAGAAGCTCTAAATATCGTTTATACATGATAAATTAAAATACCATTTTATTTTATCATGTCAATATACTATTTAAGGGCACACGGGGGAAAGGGCGGAAGGCACATAATTATCCTGTCCCTCTGCTTCTCTGCTACCTTCAATCCTTCCTGTAAAACCTGCGGGTTGGGGGCTTTCAATGGTGCGGTTGGCCGGAACCGGTATGGTGACGCCCGACGTGTATCCCGTCGCCGGTTCGCGAGCAGTGGCAGGTCATGCCGCCCGGTGAATTTCCGACCCCTCGTACTCCGGGAACATGATAATCGCGGGATGCACCTTGAATGCCCTGGCAAGCTGCTCAGCCCGCTTTTTTCCGATATCAACTTTATCGTTTTCAAGCAGGCTGATGTTCTTCGCATTAATTGAGCAGTGTTGTGCCAGTTCCTCCTGCGTCCATCCCTTTAACTCACGCAGCATTCGTATTACCTCGCCGGTGGTCAGGGTGGCATGCTGTTTTGCCGGCCTGAAATTTGATTTCTTAACGCCCATAATATTCTCCTTAATATTGATGCGGTGTAATATCGATAACGTAAACCGTAACAATATCTTTTTCGATCGAATAAATAACCCGGTATTGTATATTAAGCCGTGAAGATCGCTGCCCTTTCAGTTCTCCTTTGAGATGTTCGTCATGAAACCCGGGAAATTCGCGCAATTTGTCCGGACCATGCCGAAAAACAATATCTTTCCAGAGTTCGTATTTTTTAACGACCTGAACGGGCAGTTTCCTGATCGTCTTATCCAGACTGCTGTGTTCCTGTATGAGCCACATTATTAATTTTAATAACTTATTATTTTTAAGTAGTCAAGGTTAAAGTGGAATCCCTGTCGTAATTCAAATTCGTTCGGCGTACCAGTACCGCATGAGCAAAAAAAGTCGACAGAAAAAACGCTACCCGCCCCGCTGGCCTGACCGCATGGTTCGTCGGTCCATTTGAAGCCCTATCGCTGCCGTGCGGGTGCAAGCCCAGCACCTGAAACGGATCATGATGCTCGGCATTGACGATTTTTTTGTTTACCTGCTGCGATAACGAGCTGCGCATATTTTTTCTCTTTGCGATACGGAACGGAGTCACACGCTTTACAACCCCAACTTCCGTTCTATTTATCAAGGGTGCGCCGTGCGCACCGCTATCATCGAATCATTCAATGGTGCACACGGCGCACCCTACAGACTACAGACTCCGACCCGGATTTAGGCTTGGGCACGATTAGTTTGCATGAGACACCTCCAGAACCCGTAAAAGATGCTCGCGGATTTCTTTTGCCGTCGCTCCAAGATCAACGGTGGCAAATCGAATCTCATGGTTTTGGATCACAACGGCTTCGTTAACCATATCGCCCACTGAGGGGTGAAGGAGCAATCCCGATGCATGCTCCGCTAGCAGATCGCCATTACCTTCCTGAGACCTCAAATAGGCGTAAATTTGATAGACATATCCGCTTCGCAGCGTTTCTTCCCGATACCAGCCACGCGTCACGACAGAGTTGAACTTCGTATCGATAACGATGCGGCGTCCCGCGTCCGAGTTGTCGAGGATAATGTCGGTTCGCATAGAAGGGAGGATTTTGTCTATGCCCGGACTTTTGTTTTTAATGGACCAACAAATTGTTTTGCCCGCGTCGACGCGCCATCCTTTTTGGGAAAGCACGACATCATAGAACCCAGCGATCCCTTTCTCGTAAAGCTTCCGAATCCAGGTGATTTCTCTATCTGGCAGCGATAAATGTTTTGCACCTACTGACTCTGTAGGCAGGGCAAGGTTGAAGGCCAGATGGGCTGCCGTTACCATTGGCTGGTCCTCTGCATCGTGCCTGCCAAAGCGGTTGATGGAGACCTCTCCACTGCGTGGTCGCTCCCCGGTTACGCCCATACGCCTCAAACTTGCCGCCAGCGACCTGCACCGGTGAGCAAGTGCGCCACGGAGAACTATTTTGGATATTTCCTCCAGGGCTCCTCGGACAAAGCGGTTTCGGGGGGTATCGATTGTCAATTCATCGAACCGGCAAGCTACTTTACCCCGATCAAGTAATTGGTGCCTTTCAGTGTTCAGCAGGTCGATGCGCCCGCGCACACGACCAAGAACAGCCACCCGCGATTGGTACCCATAACTCAAGTTGCGTTGAATGCGGTGCTCGACCTTGCGGCAGAGAATTTCTGCGACCAGGTCTGGGATGTCATCCGGGTTTTCCTCTACGGCGATTTTTGCCTTTTCGAGAGCCCTGAAGAGATTCGATGCGTACAGCATAAGCAACCAAAGGTTGCGCACCGGGATGCGGCCGATCCGACCGATCCCTTCATGAGCGTTTGATATCAAATTGGCTGCAGCAAGAGTCACAATCAGAACCCTTCAAGAAGCCGCTCCCTGGCCTTTTGAGATTTTTCAAGCGCATCGAACCAATATTCATCGAGCAGCGGCCCGATCTCGGTATCAACAACTTGGCGAAACCATTCCCGGGCATCACTGATCGGAACACCGAATGGCGGTGTGACATAGCTGTGTCCCACCCGGAACTGAGGGCCAAGACTGATGTCGGCCGAGATTTCGTTGTTCAGAGCAACAAGACGTTTCTCGATTTCGACAAGGATTTCTGAATCAATACCGCACTGAGATTGAACCCAATCATGCCAGGGCTTGCCGAGCGTGGGCTCCAGATCGATAAAGGCAAAACGTCGGCGCAATGCCAGATCGACCAGTGCCAGGGAGCGATCGGCAATGTTCATCGTGCCTATGACATAGAGGTTGTCCGGAATAAAGACCCTCTCGCCAACCGACCGCTTATAGGAAAGCTCTAAGGCTTCATTCGGCGTTCTCTTGTCAACCTCGAGCAACGTCAACATCTCTCCTAAAATCTGTGCAGGGTTACCTCGATTAATTTCTTCGATGACGATAACGTACCTCGACATGGGATCTTTCGCAGCCGCCTTTATCATCTCCACGAAAGGCCCATCCACTAGCGTGAGCTTGCCGTCGCCCACGGGCCGCCAGCCCCGTATGAAATCCTCGTAAGAAAGATTTGGGTGAAACTGGACTGCGCGGACTTTGCTGTCATCTCGTTGCCCCATCAAAGCAAAAGCCAGTCGCTTTGCCAGCCAGGTCTTTCCTGTCCCCGGCGGCCCCTGCAGGATCAGATTTTTCTTGGTCCGGAGGCGCTCAAGAATTTTTCCGATTTTTTCTATGGCGAAGAAAGACCCATCAGCCAAAATGTTATCTATTGAATAAGGGACTATTGGCTGAGCCTCATCTAAAACAGAAGATGAGTTCGAAAAGAAATCGGTAAAATGCCTGAGTTTATCCAGCTCTGATTTAGGCTGATTTAATAATTCCATGCCTTTTTCAGAAATCTGAACGAATCCTCTTCTGGGAAAGTCAACTAATTCCGCCCGCTTTAAATAAGATTTTGCCCAAGCCGCACGATTATTAAATAATGGTTGGCCTGTAGACTCAAGAGTGATGACATCATATTTTTCCAGACCCATTTCGATTTTAAGTTTCTGATATACATCTCTCGCAAGCTGCTCCCGCCCATCCCTCAACTGTCTCAAAAAGGGGATCATCAAATCGTCAAATTTAGGAAGTAAATTCTTCAAATCAACATCAATTGCATCTGGTTCAACACCGTCCTCAAACATTTCGTCATCCTGCGCATCTGGATCTGTTGCATTCGGATGGGCAGATGTCCCACTGTCCTTAAAAAGCCAAGCAGCAAGGGAAAGTTCTGGAAAGGAGTGAACCGGATAAGCGTCCTCTTGAAATCGAGCTTCGAGGGCGTCCAGCACCGCAAGATAATCACTCGCATTGCAACGCCCCTTAGGGCCGTTCATGCCAATCTGAATATTAAGCTTCTTGTTGATGTAGCGCTGTGACTGGCCATCAAGTGTCGGAAAATTCCAGGGGCGAACCCAGTAAAGCCCCATGGTAAGGTTCCATCCGACACCCCAACTCTGCGTCGCTCTGTCGTAGGCAGCAACAAATGCTGACCGTGCATCAGCATCATCCGATTCCGCAAAAGCAACTGCCTGGCTGAAGACTTCCCATAGCGCGTCAATGTCATCTGATTGGCGCCTGTAGCTATAGCTAAAAAACCATGTCCTCTGATTGTTCAGAACTGGGATCCCCTCAAATGAGTCGGGGACAGGTTCTGTTACACCAAGCAGGCCGGCCAGTTCACTCGCTATGGCTTTACGATTGGCATCAGTAATTCCCCTGTTGAATATGCCCATGGCCGTGAAAGGGCAGATGTCCTTCAATGGCCCTCCTGGAACGTTTTCTTCATATTGGTCATTGAGAATCGACATGCAGTCGAAATTGTCTGCAATGGCATGAATGCCGGAAACCAGCTCTTCACGCCTGTTACGAAAGGTGAGAAGCTTATCCGCCACCGCCTCATAAAATCGGGTCCAGTTGAACCGACGTTTGTCGACGGTACTATCACCAAAACGCTCTCGCCAATAGGGAGCGTTGCGAAACCGGCTGATGTCTTGAGGCTTTTCCTCGAACGCAAATCCGATCAGGGCGTCTGTGGTCCAGTCGCCAGGCAAGACCCGCCAGACCGTGTTTCGGTAGGTATAAAAGTACCACTCACGCGGCGGATCGAAGGGTTTCCATTCAACCCTCAAGACGCGGCCATCACCGAGATTCTCCTTTACCGTGCCAATGGCCTTAATCGCCATGACAGAAACTGTTTGGCCTCGGTTATCAAAGGGCAAATCGTGTTTCCGCGTATAGGTCGACTTAATCGCAATACGGTCTCCAACCTGTATGGATTTCACCACGTCAAGGTATCTATCCTGATACCCATTCTCCCAAATACCCTCCTGCAGAAACCGAGGTGATTGATCATCAGTTCCATCATATGTGGCCCCAACAAACCAGCTGGCTCGCGCCCCAGCTCCTTCTGATCTGGCATTCATATTCCACTCTCCATTTTTTCGCTGTTTATCAGAACAGTATTGCAGCCTTGGAATAACAGCGCCCTTTATTGTTCGGTGCTTGCTTGGCCTCGACTGTTTTTATGCGCGTCACGGTATATAAACTTGCCGATTTTATTTTTTTGCAGGGGAAATTTCATCCGACAATAGCAAGCAGAAACCGGCCTGTCAACCGGCATGAGAATGCGGTTCAAAGTTCAACGTTGATGAAGCCGTAAAAAGTCACACATCACCCTCACCCCGACCCTCTCCCCTCAAGGGAGAGGGAGATTTTTGACTTTTTACGACGTCATCAAAAGTTCAATGTTTAAGGTTAGTAGGGCAGTCCCCCCGTGGCCGCCCGGGAGTTAGGAGTTCGGAGAAAATCCTGGATTCCGGATCGTTGTCCGGCATGACTGCTTGTTTGGTTTTGGGGTTTAAACCCCATCGTTTCGCAGCCGAGCCGGGTGCATGATCAAGGATACGGTCGTTATGCTGTTTGAGTCCCGCCGAGGCGGGACGAGTTCATAACGACCCCTTGAGCATGTGCCCGGCGAGGGAATCCGCCAAAGGCGGACGCGAAACGCCGGGGCGGCTTTCTTGGGGGTACCCTTTCTTTGCCGCCAAAGAAAGGGTACGAAAAAAGGCATTTTACGGTGCGCACAGCGCACCCTGATCTCTTGCGCAAAACAACCACAGCCCCTTCACGCAGCCTCCCGTTATTCCGGCACATCCTGTCACCCCGCACCTGATTCGGGGTCCATTCAGAAATCCTGGATTCCGGCTATCCGCGTCGCTCCTGCCGGAATGACAAATAAACCGTTTGAGGTGCAGGTGGCGCAGGGGCACGGCATGCCGTGCCCCTGCTGTATACCGCTGTGGCGAAGAATGGATACAATGCAAGCGATGTGCCCGTCCTCGGCAGTAGAGCTGCAGCGAAGGATGGACGTTTTGAACAGCCTGCAAATAAAAGCCCCATGCCGTGAGGCATGGGGCCGTGTGTGGTCAGGGAATGCGGACGCGCTGCTCAGTTCATGCTCTGCGCGACCTTCAAACGGGCCTCAGCGCGGTTGAGAGCTGAGCGGGCGCGGAACATATCAAATGCGGAGTCCTTGGAGTTCAAGCGCTGGCGTGCACGGTCACGGGCCGCGGTCGCTCGGTCGACATCGATCACCGCGGCCAGCTCGGCAACCCGTGCTGTTACTGTAATTGCGTCATTGGCGATCATGAAAAATCCGCGGTCGACAAATACGGGCGTCTCTTTTTTTTCACTGTCCCGCAGCACAAGCAGCCCGGCATTCAGGGTGCCCATCAGCGATGTATGGCCCGGCAGCACGCCCAGAGGACCTGCGCCCGAGGGGATCACCGCAAAGGCATAGTCGCCGTCGATGAGCGTCCGGTCGCGCGTGATCAGCTTTAAATGAAAACTGGTGTTCTTCATGCTATCCCTTCAGCTTTACAGCCTTCTCGACGACTTCATCGATATTTCCGACCATGTAGAAGGCCTGCTCAGGCAGGCTGTCGTGCTGGCCGGAAAGGATCTCTTTGAACGCACGAATGGTCTCACTCAGCGGCACATACTTGCCGGGCGTGCCCGTGAATGCCTCTGCGACAAAGAACGGCTGTGAGAGGAAGCGCTGCATCTTGCGTGCGCGCGCCACGGTGAGCTTGTCATTCTCTGAGAGCTCTTCCATGCCGAGAATCGCGATGATGTCCTGCAGCTCCTTGTATTTCTGCAGGGTTGCCTGCACGGCGCGGGCCGTCTGATAGTGCTCCTCGCCCAGGATCAGCGGATCCAGGATACGCGAGGTCGAATCCAGCGGATCAACGGCAGGGTAAATGCCGAGTTCGGCCAGAGAGCGCGAAAGCACGGTTGTTGCATCAAGATGGCTGAAGGTGGTTGCCGGGGCCGGGTCGGTCAAATCGTCAGCCGGCACGTAGACTGCCTGAATCGAGGTAATCGAACCCTTTTTGGTTGAGGTGATGCGCTCCTGCAGATCGCCCATTTCATTGGCAAGCGTGGGCTGATAGCCGACCGCCGAGGGCATGCGTCCCAGAAGCGCCGACACTTCAGCGCCGGCCTGCGTAAAGCGGAAGATGTTATCGACGAACAGGAGCACGTCAAGGCCCTTTTCATCGCGGAAGTACTCAGCCACGGCCAGGGCCGACAGCGCCACGCGCAAGCGCGCTCCCGGCGGCTCGTTCATCTGTCCGAAAATCATGGCGGTCTTTTTGATAACGCCGGACTCATTCATTTCCAGCCACAGGTCGTTACCCTCACGCGTGCGCTCGCCCACGCCCGCGAAACAGGAAATACCGCCGTATTCGGTGGCGATGTTGCGGATAAGCTCCATGATCAACACGGTCTTGCCCACGCCCGCGCCGCCGAACAGGCCGACCTTGCCGCCCTTGGAGTAGGGGGCCAGCAGATCGATAACTTTCAGGCCGGTTTCAAAAATCTCGATCGAGGTCTTCTGCTCTTCCATGGTCGGCGGGGAGCGGTGGATCGGGTAATAGGCATCCGCCTGCACCGGACCCAGCTCATCGATGGCCTCGCCCAGCAGATTGAACACGCGCCCGAGCGTGCCTTCGCCCACCGGCACGCTGATTGGCGCGCCCGTGTCATCGCATTTCATGCCGCGCATCAGGCCGTCCGTAGTTGACATAGAGACCGCGCGAACGGTGCTGTCGCCCAGATGCTGGGCAACCTCGACCGTCAAATTGATGCCGGCGGTTTCATCGACGATTTTAATCGCGTTATAAATAGACGGCAGATCTTCCGTCGGGAAACGGATATCCACTACCGGGCCGATAACCTGTACAATTTCTCCTGTCCTCAAGAGTCTGTTCCTCCAACCTGCTGTTAGTGCGGTTACCGGGGTTTAGCCGTTGAGCGCTTCAACCCCGCCTATAATATCTATCAGATCCCTGGTGATGGTGGCCTGGCGGGCCTTGTTGTAGCTCAGGTTAAGCTCTCCGATCACCTCTTCGGCATTGTCATTGGCATTGCGCATGGCCACCATGCGGGCTGCATATTCGCTGGCAAGCGATTCAACCAGCGCATAGTGCAGCTGCGTCTCAAGGTACTGGGGGATGAGCGCGTTGGCCAGGGCGTCGAAATTGGGCTCAAGCAGAAAATCAACCGCCCATTTTGCCAGCGATTTGGCCTCCTCGGCGCTCAGGCGCGGCACCGGCAGATGCTGCACTACCGTGGGCTTGTATACGAGCACATTCTCAAAACGGCTGTAGAGCAGATAGACCGCATCATAGCGGCGGGCCTCAAAAGCCCCGAGCGCGTTATAGTTTATCCGCTCGACCTCCTTGCTGATTGCAGTGCCCCAGGGAGTGTCGAGCGCCTCTTCAATGGAAGCGCCCGTGCGCGCCAGGGCTTCAGCGCCCTTGCGGCCTATACACATGAAGGTGATATTCTTGCCGGCATGCTCCTGGCGGAAGGCCTCAACCGCGTTGATAACGCTGGTATTGAACGTGCCGCACAGCCCGCGGTCCGAGGTCAGCACGATCAGCAGAATTGTATTCTGCTCGCGCTCCCTGAAAAGTTCATGCTCGCTGTCGCCCGCCGTTGTGCACAGGATGCGCACCATGCGGCCCATGGCATCGACGTAGCCGCGTGCATTTTCAGCCTGATTGCGCACCCGGGTGAGCTTCACGGCCGAAACCATTTCCATGGCCTTGGTGATCTGCTGCGTTGATTTTATGCCCCGGATCCGTCTGAGTATGTCGCGCGGTGATGCAGGCATCAGGTCTCCTCAGCGGCCGTGAAGGTTTGCTTGTACTGGGCGCAGGCGTCCTTGATCTGGGCCGTCAGGTCGCTGGTCAGCTCCCTGACTTCCTGAAGGGTCTGGCGGATCTGCGCGCAATTCTGAGTGATATACGCCAGAAACCCCTTTTCAAAGGCCTGTATGCGCTCAACCGGAACGTCATCCAGCATGCCCTGGCCGGCCACAAAAATAATAATAACCTGATCGGCCATGGACAAAGGGCTGTACTGCGGCTGCTTCAAAATTTCAATCAGGCGCTGGCCGCGGTTGAGCTGGTTCTGGGTTGATTTATCGAGCTCGGAGCCGAACTTGGTAAAGGCTTCCAGTTCGCGGTACTGGGCCAGATCAAGACGCAGTGATCCGGCAACCTTTTTCATCGCCTTGCTCTGGGCATTGCCGCCCACGCGCGAAACCGAGAGGCCGGCATTGATGGCCGGGCGCACGCCCGCATAGAACAGATCGCTTTCAAGGTAAATCTGGCCGTCGGTGATCGAGATAACATTGGTCGGGATATAGGCGGAAAAGTCGCCGGCCTGGGTTTCAACAATGGGCAGCGCGGTGAGCGATCCGCCGCCGTGGGTGTTGCTGAGTTTGGCAGCCCGCTCAAGCAGGCGCGAATGCAGGTTGAAGATATCGCCGGGGAATGCTTCGCGGCCGGGAGGTCGCCGCAGCAGCAGGGAAACCTGGCGATAGGCAACCGCATGCTTCCACAGATCATCGTAGATGACCAGGGCGTGCCGGCCCGTATCGCGGAATTCTTCACCCATGGCGCAGCCCGCAAAGGGCGCGATATACTGCATGGGCGCCGGATCGCTCGCGCCGGCAGCGACAACGATGGTGTACTGCATGGCGCCGTATTTTTCGAGCGTCTCAACCACGCGCAGCACGGTTGACTGTTTCTGGCCGATGGCCACATAAATGCAGTACACGGGATCGCCGGCCTCGAAGGCCTGGCGCTGATTGATAATGGTGTCGATGCAGATTGCGGTTTTGCCGGTCTGACGGTCGCCGATGATAAGTTCGCGCTGGCCGCGGCCGATCGGTATCATGGAGTCGACGGCCTTGATGCCGGTCTGCAGCGGTTCCTTCACGGGCTGGCGCGCGATAACATTGGGCGCGTCACATTCGATATTGCGAATTTTATCCGCGACAATCGGGCCCTTGCCGTCGAGCGGCTCGCCCAGGGCGTTTACGACACGGCCCAGCAAACCGTCGCCGACCTTGACCGAGATGATCCGGCCGCTTGATTTGACGGTCTGCCCTTCCTTAACCTTGCGGCTGTCGCCCAGCAGCACGGCGCCGACGCAGCCCTCTTCCAGGTTGAGCGCGATGCCGTTCACGCCGCCCTCAAACTCAAGCAGCTCGGAGGCCTTGCATTTATCAAGACCGTAAATACGCGCCACACAGTCACCGACCTGCAGCACCGTACCGACGCTCTCCATTTTCAGTTTATCTTCAAAGTCTCCGAGTTCCTTCCGGATGACCGAGGTAATTTCTTCCGCCCGTAGTTCCAATGTTCTCGACTCCTCTGTAATAAATACTTTTACGCAACCGGCTTCAGCTGCGTGGTTTCTTCCAGCAGATGCTTGCGCAGCCGCGCCAGACGGCTCTTTACGGACCCGTCGATAACATGCGAGCCGACAAAAACCTGCATGCCGGCCAGCAGCCCGGCATCAGTCCGGGTCTCCAGCTTCACTTCCTTACCCAAAGCCGCGCTCAGGGAGGCGGTAAGACGCTGCTGCTGCGCATCGCGCAGCGCAGATGCGCAGCACACCCGGCCGCGCACGATCCCGCGCAGTCCGTCAGCTGCGTTTTTAAACTCAACGCACAGGCCCTTGAGCATGTGTTCGCGTTTTTTCGAAATCATATACAACAAAAACCGCACGAGTTCCGGCGGCGCATCCGCTGCAAGAGCGCTCACCAGGGCCTGTTTTTTTGTACGGCTGATGCCCGGATGATACAGCACCGCGGTAACCGGCGGACTGGTCCGCAGCAGCGCGTCGAAGCGCTCAAGCGCCGCCTCAACTGCGTCAATCCTGGCCGCGTCAAGCACGCCCAGAAAACCCTGCACATATCGCCGTGTTACCCGTGAGCTCACTGCCGCATGCCTCCGATTTCGCTGATAACCGCATCGGTGAGCCGGTCGGCATCGGAAGCGTCAACCTGGCGCTCAAGCAGGCGGCCGGCGATTTCAATTGAGAGCTGGATGACTTCGGTACGAATGTCGGCAATAACCTTTTTTTTCTCATGGTCAATGTCGGCAAGCGCCCTGAGGCGAATCTGTTCGGCATCCCGGCGCGTTTTCTCAATGACCTCGCGGCCTTCGCGCTCAGCCTGCTCGATTGCGCTCTTTACGATAGTCTCGGCTTCGGCGCGGGCCTGCTGCAGCTTCTGCTCGTAATCGACCTTGAGCGCATTGACCTCGCCACGGATTTTCTCATTTGAATCGTAGGCGTTTTTGATCTCGGCCGTGCGGTTCTGAATCATGTCGAGCACGCGGCCCCACAAAAACTTCTTCATCAGCCACACCAGGATCAAAAACCCGAGCAGCTGTATGAACAGCAGCTTAAAATTAATGCCAAGTTGTTCTAAAATATCAGCCATAAACGTCCGCCTGTTTCAAATTACGCTGTCTGCAGCACCACCCGCTATGAGGGTGAAGACTACAGCAGGGGTTTTCCGCTTTCAGCCAGCATCTGGAAGAGCTGGATAGCCACGTCCATTGACGGCAGCTTGCCCAGCAGCAGAATGCCGATAACGAGCGCGTAAATACACAGAGACTCAATCAGGGCCGCACCGATAATCAGTGTGGTGCGCAGGTTGCCGGAAGCCTCGGGCTGACGGGCCGTACCCTCAAGAGCAGCCGAAAGCGCGCGGCCGATACCCGCGCCGCAACCCATGGCCGCAAGGCCGATCGCCAGACAAATGCCAAGTCCGATAAGTCCAAAATAAATCATAGCAAAACCTCCCGTGTAAAAAATAATAGTGCATTATTGCCGTTAACCAACTCATGCGCATTGAAAACCCGGGGCTGTACACCACCTGCCGTTGCCGGGCTGACTGCCGTGTTCAGTGACCCTCCTCGTGCTCTTCAATGGCCAGACTTAAATACACCGATGAAAGCATGGTAAAAATAGTTGCCTGTATGGTGCTGAAAAGAAGGGCCAGCAGCACCATGAACAGATGCAGCGGTACCGGTATGTTGCCGAATATCCAGGGAGTCAGAAAAACAAGCACCGCCAGGGTCAGGCCTTCTCCGGTCAGGTTGCCGTAGAGACGGATCGACAGCGAGGCCGGACGCACGAACTCACCGATGACATGCAGCGGAAACATCAGCGGTGCCAGAAAGATCGGCTCGAAAAAATGCTTGAAGTAGCCCAGTTTCTTGATACGCAGGCCTTCGAAGTTGTACATGACGAAGACCACGATCGCCATGGAAAGCGTTGTGTTCATGTAATGCGTGGGCGACTCCATCAGGGGGATCAGTCCCCACAGATTCATGGCCAGAATGAAAAAAAACAGCGTGCAGAAAAAGGGCAGGTAGCGGGCAGTGTGCTTTCCCAGCATGTCGTGGAGAAAATTGTATGCGCCCTCAACCACCAGCTCGACAAAGGCCTGGGCACCGCGCGGAATTTTCTCCATGCGGCGGGTCGCGTACATGCTGAAAAGAACCAGGGTGCAGCCCACCAGAAACGACATGATGAGCGGCACACAGTATTTTAACTCAACGTCCCAGAAATAGGCGTGATGCATGTCAAGCCCCAGTTTCTCAGCCAGAAAATCAAGAAACGTGGGCAGGTGCAGTACCATTTCACCGCTGTTGGCAGCAGCCATGGCTATCCCCTTTTACCAATTATTTTCACTATCGCCGACACCAGCATGGCAACCTGCGTTATGGCTATGCCGATAATCAGCGCGAACGGATTTATCTGCAGATATTTGAACGCAAGCCATAACAGAACGCCAAGCAGGGGAAACTTCAGGATAAAAAGCTTTATGGCCAGTACGGCCAGCAGGGGATTTACGCTTTTATCTTTTTTTCCCCGGACGATGCAGCTTATCATAAACCACGTAGCCAGGAAGAACGAAATCCCGGTTACGGAACCGATGACCAATCCGTTGGTTACAGCCGGATCACCCAGTATCAGGGAAAACATTACAGCGAGGACTGCGATAGCGACGGATAAAAAAAAACTCTCAGCGGGGTATCGAGGATGAGCGCCATTTTTTCGTGCTATGCCTTGTATCACTGTTATTTATGATTACACGTCTTCGTCACCTGAAACAGTTTAACAAATGCAGCCACAATAAACCAGAGCAGAAACCCTATAAGAAACCAGGGTTCCGTGCCGAATTTCCGGTCAAGCCATGTTCCCAGAACATAGGCCAGGGCCACCGCCGCGGCCACGGTAAAGCCGAAGCTGAAAACATATGAAAGCCCGCCGAAGGAGAAGGCATCGCGTTTTTTTAATAGAGCCACAGGATTTCACTGTTCTCGCAATGTTTACGACAACTTCAGTTTTCAGAGGATAAAGGCAAACAGTTAAAATGTCAATATCTTTCTGGCAATATTTCGCGGGCTAACTTTTTGACTGGGTCGATTAAACAGCCGGGCGGATGCATTGAAAAAAGGGGGGTACGGGGCTGCACGCTAACTCAGGCCGACGATGCCGCCAGGCGGGTGCTATCATCGAGCACGCTCCGGATGGTTTCGGCGACGCTTTTGAAATCAAGCGGTTTGAGCAGGGCAGCGCTTATGCCGCTGTTTTTAATGATATCCTCGGAAGGATCAAGGCGGTAGCCCGAACAGAGAATAATAATCACAGGTAAACCCCCGGCTTTGCCGGGGGACTCACAGAGTTTGACATTTGCGGGAATATAAGAAAACCTCCTGATTCGGTGAACCGCTCAAAGTTAACCGAAAGGAGGTTTTCAGTGGAACTGTACCAGAGCTTAGAACATACGAAATGGGATTGCAAGTACCACATCGTCTGGATACCCAAGTATCGCAAGAAGGCCATATACGGAAGCTTGCGTAAATATCTGGGCGAGGTGCATAGCTCGGTACTCGCGCAGGTGGTCACTGCGCTCAAGCGGCAACTGGGCGTAAACCCGAGCGCATAGCTCGCATGTCCCTATATTTTGATTTTTTTCCTTATTTTTTTCAAAACGCGTTGCAACTTAACATCCAGAAATTGAGCCCGGTGTACAAATGATGCGGTGATGTGAAAGCTGCCGAAATATTATAATAATTCCGACGACAAGGCTGGCCAGAGGGATAATAACTGCTGCGATATACCAAAATAAGGGTATTTCACCAAACATATTTATATACCAAAAATCCAATGTCTCTCTTCCACTATTTCGAAAGATTTCAAGATAATTACTAAACCCAAAAAAATTACCATAGCAAAGATCTATCATGGTCGTGTATTCAACACTCATCCATACAAGCTGAAACGACATCCCCAGTAGTGATAATAATAAAATTACACTATAATATATTCTTCGCAAGCGACCTCTTTGGGCACATAATTCAGCAAGGGGCAACATGAGTAATGGAAGCGTTGGCAAAAGAAATCGAGGCCCAAGACACCAGCCTCCAGTTGTCACCCACCACTTGCTGTACATAACAAGATATGTTAAGAACACGGAGATCATTAACAAACATAATAACCTTTGGTTTTTAAAAAAATAAACCCAGCCAAAACATGCGATTATAAGAGGTGGCGCAAATAT
Source organism: Deltaproteobacteria bacterium (assembly GCA_016875025.1). Classification (GTDB taxonomy): domain Bacteria; phylum Desulfobacterota; class WTBG01; order CAIYCZ01; family CAIRTM01; genus CAIRTM01. The sequence continues at coordinate 30,102 of VGSH01000019.1, forward strand.
AAAAATACTGGAATTGGCGCTCAATAGATTGCTATAAAGTCCCCGTAATAATGGTGTTGAAAAGCCCTGATCATAGGCAGTGTGATAGCCTGTTTTAAAAAAGCCTCCAAACAGATAATAGTTGAGCAGTAACAAACCCATACCCGCAACGACAACAGGAAGCAGGTACGCGCTCAGTGCGGTAATCCATGAATTGCGTCCGGCACGGTATTTAAAAAATACAAACATGAGAGAAATGCCGAAGATAGGAATCCAGACAACCGTGGTAATGCGAACATGAACAGCAAAAGCACCGCATAAGCCCATTATGAGAAAATATCTGTATCTGAAACGGCTTTCAAGCTGTAAACGAGCAATTACCGTGCAAAGCAACAATACCGATTCCAAGGGATGGGTAAAAAAGTCGCGGGAAGAGGGCCAGAAATACGTAGAAAAAGCCGCCATTACGCTAACAGCCAAAGCTACCAGACAACTATAGCCAGCCAGAGTCAACAGGTAATAAACGAGGCTTAAGCATATTGCCGTTATGATAGGAGAAAGCAAGAGTACAAAAAATGAAAGCAGGGGATCAGGCCGGTATTCCCCGTAAAAGGATCTATAGGCAGGAACAGCCGTATTCCCTTTCAAAGTGGTACGCACTTTTGCCTGGGCATTTTCCATTCCAATAATTACCGAGTCAGGAACTCTGTCACGAACAAACTTCCCTGCAATATACAGGGGGATTGCAAGGACACTCTGCCCTTTGCCAAGCTTACTGTAATGCTGTTTATCAATCCCTTGAACTGTCATATAAACCGGTGGAATCGCAAGGGTTCCTTTTTCAACCATGCTTTGCGCCATGGCATAATATTGATAGCCGTCTACGGTATAGATGTGCCCTGAGAAGGTGAGAATATATACCCCTAATAGGGCAAAGAAGAATCCACAGGTCAAGCGGATATTGGACTGCATAGCTTAGAGGAACTCACATTTAGAATACTTTTATTAGCAGAGCGGTTGAGAAGCAATAAGAAATTAGAAAAAATGTTACCAAATAAAAAACATGCTTTCTAACCACTGACCATAGGTAAACTGAAATAATTTGTCAACATAAAGGAGGCAGCAGAGCAACACGAGCCCTGGATAACCATTGCCGGTCAGTGGTATATCAAAAAGGTTGCGCTTCTATCGGCCCGAGCCGTAGATATGACAAACCCCGCAAGGACTATTTGCTGATATTTTTTCACCATCGCTTGTTGGACACTGCCAGCGTAACGGGGAAGAATATTTATCCTTTAATTTTCTCCCACAGAATATTCTTAGATCCTTTCCGAAGGAACAACTCGCTATTATCTATCACTACCCTTGTATAGTCTTTATCAAGGTACTCTTTTGCTTCTCCGCGGGGAGGCAGCCAGGGGGGTTTAAGCCCTCCCATGGGAGGATAAATTCCCCACCCGTAAGCATCTGCCAAGCCCCATACCTGTGCTACTATGTCCGGCTTCAAATCGCCGATAGAATATCCATAATCCCACTTTGAATGGCCGGGGTGAAAGGTTGTAAATCTGCGCAAACCCGGCCAGCGTCTTGATTTCCCTCGTGCAACTACTTTATCGTTTTTCCCAAGGATATCTATTGAATATCTTTCTGAAAAATAGGGGATTGCACCGGCCCAGACAACTGCAATGGTCGCATTTTGTGTAGATATTTTTTTAGTTAGAAGTGCTGTTTCTATCATACTTTGATTGTCCTGGACATGCAGAGAGCGGCTAACCAAAGTCCATTCTTCAAGGGCTCCAGAGCCTTCATTTATTGCGTTGAGGTTGACCATACACACAACCAACAGCACAATAAAAGCGAATACTTTTATTTTTGCCAGTACGATCCCACCTCCAATTAAAACATCTACTGACCGCCAGATAATTTCTTTCAGAGCTAAAGAAAACAGAATGAAGAATGCCGGCATTGCAACGCAGATGTATCGATTGCTGCCTCCCCATTGCTCCCATGCGTCCCCTCCGACATACACGCTATAGAGCATTTGAGCCAGGAAAACACAGAACAAAAGCAATGTCGTGCTGTTTCTTCGGACCAGCACTATCACAACAGTGATCAAAAACACGACCCAGTTCATCCTCCAAATAAACGCAATCAGAACAAGCACACCCTGAACTACCCGAAGGTACAGCGGCGTGCCCGCCATTTTAAGATAATACGTGTTTGGAAGAATTTCACCAAAATACCAAAGTCTGAATAATGTCTGGGAGATAATGAAGAATGCAAACAGGGATACCCCATACACAAGGTTCTTTTGTCGTATCTGCTTATTGGAGCCATACAAAAACGCCAGAATAACAACATACGGAATGGCCATGTCCATTCTGATGAGCGTGCCTAGGCCCATAAACAAAAAAGGCCAGGGTGAAAACTTTTTTGAATTAATGCACGTAATTGTCATATGCACTGTCATCGTCACAAGCAACGTCAGTACGCCGACCTCCATCCCTTGAAGTCCCCAGTGATTTATGGGGAGATAAAAAGCCGTGAGTATCACAGACCCCAGGCAGACCAAGGGTGAGAAACCGGATGCTGCTCCGGCAATCTTTTTAACAAACAGCAGATTGAAAAGCAGGAAAACAACTGAGCTAATTTGTATAAAAAGACTTACCTTTGAGGGAGGAACCGGCAGCAGATGAAAAATCGACATATACATAACCCACAGAGGATTTGAAAATCCCTCTACTTTTTCTCCCCCGGGGTTCCAGACCAGACCAGCCCCTGAAGCAAGATTTTTCGCATACCTCATGGAGATCATGGCATCATCGAAAAGGGTAAAATAACGCTCTCCGTTAATGATAAAGCTTGTTTTGTAAATATACAGGCCCGCATACAAGATGTATGCGGAGAGAATTACAATAAATAGGATTCCCGATACTTTTTTGTTTGTCATGGTATTTGACTGAAATTCACGGTTCTCTTTTTCGCTTTGCTCCATGACGAATTCTCCTTAACGGCGGGAATAAAAACCCCTCGCCAAATGTCCGTCATTCGTTCAGCGTATCGCTTCTTCATCTTTCCGTCTTTCGAAAGACGTTTTTGCCTTGATATCCTCCAGTTCCGGGGTTGCAATCCACATCAGAGAAGTTGTTTCGTATAAAAGCTATAGCATAATCTGTTGTATATAACTTTTGAAATCCTTTTAATGAGGCGTTGTGTGCGTCCTTATAAAAAGCCAAAAAATCTTCTGTTCTCTTACTAGCCATTGCCGGTATCTGAATTATGCGGTACATTTCATCCAACTGTTCTTTTATTTCTTTTTTTCTCAAGACGATGATATCCGGGTTGATTCCGGTAATTTCTTCATAGCCAACAGGGTACCAAAGATTATTGTAAGCCACATACTCTTGCTGCGGAGGCAGGTAAATATAATAGTCCCGATAGATTATTAATGGTGCGCTGTGGGAAATTTTCTCAAGATAGTTCTTTTTCAATACCGTATAAAAGTTAATCGCCCTGCTTTCTTTTTCCTTATTGAGCATTTGAGTATATGTCGCAATGTCAGTTCTAATATATAGTACGAACTGGTATGCAATGAACAGAGCGATCAGCATGGACAGCCAGGCAATCGGTTTTTTGAATGTACTCGATCCGCGCACAACCCGCCACAGAGAGGGGCTGCAAACACAGGACAGCAGCGGAAGCAGCACAGGAATAAAATATCTTCCGCTTGTGTTTGTAACAAAAAACAGCAGGTAACATGAAAATGGTATAGCCCAGCACAGTATCAGCACATAAAAGATTCTTTTCCTACTATCATACAGTATCCCCATGATGCAGAAGCAGCATGCAATTAGATACGTGAACCACAAGCCAAATGACCCGCTAAGGCTTTCCCGATACCAAATTCGAGCATTTTGCAGCCACTGCTCTTCCCATCCCAAAGTGTTCTTTAAGGATTGTATTCTTAAAGTTTCGATAATCTCTCCGGCAAACCCACGCACGGCCAACAATGGATTGGAGATAATGATAACGACCGAAACAAGGCCTAAAAACATGAGACCTTTTTTGATAAATATAATATATTTCCCCTTTAAATTCCTTACGCTAATCCCCATATAAATGGCAACTGCAGGCAATAAAAAAATCCCTATTACTTTTGTCCCGGCGGCAAGGCCGCAAAAAACACCTGCAATATAAAACCATGTTCCAAGTTTTAAATCATCCTTGCACAGTGAAAATATTGTTAAAACGGTCAGCAATGTCGCCAGGCTGTCCGGGTGCCACCACATGTTATTGCCAAAAACACAGGGTATTGAAGATAAGAATAAAAAAATGGCTGCCGAGCTGATCGTGAAACGAAATCCGTTTAAAAGATAAATAAGCAAAACAATCGCACCTATCATATAAACAGCGCTGAGCTGGCGCAGCACTAAAACGTACCAGCTCGTCAGGTCGCCCCCCGGAAGAAATGTTTTATTAAATATTTTTACGGGAACTATGGCAGCCAGAGAAGTTAAATAAAATGGGTATCCATAATGCCAGTGCCGGTAAACGATTATGTTCTCAAGTGTCTTAAGCAATGGCGTGGCCGACATGGCCATTCTGGAAAGATGCAGGTACTGAATATGCTCATCACTGGGATAAATACCCAGATTATTTATATTGGCATTTTCAGCGCACAAAAGCATATCGGCATTTTGTGCTCCGGTAAAATTGGGGGGACAAAAAAGCACAAAATAGGCGGCGCACACCAGGAACAAAAGTAAACCGCCCTTTATCTTTACCATACCTAGTCAACGTTTGAATTATTAATTTTGGGAAGAGAAGTTCTCAGCAAACGAGTGAAGTATAGGCAAAAAGCTATTGTGAGTCAAGGCCAAAAGGAGACTCAATTCTCCCAAAATTCATGACTTTTAACTAGATTTTTATTTTGCATGAGATGTTACATAATCCAGAGCGACACTTTAAACACAATTATATTTTATCAATTGTGTGATTTCCATTTCTAACATTGCCAAATAATTTGACAACATCCCTAAGCTGTAATCTGCCAGAACATTCATTCCACCATACGGCAATGTGTATATTTTCTAAATTGATCGGCTGTTTTTTGTTTCACCCTTATGATAAACCAGATATAAAATTTATTTTTTTTACAAAGCTATTACCTGAATATTGCACGGTGACCTAAAAAACAGATAGAAAACCATCGGGAAGCACTGTATTAATGGGGTTGCGAAACCGTCAATCACCAATACAGGAGGCTCCCCAGATGGTTAAAAACAAGAAAAGAG
>VGSH01000020.1 GCA_016875025.1 Deltaproteobacteria bacterium
CCGGTAATCGGCCTGGGCGGCATCATGAATGCCGCCGACGCATTGCAGTTTTTAATTGCCGGCGCCTGTGCCGTTCAGATCGGTACGGGCCTGTTTGTTGATCCTGCAGTCGCCGTCCATGTCGTGACCGGGATCAGGGATTACATGAACGCGCATGGTTTTGAGCGTCTGGAGCAAATCGTCGGAAGCTTGATTCTTGAATGATGTGCAGGGCAGACGCCCATGCTCATTGCCTGCACAGCAGCGGTGCTGCTGTGCTTATGGCGGGATTGCTTATATGAAAAAACGAAAACATACGAAAACAATTATGGTCGGCACGGTGCCGGTGGGCGGCAGCTCTCCGGTGAGCGTACAGTCCATGACCAGTACCGACACCCGTGACGCAGGTTCAACCATACGCCAGATCAGAAGGCTTGAGCGCGCCGGTTGTGATATCGTGCGCGTTGCGGTTCCGGATGAGCAGGCCGCAGCGGTACTGGGAGCGATCGTCAAAGCTGCGAGCATACCTGTCATTGCCGATATTCATTTCAGCCACCGCCTAGCACTGCAGAGCCTTGAGGCTGGCGTGCACGGCCTGCGCATCAATCCCGGCAACATCGGCGCCGCCTCGCGTGTACGCCAGGTGGTGGACGCAGCCCGGCAGCGCAGCGTGCCGATCAGAATCGGCATTAATGCCGGTTCGCTTGAGAAGGACATTTTGAAAAAGTACGGCCGGCCCAGCGCGCAGGCCCTTGCTGAAAGCGCGCTTCGCAATGTCGGCCTCATCGAGGATATGGGGTATGATCAGCTTAAAATTTCGATCAAATCGGCTGATGTGCCCACAACTGTCGAGGCCTACCGGCTGGTTTCAAAAAAAACACGCTATCCGCTGCATATCGGGGTGACCGAGGCGGGAACCCTGTTTTCGGGAACGATAAAGTCCGCCATCGGCCTGGGTATTCTGTTGCAGGACGGCATAGGAGACACGCTGCGGGTTTCGCTTTCGGCCGATCCGGTCGAAGAGGTGCGGGTCGGCTTTGCGATACTGCAGTGCCTGGGCCTGCGCCGCAGCGGCCCTGAGCTCATTTCATGCCCGACCTGCGGCCGGCGCCAGATTGATGTCGTGCGCCTGGCCGCCCGTGTTGAAAAGCATCTTGTGCGCAGCCGCGCTCCGATTACGGTGGCCGTTATGGGCTGCGAGGTCAACGGCCCGGGGGAAGCGCGCGAGGCTGATATCGGTATTGCCGGCAGCCGCAGCCGGGGCGTCATATTCAAAAAGGGCCGTATTGTAAAAACGTGCCCGCAGGAGCGTGTGTTTGAGGAGTTTCTGCGTGAACTGGAAGGGTTAGAACAGGAGGCGGCGCCTGACAGGGCTGCCGGAACGAAAAAACACTCCTGAACCGGGCGCATGACCCGGCGGAGACAGCACAGAGGAGACAGCATGCGTTATACCCAGTTTCTGATACCGACATTGCGTGAGGTTCCGGCGGATGCCGAAGTTGTCAGCCATCAGCTGATGCTGCGCTCGGGCATGATCCGCAAGCTGGCCGCAGGTATTTATTCAACACTCCCCCTGGGAGAGCGTGTGATGCAGAAAACCTCGCAGATCGTGCGTGAGGAAATGAACCGGGCCGGAGCCCTTGAGTTGACCCTGCCGTTCGTACAGCCTGCGGAACTGTGGCATGAAAGCGGACGCTGGAACGTGTACGGCAAAGAGTTGCTGCGCCTGAAAGACCGCAATGAGCGCGAGTTCTGTCTTGGGCCCACGCATGAAGAGGTCATTACCGATGTTGTGCGCGGTCTGATTTCCTCCTATAAGCAGCTGCCAATTACCCTCTACCAGATTCATATCAAGTTCCGCGATGAAATCCGGCCGCGTTTCGGCGTTATGCGCGCGCGGGAATTCATCATGAAGGACGCCTACAGCTTTGATGCGGATGAGGCCGGGGCCGAGCGCAGCTACATGAAGATGTATGCAGCGTACACAAATATTTTTGCCCGTCTGGGCCTGCGCTTCCGGGCTGTGGAGGCTGACAGCGGGCCGATCGGCGGCAGTTTTTCCCATGAGTTCATGGTGCTGGCCGATACGGGTGAGGATGTGATCGTTATCTGCAGCGCGTGCGATTATGCCGCCAATACTGAAAAGGCGGAGATACTGGCGCCCGATGTTCGCGATGCGGCTCCGGACCGGTTCGGGGTGCTTGAGCGCGTGGCCACACCGGATATGCGGACCATTGAAGAGGTGTGCTCGTTTTTAAAAACCGACCCCGCTTCGGTCATAAAAACGCTGGTGTTTGATACCGGCGACGGTGCGGTCGCCGCGCTTGTGCGCGGGGATCATGATATCAATGAGATCAAGCTTAAAAATTACCTGAAGTGCAGCGAGCTGTCTCTGGCCGACGAGGAGCTGATTGAAAAGGTGACCGGCGCGCCGCGCGGATTTGCCGGGCCTGTGGGCCTGCGCGGCGTGCGCATCATCGCCGATTACGGCCTGAAGGGCAGCATCAATATGGTTGCCGGCGGCAATGAGCGCGATGTGCATGTCGTCAACGTCAACATGAGCCGTGATTTCAGCGTTGATGCGTTCGCCGATATACGGCTTGCCGGAGATGGCGATGCCTGTCCGCGCTGCGCTCGTCCGCTCACAACCACACGCGGCATCGAGGTCGGGCATATTTTCAAGCTGGGCACCAAGTACAGCACCTCGATGCAGGCGCAGTTCCTTGATGCGCAGGGGCAGTCGCACCCGATGGTCATGGGCTGCTACGGGATCGGCGTCGGCCGTACTGTGGCCGCTGCAATTGAACAGTCACATGACAGTGACGGCATCATCTTTCCCGCTCCGATTGCGCCGTTCAGCGTGCTGATCGTGCTGGTGAATCCTACAGATGAACAGCAGAATCAGATTGCCGCTGACCTGTATGAAAAGCTTCTCGGGCATGGCGTGGACGTGCTTCTTGATGACCGCGACGAGCGTCCCGGCATTAAGTTCAAAGATGCCGATTTGATCGGCATCCCCCTGCGGGTGACGGTGGGTCGCAATGCCGTGAAGGACGGATGCCTCGACATGAAGTGGCGTAAAACCGGCGAACAGGTACAGGCCCCACTGGCCGATGCCTTTGACAGGATACTCGAAGCACTGCCGAATCTGCAGTAGGACTGCCCGGTCGTGACTGCAGGCGGCGCAGGGGTCAGGTGTAATGGCTGAGTCAAAGATCGTCCGCATAAATGACATCATCGAGCAGGTGACCTCTTATTTCCCCGAGGCTGATCTCGGTCTTATCAGCCGCGCATATGTTTTTTCCGCCAAGGTTCATCAGGGGCAGACCCGCATGTCGGGCGAGCCCTATTTGAACCATCCGCTGTCCGTGGCCAAGATCCTGGCTGATCTTAACCTTGACGTTTATACCGTGGCAACGGGATTGCTGCACGATACGGTTGAGGATACCTGTGCAACGCTTGAAGAAATCCAGGACCTGTTCGGCGATGAGGTGGCATTTCTGGTCGATGGGGTTACGAAAATCAGTAAAATTACGAGTGACCGCAAGCAGGATACGCATGCCGACAATTTCCGCAAGATGATACTTGCCATGTCGAAAGACATACGCGTCCTTCTGGTCAAGCTGGCTGATCGCATCCATAACATGCGCACGCTTGAATTTATGCCGGTCGAAAAGCAGGAGCGCACCGCCCGCAATACCCTGGATATTTATGCCCCGCTTGCCAGCCGTCTGGGCCTGTATCTTGTTAAACGTGAGCTTGAAGACCTGTCTCTGCGCTATATGCACGCGGAAATGTATCGCGACATTAAAGACAAGCTCATGCGGACGTCCGAGCAGCGCGAACGCTATGTCAATGAGGTGATCGGGATTATCGAGTCCAGGCTGGCGCAGTCCGGCATCAAAGCCGGTATTACCGGGCGGCATAAACATCTGTTCAGCATCTATAACAAGATGCAGACCCAGAATCTTAATTTCAGCCAGATATATGATCTGACCGCGTTTCGCATTATCGTGAATGACCGGCCGGAATGCTATGAGGTGCTGGGCATTATCCATGCGCTGTGGAAACCGATTCCGGGCCGCTTCAAGGATTATATTTCACTGCCCAAGGCGAACATGTACCAGTCGCTGCATACGAGCGTTATCGGCCCGTACGGGCAGCGGATTGAAATTCAGATCAGAACCGAAGAGATGGACCGGGTCGCCCGGCACGGGATCGCAGCCCACTGGAAATACAAGGAGGGCAGCACGGACGAGCAGAAGCATGATCAGAGCTTTGCCTGGCTGCAAAATATTCTGGAATCTCAGAAGGAAATGAGCGATTCGCGCGAATTTCTGGATGCGTTCCGGGTTGAGGTTTTTCCCGATGAGGTTTTTGCTTTTACTCCCGCCGGGAAAGTGATTGAGCTGCCGAAAGGGGCAACGCCAATAGATTTCGCCTATGGCATTCATACCGATATCGGCAACCGCTGCGTGGGCGCCAAAGTAAACAACGGTATCGTGCCGCTGCGCTATGAAATCCAGAGCGGGGATGTTGTTGAAATTCTGACTCAGCCCGGACATCACCCCAGCCGGGACTGGCTGAAAATAGTTAAAACATCGCGGGCCCGGACAAAAATCAGAAACTGGATACGTCAGCAGGAACTCGAGCGCAGCATTGTGCTGGGTCGAGAGATCGGGGAAAAGGAGTTTCGCAAGCATAAGCTTAATTTTGCACGGATGCTCAAGGATGGTCAGCTGGTTGAAAAAATGGGCAGAGGTCAGGTTAAAGATGCCGATGACCTGCTGGCCGCAATCGGACAGGGCCGTATCGGCATCCGGCAGGTTATCAACAAATGTATGCCGGATGAGGCTGAAGGGACCGCTCCGGAGCCGGAGAGTTCAAAACGAGCACAGAAAATCCGCGAACGCAATAATACGATTGGCGTCGTCGTGCAGGGGATGGACGATTTGCTGGTGCGTTTCGGCAAATGCTGCAACCCAATTCACGGGGATCAGATCAAGGGGTTTATTACGCGCGGCAGGGGTGTGACGATTCATGCCCGGGAATGCACGTTTTTGACGTCTGCTGATCCCGAGCGCATTATTGATGCGCAGTGGGATGAGCGCGCGCGGCATGTCTCGGTTGTGCCGATTGAGGTTATCTGTGAGGATAAAAAAGGTCTGCTGGCTTCAATTACATCCTCGATCGCGAGCGCGGAGACCAATATTCTCAACGCAAGCGTCAGAACAACACCCGAGAAGAAGGCTGTCAGTGTTTTTAACGTAGAAATCAACAGCCTTGCAATGCTGGATGCCGTGATCGCAGCAATCAGGAAGGTCAAGGGTGTGCTGAAAGTGTCACGGTTGAAACCTTAGTGCTGATTAGTTTTGTGCCGTGCGGTATCTGATTACAAAGCAGAGAGATTGCCACGGCCGTACGGCCTGGCAATGATACGTACCTACTGGCGTTATCGGTTACAGTAGTTCTGTAATTACTGGCCCTTCATTGCACTCAGCGTAAGCTCGGTGAAGCGATCTCAAATTTAAAACGCTGTAGTCACAGAACGCATGCGCCCTGCTGCCGGCAGTACCCGCGCTATGTGTGTATGGAGGGTGCGTTTCGACAGGGGGTTGGTGGCGTGATATGGTGCTGCCGTGGCACGATTAAACAGCTGCGTTAACGGGTTTGGATGCTTTGCGGCCAGGTTTTGCAACAAAGCCTGAACGGATGCAGCGTGTACAGGCGTACACTCGTTTTGTGGTGCCATTGCTCATTGAACGAACCCGTTGTACATTGGGTTTCCATACCTTTTTGCTTTTATTGTGCGCGTGGCTGATACTGTAGCCTACCTGGCGCCCTTTGCCGCATATGCTGCAGACTTTTCCCATGGGTTTATTCTCCTGTGACTTCCGTGCATTTTGGTAAAACCGACCAGTCATTAAAATTTAATATTATACCAAAATTGCAACGTATATCAATAGCAAATAACGCAATTTTTAAAAAAAACCATCTGCGGCCACGGGCTTTGAGCGCTACGAACGGGTGAGATTAGCAGGCTATTCTGAACAGGGGCAAGACAGTAAAAAAAGGGAAGGAAAGCCCATTGGCAGGCTTTTCAGGGAAAAAGCGGAGGGGCAACCCCTATCCTTCCCGCAATAGTTATTAAATAACTGATTTTGTGGAATAAATCAAGGCCGGAGGCGCACATTTATCGCATTGTGCGATGTGATCAGGTGCTTTTTTGATGGAGCCGCTGGTATTCTTCCTCGCCGGTTTTGAACTCGGTGATCAGCACACCCATGCCGTTTTTGTTCGCCAGATGGAAAAGATTACTCGGCACTTTGCGGGCCCACACAACCCGGCATGACATTTCGATCGGCTCGGCTGTCCCTTTGAGGCTGATCTCCAGGATTGTTCCGGGAGGGAATACTTTTTGTGTTTTGATAAAAAAGCCAGCTGCTGAAACGTCTTCCGTCAGGGCGCTGTGGGTACCGCTTTCAGATCGGATGCTTATCTGGAGGGTTTTCTTAATGCGTTTGAAAAGGCGTTTGTCCGACATTGGGTATTCCCTCGTGCGTATAAGAGTTATCTATCTTTGTATGCACATGTGTACACCGGTGAATGTCAACGCAGCGATAGTGGGCAGCCCTCATGGGTTCTTCGCGCGTGGGGCTAATTGTATTATTTTTCCTGTCGGACCGGAACTGTCCTCGCATGCGCATACGGGGTTTTCCGCCGTTGGGGCTTGAAGTGCAACAGCCGTCATAAAGTACTCTTCCCAGTTTATGGTGAATATTTCACCGCACATCTGGGGAAGACGGAGCTTCCATGTAAGGTCGACCGGCGGCAGCAGGAGCGCGGTAAAATGTACGGCGTACCAGTCTTTCTTAATGTCCGGGCTTATGTCGTGCACAACTGCGTAGAAGATACCGTCCGGTGTCCCCACTAATACTATATCGCCTTCAAGGGTGTCTTTCTTTAACGAAATGTATCGTTTGATATCTGTCAGTTTTTTGGCCAGAGACATCTGTCTTCCCCTGTGTACGGCGTGCCGGAGCCTGTAATCAATAGTGTTGTTGTGCGTTTTACGACTTTAATCCAGATTTGCAGGAGATGCAAACCTAATTTGTTCATATTTCATGATCATTGCCGTGCTTGGTTTTTTGGTTGAATCAGGTATAAAAAAAATATAGTATATCAGTAGTGTCCAGAATAATTTAGAACAGGCCCTCCGGCCGGGGCCGTGCCGTCCCATCCGGCAGTTTGTGCACTGCCGATGCAACGGCACGTCCTGTAAAATTCATTGTATACACGGCCCGGGCGCACTGCTGTAGACAACAATCGCGGGGGCGTGCCTGGCCCGTTTGAAATATTGCGGCACACGGGCCGATAATGAAATGAGGTCTTCTTTGCCGGATGGGACGGCACGGCCCCGGCCAGAGGGCCTTCAGCAGCGATTGAATAATTTATTTTGGACAAATCTGATAGTATATATCGAAGAAGTGAATAGACGGACTGTAATGCAAGGAGATTCTACAGGGGGGAGATATGCTGCGAGCCAACGTTGCCAAAGATATGCCGCAGGTAGACAGCACTGCGTATGTTGATCCGGACGCGATTGTTATCGGTCGTGTCTTAATCGGCGCTAACTGTTTTATCGGTGCGGGGGTTGTCCTGCGTGCAGACCGTTTTTCACTTGAGGATGAACATTGTTCGATTATCATTGGAGACGGAAGCGTTATCCAGGATGTTGCGGTTCTGCACGCCCACTCGGAAACCTGTATTCAGGTCGGATCAGGCACCACAATCAACCACGGGGCGGTTGTGTACGGACCGGCTACGATCGGGGACGGTTGTTTCATCGGCTGCAGGGCGATTTTGCATTATGCCCATATCGGCAACAATGTGTTTGTGCGCAGCATTTGTGTGCTTGAATCGGTCTCCATTCCCGCGGACCGTTTTATCGATATAGGCTCCTGTATAACGCAGCAGAAGGATGTTGACCTTCTGCGGCCGATCACCGCAGAAGAAAAACACTTTATGTTGCGTGCAGTTGAGGAAAGCCGTGATTATCCGGTCCGCTACAAATATTCACTTGAGATTTAATACGGCTGCCCGGACTATGCCCGTGCGTCCCGCAGGCCTGTCGTAAGGATTGTATGGAGAGACACTACAGCCCGTTTGATCCGCACGCTTTTCCCGCGCATGTGCGCGACTATCTTATTCCCGAATATGCCGGAGACTGCGTGTATGAATGCATTGCCTGCGCATACTCCTGCCCCCTTGACCGATTCTTATATACGTGCCCCGCATGCGGCAGTTTGTTGAAAATTACGGACCGCTCTTTTGATGAATTGAAGAAAATACCGGGCCCCGTGTGGCGCGATATTTTCGACTATCGCACGCTGCTGCGGATTGAAGCGCTGCAGGGTATTTTCCTGTTCAAAGAACTGCTTTTTCCCGCAATCCCGCTTCAGGACGTCATCTATCTCGGGGAAGGCCATACGGCCCTGGTTCGCGCCAACACACAGCTTGCCCGGTATGCCGGTTCGGAATTTTTTATAAAAAACGACGGTTTCAACCCATCGGCAAGCTTTAAGGATCGCGGCATGGCCAGTGCGGTGAGTTTTATCAATTACTCGATCCGCACGCGCGGTCTCAGCGAAGTGCTGGGCATTTGCGCATCTACCGGCGACACGTCGGCTGCAGCCGCGTTGTATCTGAGCTATCTTGACAGCTCGATCGTCAAGTCGGTTGTGCTGTTGCCTAAAGGAAAAGTTACGCCGCAGCAGCTTGCGCAGCCGCTCGGCAGCGGTGCGGTTGTGCTGGAAATTCCGGGGGTGTTCGACGACTGCATGCGCATCGTCGAGCAGCTGGCTGAAACCTACCATGTGTGCCTGCTGAACTCTAAAAATCCCGTTCGAATCATGGGCCAGAAATCGTATGCCTATGAAGTTGCGCGGCAGCTGGGCTATAAGACCGATGACCTGACCGTGGTTGTGCCGGTTGGTAATGCCGGCAACATTACAGCGATTATGGAGGGATTTCTCGATATGCACCGCCTGGGCATTATTGAGGATCTGCCTCATATTCTGGCCGTGCAGAGCCGGCATGCAAATCCGGTGGCCCTGTGGCGATCTTCGGGAGAGTATGCGCCCGTGCCCGTGAGGCCGAGCGTTGCCCAGGCGGCCATGATCGGCGACCCGGTATCGTTTCCCAAAGTGCGCGCCCTGGTTGCGAGCGATTTTGACGACCGCTTTGCCTGTATCGACGTTGAAGAACAGGAGATTATCGAGGGCATGCTGCAGGCCAATCGATGCGGGAGCGTGGTGTGTACCCAGGGCGGCGAATCAATCGCCGGTCTGCGCAGGGCTCTTGCGAGCGGTATTGTTTCTCCCGAGCGCACGTTTGTGGTCGATTCAACGTCCCATCAGCTGAAATTTTCGAATTTTCAGCAGATGTTTTTCGAGAACACCTTTCCGCCGGAGTATGAAATCACACCGCGTTCCGGATTTGTCAATGCGCCCGTGCAGCTTGCGGCATCTGCCGGAGCGGTTGCCGATTACTTGGGGCTGAAGAAGAAGTAGACACGCATGAAAAAGATTCTGATTGTCGATGACAGCGTTTCGATTGCCAATGCCATGCGGCGTGCGCTTGAAAGCCTCGGCTACGAGGTTGAGACATTGAATGAAAGTGCCACGTTTTTTGACGGCCGGGTTACCGCCTTTGACCCTGATCTGCTGATTCTTGATATCAACATGCCGCGCTTTGACGGTTTTTACGTTCTGGAAATGGCGAAAAAAATAAACACCTGCCCGCGCGCAAAGTTTTTGATGTGTTCGACTAAAATTTTTGAGCAAGATTTGAACCGTGCCAGATCGCTTGGCGCGGATGACTCTTTGATAAAACCGTTTAATGCAGCCGAGCTGACGGCAAAAGTTTCCGCGTTGATCGGCCCGCCATGACGGACTGACCACTGCACTTGCGTGGGAGTAATGCCGTGCCTGCTATAAAGGGTGAGATTGAGATTCGCTTCTGGGGCGTGCGGGGATCAATGCCGGTGTGTTCGCCCGACGTGGTAGGATACGGCGGCTGCACCCCGTGTGTTGAAATCATTGCTGACAATGGCACCCATATTGTCCTGGATGCCGGAACCGGCATCCAGGCGCTGGGCATGCATTACTTAAAAATTTTTAACTTTATTCGCTCGGCCGATGTGCTGATTCATGACGCGCAGTACACGCCTATGGAGTATTCCGCGAAAATCGGCTGGGGACATTGCAGCTTTACGACTGCGGTCAGGGCCGCCATCTACGGCCAGGTGAAACATCTGGTGCTGTTTCATCATGACCCTCTGCGCACCGATGCACAGATCAGGGAGATGCTCCAGTCGTGCGCGGCCATGGTGCGCGCCAGCGGTGCTGCCCTGACGGTCTCAGCCGCGTCGCAGACCGCTTCCCCTCTGCAGCTCTGAAGAAATTCCGGCCTGTTACAAACTCTATTCCCGCCACCCGGCTGCTTTGAGACGTTCAATTGTCTCGTGCAGCAGCATTGCCGTAGCACCCCAGATATGATGGCCGTATAAGAGAAATCCCGGCACGCTGCGCTGTGTGCCGAGTATGTTTTTTTGCCGGTATTCACGTGCACCGGGAGCGCATAGATGCGCGAGAGGTACCGTGTATATGGCGTCAACCTCGCGCGGGTCAGGAATGCATCCGGGAATGCCGGGGAGCCATGCTACAAAGGGATCAATGCAGAAATCAGAGGCGATGATGTAGGTCGGTTCCAGCGGACCGACGATAATAAGGGAGTCAGGCTCAATGCCGATTTCCTCACGGGTTTCCCGCAGGGCGCATGTGAGCGCATCCTCGCATTTTTCCCGGCGTCCGCCGGGGAAGGATATCTGGCCGGGGTGATGGCGCAGGTTATCGCGCCGTTTTATAAGAATGACATGCAGTCTGGCTGCATCTGAAAACAGTACTATTAAAACAGATCCTGTGCGGGCTGTGCCGGCAAGCCCGGCAGTCCGCTCGGGTATGCGGCCGACGGGTGACATGACAATACGTGCACTGCGGGTATCGAAGTCCTTGAGCTGAACAGCGTTGCAGACAGTCTGCTGGCGGGTTGTGTCCTGGCTCATGGAGGATACGATGCTCTGTCAGTTTCCGGCGCGCTTCCGGCGGTTGCCGTTACGCGCTGATGCATGCGCAGCCTGATTACAGGTTCAGTCCGCGATAGGTTTTTTTCTGAAAACATATTTTGCGCCGGGCGCAGGTCCAGCGCTGCTTTTCAGCCAGAAGACGCATGAAGGCTGTGCCGTCATGGATGAGCGTTCCGCCGACCACATCTACGCCGCGCGCGAAAAGCGGGTCAGGCAAATAACCGGCTGTCGGGCCGACAACGGAAACAAACGCATCCGGGCGGCAGTGCTCAAGAATTGTGTCAAGCGTGTTATTGTAGACGGTCGTGCTGGTGCACAGCACTTTGTTGCAACGCTTAAGCTCGGCGGTATCGAGTGTAACGTGAATGTGCGGATAAAGCTTCCGGTAGCTGTCGTCAAGCTCGATAACGGTCAGCCTCGCGCCGCAGGCTTCGATCCGGTCTATCAGGGGTGAAAAAAAACCCACCATGCCGATGTGGTCGGCCTCGGTTATGTCAAGCAACCCGAGAGAGTCGGTTGCCGTGTCGAGTTCAACACGGCCGGAGCGCATGACGTGGCTGCATATGGCATTCAGGGCGGCCATGGCAAGCATATGCTCAATCGGATCGTGGCTGCCGAAGCGGGCGGTTAGCTCGCCGGGTGAGCGCCCGGAGACAGCGTCCGGCCGCAGCAGTTCGTAGGAAGAGCGGCAGTGCTCCGGCAGCATAACGTAGCTGATGCCGACCGAATCGTCGCTCAGACGCAGGGCCATGAATTCAGAATCGTGCGGCTGCCTGTCTTTGAACAGCGGCGGCAGAAACAGTTCGGCGATGGCTGGCAGGGGAACCGAGGCTGCAATCGTTTCCGCCATGGCGCGAAAATCATCAATCAGGTTTGCGGGCGACATATGCATGGCGTTGACCGGATGGCGCTCTCATGGCCGGTTATGCATGGCGGGTGAGACAGTTTTCAAGAGTCTCGCGGCCGGAGCGAAACTGGTTAACCGGAAAGACAGGATCAGGATAGCCGACGGCGATAAACAGGGCCGGCAGAATGTCATCGGGCAGGCTCAGGGCTGCTTTAACCGCGTCGGCGTACATGAGGGTAAGGGCGACGGCACAGGTCCCAAGACCGCGCGCATGGGCCGAAAGCATCAGGTTCTGCGCGGCCATGCCGATATCCATGTAGCGTACCGGCGGCATGTGCGCGTGCATGGTTAGCAGCACCACGGCCGGCGCATCGTAAAAGCGGAAGCTGCCGCTTTCAATGAAGGCGGCGTTGCCGTCTCCCAGCTGGGCGATAAAGGGTCGTATGCCGCGAAAAAGCTGTTTTGTTCGTTCGACATATTGCGGCGGGATGGTTTTGCCTTTTGAAGGATCATAGCCCCTGCGCTCTTCCCGGTGGGCTTGCCTAACGCACTCGACGAGGTGTTGCAGCGCCCGGCCTTCGATGATGTGAAAATGCCAGGGTTGCTGGTTCGAAGCAGACGGCGCCCAGAGAGCGTCAGTGAGTATGACGTTCAGTACGTCGGCCGGCACCGGGCGGGGTAGAAATCCGCGGCAGGTTTTGCGCTCTCGCAGGCAAACAAGTGCGTCCATGCAATGTGTCTTTCTTATTGGCGTGGCACGTTTTCCGAGAGGTTCTCAACAAGTTTTGTGTAGCAGTCTTCAACCTCCTGCAGGCGTTTTTCGGCGTTGCTGAGGAATACGCCGATCTGCCCGATTTCATCCCTGAGCTGCTCAAAGGATGTTGCCTGATCCTGCGCGCGCAGTGAAAAATCCTTTATTTTATTGACCAGCATCTGGGCCGAGGCCGCGAAAAACTGGCATTCCTCGTAGTCGGTCACAATAATCGCGGTAAGACGCTCGCGTGCCTGCCGGGTCAGTACTGCCATGGGGGAGCCTTTCGCCGTATTATCCCTGGTTGCGTCCCTGTTGTGGCGCAGGGGGTGCTGAGGAATTGCTTGAAAAAAACAGGCTTATACAATATAACGATTATACGTGTTCCGCAAGGCTATTTTTTTTCCTGCCGGGGCAGTGCATATGCCTGTATCCATTTGGTTTCCAATGTGAAAGTTGGTTTTTATGGAATGTATCGTGATTAACGGCGGCCGGGCCCTGCAGGGCCGGGTTGCTGCCAGCGGCGCTAAAAATTCAGCCCTTGCGATTATGGCTGCGACGCTGCTTGGCAGCGGTGAGCACCGTATCAGCGGGGTTCCGGATCTGCGTGACATCAGCACCATGAAACGCCTGCTTGAACATCTGGGCGTGCGCATCACGGGGTCGGCTGATCTCAGGCTTGATGCAACGCATATTGATATCGTTGATGCGCCCTATGAGCTGGTCAGGACAATGCGCGCGTCGTTTCTGGTGCTTGGTCCCCTGCTGGCCAGGTTCGGCAACGCGCGTGTTTCACTCCCCGGCGGGTGCGCCATCGGGCTGCGACCGGTTGATATTCATATCAAGGCGCTTGAGGCCATGGGCGCCCGCATCAGTATTGAGAGCGGTTACGTGAACGCTGTCTGTGAGCGCATGCGCGGAGCACGTATTCTTTTTGACATGCCCACGGTCGGCGGTACCGAGAATGTCATGATGGCCGCCTGCCTGGCCGACGGGGTGACCGTGATCGAAAATGCGGCCCGGGAACCTGAAATCACTGATCTGGCCGTGGCCCTGCGCTCGGCCGGGGCCCGCATATCCGGTGACGGAACCGGCACCATTACGATTGAAGGCGTCCGGGAGCTTGCGCCGATCGTGCATACGGTGATGCCTGACCGGATCGAGGCCGGAACCCTTTTGATCGCCGGCGCTATCACAGTAGGGGACGTGACGGTTGAGAACTGTCCCGTTGCCTACATGGGCGCAACGCTTGAAAAGCTGCGCGATATCGGCTGTGTTGTTGATGAATCGGAGAACTGCGTACGCATACGTGCTGACAGGGGCCTGAAGCCGGTCGAGGTCACCACGAGTCCCTATCCCGGCTTTCCGACCGACATGCAGGCCCAGCTCATGTCGCTTTTGACCCTTGCAGGCGGCACCTCGCTGATCCGCGAGACGATTTTTGAAAATCGTTTTATTCATGTCGCCGAGCTTGACCGCATGGGCGCCCATATCCGGGTTGAGCGTGACTGTGCGGTTATAACCGGGGTTGAGCAGCTAGAAGGCGCCCGCGTCATGGCATCTGATCTGCGCGCCAGCGCATGCCTGATCCTTGCCGGGCTGGCTGCGCACGGTACAACCGTTGTTTCGCGCATTTATCATCTTGACCGCGGCTATGAGGCCCTGGAGGAAAAACTTCGCCGTCTCGGCGCTGACATACGTCGTGAGAAGGAAACATAAACGGGCACAGCCCTTTTCGACAGGTACCCCATCATGCGTATGCTTCGATCCACAGACAAAGGTTTTGCTGCTGAATTCAGCGCGCTGCGCGCACGCGCGAGTCTGCCGACGCAGGAGGCGGAGCAGGCTGTCAGGAGCATTATCTATGAGGTCAGAACAGGCGGGGATGCGGCCCTGCGGAGCCTGACACGCCGGTTTGACGGGCATGAAATTCTTGCGGTCGATCCGTCAGACATTAAGTCCGCCCGCAAACGGGTTGACCCAAAGGTATTTAAATCCCTGCAGCTGGCATTTAAACGCATTGAGTCTTTTCACCGCCGCCAGTTGAGCAATTCATGGATCACCACTGAAAGTGATGGGGAAATACTCGGGCAGCTTGTGCGCCCGCTGGAGCGCGTCGGCATCTATGTCCCGGGCGGCAAGGCCCTGTACCCGTCATCGGTTTTGATGAACGCAATTCCGGCAAAGGTTGCCGGTGTTTCAGAAATCATCATGGTCAGCCCGGCCGGGCCTGACGGCCTGCATCCGCTCGTGCTCGCAGCCGCGGACCTGTGCGGCATCAGCCGGATTTTCCAGATCGGCGGCGCTCAGGCGGTTGCCGCCCTGGCCTACGGGACTGAGTCCGTGCCGCGGGTCGACAAGATCACCGGTCCCGGCAACATCTACGTTGCGCTTGCCAAAAAGCTTGTATACGGCGATGTCGACATCGACATGATCGCCGGCCCGAGCGAGATTTTGATAGTCGCCGACGGCAGCGGAGAACCGGCCTGGGTCGCGGCCGACCTGCTTTCGCAGGCTGAGCATGATGAGATGGCGTCCTCCGTTCTGATCACAACCGATGAGCCGTTCGCCGCCCGTGTTTTTGATGAGCTGCAGGCCCGCCTGGCGCAGCTTCCGCGCGAGACGATTGCGCGCACATCGATCGATGGACACGGCGCGATCATCATCGCGCCTGATCTCGCCCAGGCCGTGAACCTGGCCAACGAGATGGCCCCGGAACATCTGGAGCTGTTTGTTGAGCGCCCCTGGGATCTGGTCGGGCAGATCAGGAATGCCGGCGCGGTTTTTATGGGCCATCATACGCCCGAGCCTCTGGGCGATTACCTGGCCGGGCCCAATCATGTCCTGCCGACCGCAGGCAGCGCGCGGTTTTATTCAGCCCTGTCCGTGGATGATTTTATTAAAAAGATCAGCCTGCTGTGCTTTACGCCATCTGCGCTTGATGCGCTCGGAGATGATGCTGTCCGCCTTGCCGCCTGCGAGAACCTGGATGCGCATGCCGGCAGTGTTGCCGTGCGCCTTATTCGGAAGTAGCTCAATGCAGTCTTTCAGTGCCCTCCGGCTGCATCCGATCGTTCACACTGTATCCCGGATTACGCAGGAAGCGCGCGCTGCGGTGTATCTTGTCGGTGGTGCGGTGCGGGATGCTCTTTCCGGTATCGGGCGAGCACATGATTTTGATTTTGCGCTCTTCGACGGCTTTGACGGCCTGGTCGCGGCTTTTGCGCGCTCTGTGCGCGGCAAGGTCATTCCCTGGGACGTTGACCAGCAGCGTGTCGTGTTCCGGCAGGGCGGCTCACGGATCACGGCTGATTTTTCCCGCATGAACCAGACCGACATTATTTTTGATCTTCAGCAGCGCGATTTCACGGTCAATGCCATGGCCCTTGCGCTGCATGAGCCCGGCACCTGCCTGATCGATCCCCTTGGCGGCCAGGCCGATCTCGATGCCCGGTGCCTGCGCATGTGTTCGAAGCAGGCCTTTGAAGCCGATCCCCTGCGCATGCTGCGTGCCTTCAGGTTGGCGCGGCAGCTGTCCTGCGTGATTGAACCCCTGACGCTTGCCAGCATTCACCGCAACAGCGCCCTGATTGTGCACAGCGCCCGCGAGCGCGTCAAGCGCGAGCTGTTCGCGATTTTGCATGCCCCAGAACGGGAAGCATCCCTGCGCGCTCTTTTTGATACGGGCCTGCTTGCTCAGCTGCTGCCTGATATTGCTGTGATTGAGGGTGTGCAGCAGAGCGCTCCCCATGAGCACACGCTTTTTGAACATAGCCTGCGCACGGCCGGGTTCCTGGATGAGGCGCTGCGGATAACGCAGTCGTGTTGCAGCGATCTGCAGGCACAGTCTGACGAGTATTTGAATCAGAGCCTTGAAGAAGGCGTGACTATGATGTCTCTGTTGTGCTTTGCGGCCCTGCTGCATGATATCGGCAAACCTGAGTGTGCCAGCGAGCAGGCCGGCAGGATTCATTTCTACGGGCATGAGAGATCCGGCGCTCGCATTATCCGCGGAATGGCGCGCTCTGTCGGATTGGGGCGCAAAGCGCAGTCTGTACTTGCCGTCCTGGTTGAGCAGCATATGCGAATCCTGCACATGTCTTTGCTTGAGAGTGTGAGTGAGCGCGCCAAGGCTCGCTTTGTGCGCGATTGCGGTCCGGCCGCGGTCGGCGCGTGCCTGCTCGCGATCGCCGACAGCCTGGCGACCGGCTCCGGGCCTGAGTATCGGGATTCCAGTCGGCGCGTGCGCGATATTGCAGCGGATCTGTGCGCCCGTATTCTTGCAACCAGTGATCTGCAGGAGACTGCGCCGCTGCTCACAGGTGCCGATGTTATGGATGCCCTGCAGTCCGGGCAGGGCCCGCAGGTGGGCCGCATTCTCAAACAGGCGGCCCGGCTTGAGCGCAATGGAACTCTTCATGACCGGGAAGGCGCCTTGGCATGGCTGCGCAGTCAAAGACCTACCGATTAAAATTTACAGGCTTGCGCCTGGGCGAGACGGGCACGATAGCGCTGCGTGAGGCGCTGGCACAGGCGCTCGGCGTTGCCACAGAGCGTATCGAATCCGTGCGCATCCTGCGTCGTTCGCTTGACGCGCGCCAGCGCACGTTGTGCTATGAGTACAGCCTTGCCGCAGACATCTGTCTTACTGCTGAAGAGTTCGAGCGCATAAGCTCGGACAGCCGGTTCAGCCTGTATCAGGAAGAGCCCATGCCTGTTGGTCCACGACTGAGTCTCAAGCAGCGCCCGGTTGTGGTCGGCTGCGGCCCGGCCGGGCTTTTTGCTGCTCTGGCCCTGGCTGAGCGGGGGTGCCCACCACTGGTGATCGAGCGCGGGGAGCGCATTTCCGGGCGCGTTGCAGCAGTGCAGGCGTTCTGGAAGCACGGTGAGCTTAATCCCGAATCAAACGTGGTGTTCGGCGAAGGCGGAGCCGGAACCTTTTCTGACGGCAAGCTGACTGCCCGCGGCTCCTCTCCGTTTAAACAACGCGTGCTGGAGGAATTGGTCGCCTGCGGGGCTGACAGTGATATTCTTTTTGATACCCGTGCGCATGTAGGCACCGACCGCTTACGCCGGGTTATTCCGGCTCTGGTCGAGCGTTTGCAACAGCGGGGTGTTGAGTTCCGGTTTGGCAGGCGCCTTGATGATATCGTGATCGAGCAGGGCAGGGTTCGCAGTGTACATATTGCCGGGGAGATGCTTGAAACCGGACTTGTTGTCCTGGCAGTCGGGCACAGCGCACGCGACACTGTGCGCATGCTTGCGGGGCGGGGTATGCGCATTGAGCCCAAGGGCTTTGCGGTGGGCGCGCGCATCGAGCATCCGCAGGACCTGATCGATTGCGCGATGCGCCGCGACGGGAGCGCGCGCAGCGCATACGGCCCGGCAGACTATGCCCTGAAGCATCAGGACACTGTCTCCGGCCGGGGAGTGTACAGTTTTTGCATGTGCCCCGGAGGTCTCGTGATCGGCTGCTCCTCGCAGCCGGAAACACTGTGCGTTAACGGCATGAGTTTTTCAAAGCGCTCTGGCAGCCGGGCCAACGCGGCCATAGTGGTCACGGTTGCGCCGGATGATTTCAACTCAAACGATGCGCTCGGCGGCATTGCCTTTCAGGAACACATAGAGCGCCTTGCATATGCCGCAGGAGGCATACCGTACTATGCGCCGGCACAGTGCGTGGCTGATTTTGTGCGCGGCTGCGCCTCAATCGACCTGCCGTGCGAACATATTACTTATACACCCGGTGTTACCCCTGCTGATCTGGCCTCTTTGCTGCCCGTGTTTATTGTCGATCCGTTGCGGCGGGCGCTTGCCGCGTTTGATAAAAAAATACCCGGTTTTATCGAGCAGGGTATTCTGATTGGCTTTGAAACACGCACCTCATCACCGGTGCGCATGCTGCGCGATCCGGATACGTTCCAGGCTGCAGGCATTGCCGGCCTGGTGCCGGTCGGCGAAGGGGCAGGCTATTCAGGCGGAATTGTTTCAAGCGCAGTTGACGGGCTCAGGGCAGGGTGGCGCGTGGGGTGACAACCGTAGGTTGCTTAGCGAAGCGTAACCCGATATATCTACATCTGTGCCTTTCCGATACAAGAGCTGTTACTCCTTGCTTGACAAAATGGTTTAACAGTCTATAATACATACCGACTGGTCGGACTTTCTTTGGTGCAACTATGGCTGTGAACAAGGCGCCGGAACAGCGGCGCGAAGAGATATTTGAGGCTGCGCTGAGCTGTTTTAACAGCAATGGCTATCATCAGACAACCATTGATGAGATCGCCGCACAGGCCGGCATTTCAAAAGGCGGCATTTACCATCATTTCAGCTCCAAAAAAGAGCTTGTGATTGAGCTGTTCAGGAACCGTGTTAACCGGTATTTTGAATACCTGACCGAACAGGTTCGCGGCGCTGCCGACGCTGCCCAGGGCTTGAACGTGCTGGTTGAAAAATCAGTTGAAATTTTCCAGGAACACGAGCCGGTTTTGCGTTTTTGCCTCGATTTTGTTGCCATGAGTTCACGGGAGCCCGAATTTCGTGCGGAAGTAGCGGCCATGTATCGCCACAGGGTGGCAACGGTTTCCGCGCTGATACAGGAGGGAATAAGAACGGGTATCTTTAAGCAGGTTGATTCCGAAGGTGTCGGGCGCGCCCTGTATTTTTTGTCGATGGGATTTTTCCTGAGTTATTTCACCGTTCCGCTGGATTTTGATCCGCAGGAACAGCACAGGCTTAATTTGAAAACCATTATGGACGGGCTTATTAAGAACCAGTAAAGGAGTATGCGATGAAGAAGAGAGCACGTAGTGTGGTGATGACTGTTGTGCTGTTTGTTGCCGTT
Organism: Deltaproteobacteria bacterium; assembly: GCA_016875025.1. Lineage (GTDB taxonomy): Bacteria > Desulfobacterota > WTBG01 > CAIYCZ01 > CAIRTM01 > CAIRTM01. The sequence continues at coordinate 19,565 of VGSH01000020.1, forward strand.
TTCGGGTGCGGACGCTTTGCCGCGAAGGACGTGCAGCCAAAGGCCGAGGCGGTACCGAAGGCTCAGGCGATCATTGCGGCTGCGGAAGTCGACAGCGGGCATCCCGAGATCGAACCGGGACTGAGTTGCAATGACTGCCATGAAATCAAGCTTGACGCCAATACCACTGCCACGAAGGTCTATCTGTTTGGTCAGTCTCCCGGCCACAGCGAAGGCGAGGGCGTGATGTCCAAAGAGCGCGTGTGGGCTGAGATTGAAAAAGCCATCGGCGGACTGAAGCACGATTCAAAAACGTTCATCCTGGCAACAAGCCTCAACAATGTGCCGCTCTCGACCACCTGCGAGTGGACGCTTGACCCGAAGACCGGGAAGCTGTACGGCTTTCACGAGGCCGGCACCGAGAAACTGCGCCATATCGAGGCCAACCCCAAAGTGAGCATGAACTATCACAAGGAGTTCGATAGCGAGACCTTCAAAGATTTCCTGTGCGTTCAGGTGCGCGGCACCGCGCGGCTGATCAACGGTGATGACCCTGATTTCGAGCGCATCATGATCGAGCTGCTGCCCTATGAATTCGGCGCCAGGGTGCCGGCCGATGCAACGCCTGAGCAGCGCGAAGCCCGTTTGAAAGCCTTCAGACAGGGCGTGAAAAAAGCCTTTCTCATCAGTGAGATCACCCCGGAGCAGATCACGATCGCCAACCAGAAGTTCCGCGCTGAGGGTATGCGGGTCTACCAGCGCTGGACGCGGTAAGGGCGCATAGTGCGCCGGTATGCATGCGGGTTAGATGGCGTATTATTGTTGGAGTCGTGAAAAGTCTGAAGATGCTAATTTCAGTCATTCCGGCGCAGGCCGGAATCCAGGCATTTTAAACACCTACAAAGATACTGGACACCGGTCTTCACCGGTGTGACGACTTTTTATAACTGTATTATAATTGAATTTCTACGCGCAGTTGATCTGATGCGGCTTCTGAACAAGGAGATAATTATGAAAAATGTCGTTATTACAGGCAGTTCAAAAGGCATCGGCCTTGGCCTTGCGCATCATTTTCTCAAGCGCGGGCATCGGGTAATGCTCAGCAGCTTTGCCCGTCAAGAGATGGAGCAGGAGCTCGATAAGGCCCGCCAATTGTACGGCGCGGATAAGGTAGCGGCCTGCGCCTGCGATGTTACCGATGTGGAGCAGGTGCGCGGCCTGTGGAAGGCAGCTGTGGACCGCTTCGGAACGGTCGACATCTGGGTGAACAACGCCGGCATTGCCAACACAACGCGGCTGCTGTGGGAGCTTGAAGCCCGTGAAATCCCCCGGGTGGTCGGCACCAATCTGACCGGTGTTATCTTTGGTACGCAGGTCGCCCTGCAGGGCATGCTGGCCCAGGGCTCGGGACAGGTGTATAACTCCGAAGGTTTCGGCAGCGATGATATGGTGGTGAAGGGCCTGAGCGTGTACGGGGCAACCAAGCGCGCGGTGCGCTATTTCAGCGAAGCCCTTGCGCAGGAAGTCGAGGGCCAGCCGGTGCAGGTCGGCACGATCAGCCCCGGCATCGTGCTGACGGATTTTCTGCTGGATGACATGCGAAAAATGGACCCCGAGCAGCTTGAAACCACCAAGGCTGTCTATAATGCGCTTGCCGATGACGTTGATACGGTAACGAACTTTCTTGTCGATGAACTGCTGGTTAACCGCGAAAACGGCCGGCGTATTATATGGATGACGGAAGAAAAGGCCAATCAGTATTTCGCCGATGAGAGCCGGTTGGCGCGAGATTTATTTTCGCAGTACGGCCTGTAGGAGCAGGATGCCTTAAAACACATATCTGCGGCGTTTTGCGTATCATTCGTTACGCCCCGCTGTGCGGGGCAGGGCGGCGTACGGTAGGGGCACGGCATGCCGTGCCCCTACAATGCATAAGATCGCACGCCTTGCATCTTTACATTTTTGAACAGCCTGAACAGGATGAATAGTACATATCTGGTTATTGTATAAAAGGAGACAAAGCGCATGAGGGTTGTGGTTATTACCGGAAGTACAAAGGGCATCGGGCATGGCCTGGCCCGTGAATTTCTGAAGCGCGGCTGCCGGGTTGTCATAAGCTCGCGCAGCAGCGCTGCCGTCGAAACGGTTTGCGCTGAGCTGGTAGCGCAGTTTGGAAGCGGTCTGATTACAGGCCTTTCGTGCGATATAACAGATGCCGGACAGGTGCAGGCTTTATGGGACCATGCCTGCAAAATGTTTGAACGGGTTGATATCTGGATCAATAATGCCGGCATCAGCCATGCCCGCAAAATGCTCTGGGAGCTTGATCCCGCAGAAATCAGCCGGGTAGTCGCTACGAACGTGACCGGGATGATGCACGGCTGCCGGGTGGCAGTTGCGGGCATGCTGGCGCAGGGGTCAGGAGCAGTGTATAATGTCGAAGGCCACGGCAGCAATGATATGATCCTGCCCGGCATGAGCGTGTACGGCGCCAGCAAGCGCGCGGTGCGCTATTTTACGCAGGCACTGGTGCAGGAAACAGAGGGCAGCGGGGTCCGCATCGGTGCTGTCAGCCCCGGCATGGTTGTTACGGAACTGCTTATGACGGACTGGCAGGAAATGGAACCTGAACAGCGCGAGCAGACCCGGGTTATTTTTAATATTCTGGCCGACACGGTCGAGACGGTCACGCCCTGGCTGGTTGATGGAATGCTGAACGATCAGGCCTCGGGCACCTGGATTGAATGGATGAACGAGGAAAAGGCGCAGCAGCGCTTTGAGGATGAAGCCTTTCTCAGCCGTGACCTGTTAGGCGATTTTGGCCTGTAGCGCGCTGTTGAAAAACACACACCTGCTGCGTTCCCTCGCCATGTCGGGATCACTGCGGTGTACGGTAGGGGCACGGCATGCCGTGCCCCTACAAATGATAAAGTGCGGCTTCATCTGAACGTTTTTGAACAGCCGGTACAGAAAGACTTTTTTCACAACCCTATAGACCCAGGGCGGGATCGCGCTACGGCAGGGGAGGTGCCCATGGATTCTATGAAGAAGAACGACAAAGATGAAAAGCTCAGCCGGTTTTATGACGAGCTGCGCCGCGAGCGTCAGCAGACCCATCGCAGCTACCGCGACCGGGCGCTCAGTATTCTGCCGCATGTGTGCGCGTTGTGCGGCCGTGAGTTTGAAGGCAAAAAGCTGCGCGAGCTGACCGTGCACCACAAAGACCACAATCATGACAACAACCCAGCCGACGGGAGCAACTGGGAGCTTTTATGCATGTACTGCCATGATGAGCTGCATGAGCGCGGCGACGATGCTCAGTGGTATGGTGATTCTTCTCCGGTGAAAAAAAACAATACCCAGTCCGGATTTAAGGCATTTGAGGGTCTGGATAAGCTGCTGGCCGGTAAGCGTAAGCCTGAGATAAAAGACGGCTGATATGCGCCGGTTTTGACAGGACCGTTCGGTTCATTAAGAGTTGGAATTGCTTTAAAAAAGGTTATGGCAAAGCCTGGCAGGGCGGGCCTGGTCTTCGTGATGCGGAGCTAACAGGCTGTTGAAAAAGTCCTTTTATACAGGCTGTTCAAAAACGCTCGGATGCAAGGCGTGCGAAATCATGAGGAATGAGGCGTACTTTGCCGTACGCCGCAGTGACGAATGATGAGCACAACGCAGCAGATGGGCGTTTTTGAACAGCCTGCTAAAGGTGCAGTGCTTCCTCATGCATGCGCATGGCTTCCGGGTATCCAGCACACAGGGCTTTTCACCACAGCATGTTCTGCAAGTATTGCAGTCGGTACGTGCATCTGTTGTCCCTTCGTAATCCTGCGGCACCTCAAGCAGTGCGCACAAGGCAATAAGCGCAGCAACCAGCAGAAGTTTTCTTATCAGTTCCTCGTTTTTTTATCTTGCCTGCTATAAAGTGCAGCCATAATAATATTGTTGTGAATATTCAGTGCTGCATGCAAACAGCGCATGGCAGAGCCTCAGCAATGAAGTGGCATAGACGTACTGGAATAAAAAACCCCTGCAGCAGGAACGCTGCAGGGGTTTTTTATTAGAGCAGGAAGAAACCGGGTTAGTTTACTTTTTGCAGATACGAAGTTGTAAACATATCAGCAGTCACGGAACTATCAGAGATTTTCGGCTGGGTGATTTTTTGTTGATTCGACAAACCACCATGCGTTCGCTGAACATCAAAGTAGTGCGATCCGACAATGACCGGTTTCATCACGCCAGTCATTGTTTTGAGCGGCTGGGTGCTATTGAAGAACATCTTCCAGAAGCGGCCCTGCTGGTCGTAAATTTCAGTAAACATGATGTAATACGTCTCGGGGTCAAGGTACCAGACGCGTTTACTGTAGAGGTAGTTGGGGTCTTTGCTGATCGCATCAACAATCAGCAGGTTGCAGCGTTCAAAGGTCATGTCGTTGGACAGAACCTGTCCGGGAATGCGTGAAATGCGGCCGACACCGTCATGCCGGTCGGTCAGCAGGTCTTTTTTGCCCTTGTAGGTGTACGTATTACGGGTAAGCTGTCCGTCCCACAGGTACTCATCGTCATAGATGATGTCCGAGCCGTCGATGGCATCAGTGCGCTGGGCGGTGTTGACGCGACGAATGCGGCGGAACTGGCTGTACCACAGGTAGGAGTCATCTTCCTTTTTCTGGTCGATGTAGCGCAGCGTGTACATGCGCGTGTTCAAAAACTCCGCCGGCATGTACATGTGCAGGAACATGCCCCGGCGGTATCCGCGCGGGTTTTTGTCCACGGCCGGCTTGGGGTCGAGCTCTGTGCGGTTAATGAAATAATACTCCCAGTATTCCTGGTCCGCCATGCGCTCGCTTCTGTTCTTGGGGTTGACGTTCGGCGAATATTTGCGGTAGTTGTGGGTGTCGCCGCGGTTTTGCATCTCAAAGTTCCAGGCCATTTTCGTGCCGTCTTCGCCCGGGTTCATGAACAGACGCCCTGCAAGTGAAGCCAGGTTGTCGATCGAGCCGTCTGCGGCCAGGTTGGCTTTGCCTGCGTTGGCCTGGCTGGCTGCGATGAAGTTGGGTGTTTCAGCAACAAACTCATACGGTCTGATCGTAAAGAAAAAGCCCTCGGGCGGCGCGCCCCATTCCTGATGGTTTTTAATAACGTTCACAAACGCTTCGGGCAGGAACTGGGCAACCTGATCGACATTCGTGTGGTCAACCTTTTTCCCGGCCCAGGTTTTTTCCCATTCGCGCACTTTTGCCAGCTCTTCATCCGAGTAGGCCTTCTGCATTTCCTGCGCTGCCGCCGGCACCATCATGAGTAATAACGCTGCGCAGGCGCATACCACGATGGTTCTGATTCCGATTGTTTTCATGCTCATAAACCTGACCTCCTTAGCTGAATAAAATAACGTTAAAATTCATACCGCAACCGCAGTATTAGACTGTCCAGCTTGTCATATGCGTGCGAAAGGCCGTTCTCGGAAGCGTATTTATGTTTTGCGCCGCCATAGCATTTCAGGCCTATATCGAACCGGAAGCCACTGAAGGGCCCTGAATCGGGAAACATGTAGGTGAATGACGGCACGGCCATCCATTTCCCGATGTGCGGGTAGTAGTTGCCGAGGAAGGTGAATGTCCAGGTGGCATTGAACATCTGCTGCATGACAAAAAGGGTGAATGAATCCATGGTGGGGCTGCCCGGCTTGTAAAAGCGGTCGGCAAGGCACAGGTCCCTGTCGTAGTTTAAAACACGTTCATTGAAATAGGTAAAGGATGTCTGCAGCTGCTGGCCCTTGCCGACGGCCTGCGTCCACCAGGGGATGGTCCAGTACCAGCTGCCCTGCATGGCGACGCCGAGTATGTTGCGGCGGGTGGCGTCATACAGGCCGTTTGTATTGCCATTCAGGCCCTTGACCAGGGGACTGCCGATCTCCATGAACCACTCAAGGCGCCAGACCGTATCTTTCAATTTTGTCGTGAAGGTCTGTGCGGTTCCGCCTATGGTCTGAAGGCGTTTGTATTTGTATACGGAGTAGTCGGGCTGTTTGGGAAGCGGGTTGAATACGTCAAAGTACAGGTTGGCGTGTTGTAGTGCGCGAGCGACGTCAACGCTTGTGGGTCCGTCCGAGAGGGCGTTCCAATAAAGCAGGGTCCAGTCGATATTATAGGTAAAACCCTGCACCCGGCCGCCGAACTCGTAGTTCGAAAGAGCCCAGCCGGGCTCGTCATCCCGCCATTTTTCCTGCATCCATGAATAATAGCCCCGGTCTCTGATGGGTGCAAATGCATCAGGCCGTTGTTTGAAGAATGAAGGTCCCCAGTGTGTGCCTTCATAGGGCAGCCTCAGCGCTTTAAAATCACCTGGATTAAAGATAAGCTCAAACAGCAAATTGCCGGGCAGCTGCGACTGGTAAAAGGTCCTGATCAGCCACAGGCCGCGTTTAACTTCTTCCCAGGTGTCAACGCCCGGAACACCCCAGCGCAGGTCAAGCGGGTTGACCACGTCGGCGACGCGGTTCATGTCGAGCTGGCCCCAGATCACGATCTGCTTGCCGGCCCGGACCTGCCAGGGGCCGTTTGAGTAATCAAGGTACATTTCCGCAATGACATCTTCGATTTTTTGCGGATGCGTATAATTGTGCCGGTCCTCGTTATAGAGGCTGCGGCGATTATTGTCATCATAGTTCTGAGTGGCCTGATACCAGGCGCGAAAGCTGCTGAAAACGCGAAACGCGCTCTGCTGATCTTCCTTGACGGTGTAGAGTATTTCAAGAAGCGTGGAAAAGTTCGAGAAGTCTAAGTGGGTGTCATGGTTATCTCCCGGGCTCCCCCCGTCGGAGAATTCGCGGTCGTATCCATTCAGACGGTAGTAGCTTGTGTTCTTGACAAAACCGCTGAGAATGAGCTTTCCGTCCATGAGCGCGATTTCAGCCCGTGATGTTGACGGCACGGCGAGCAGCAGCGCCAGAACAATCAGCGTGAGCGAAAAAAACAGTCGTTTTTCCATACCCCTCTCCTTTTTGCTGTCTTTGTTATTGGTTGAGCGTGTGCGCGCTGGGCCCTTGTGTAACTGCATCGCAATGATACGTCTCTTTGAGTTCATGCTCTGCCCGGTGAAACTGTGAGTACAGCGTCTGCATTGCAATGGTTTAAATATATCAAAAAATTAACATACACGTTCATGAAATACAAGCATTAAAAATAAAAAATAGTAAAAAAAATAAGGGATATATTTACCTGCGTAAATTTAGATCACCGGCTGTTTCAGAAGCACGTAGTGAATAAATAAATATCCGTCCAATATTACACTATGTCAGCGGCGTTTTCTGTACAGCACGTTTGGTGCTGGCATCGGACCCTATTCCCCGTCCGGTATGTACCCGTGGCTGTCAAAGCTTACTGTCGGCAGCGGGTTGTTAGTCTGCCCGGTACGGGGCGACAGGCACTGCTGTGCATGGTCAGGACTGCGGTGCGTCAGAGTCAATGAATGACAAAAGTCCCCGCGATCTGCTCGATCAGGGGGACTTTTGTGTTCGTGTGGCGCAGTACTGATAAGCTGCTTATTTACAGTGCCTGATCAGGAATTTGGGCTTAAATGTTGCCAGCAGTGCCGGCAGTATAATCAGAGAACCCAGCATGTTGAACATCAGGATAATGGCAAGCAGAAATCCCATCAGGGCCTGAAACATCATCTTGGAAAGAAACCAGAATATAATGCCGCAGATAAGGGTCGTAGCAATATAGATGATGGCTTTGCCGGTTGTACCCATGGCCTTGACGATGGCCTGGTTGAGATTGCCGCAGGCGATGCATTCTTCCTCTGCGCGGCTGAGCAGATAAATGCCATAGTCAACGCCCAGGCCGATTCCCACCGCGGAAACCGGCAGTGTGGCTGTTGTCAACGCAAGGGTTTGCTTGTTAAAGGCCATGAAGGCAAACGCGAGCGTATTGGCAAGAATCAGGGGCAGGGTTACCATGAAGCCCGCCATCCAGTTTTTGAAAATGATAACGCACAGTAAGAATACGGTAATGAGGGCTATCACGAACGTCCACAGGTTGTACAGTGTCAGGCATTCATTGATGGCAGCCTGCACGCCAACCGCGCCGCCCGCAAGCCGGTAATAGACCTCTTCGGCCCCTTCGATTTTTGGTTTGGCGGGAATCGGGGCTTCTTTTTCACGGAAAAAACCGTCGACCCAGTAGACGAAACGGTCAAAGCCCTCGCGCTTGACATCCGTCTCTCGCAGGACGAACCGGGATTCCTCGCGAAGATATTTATAGATGCGTTTGAAAATGGTATCGATGGTTGCGGTCGTTTTATCGCGCGCGTAGATGATGACATTCATGGTCTGTTCTTCGATATCAACGTATTGATCAAACTGCCCGGGGGCGGAACCGTAAATAACAGATTTATAGAGCTGGCGCAGTTGATTGTCTACATTGGGCATGAACGACCAGTTCGGATCCGTGTCGCGCACGCCGCGGTTTCGGCCCGGTATCTGGCCCAGGATGGAAAAAGCCATGATGACCCGCATGTTTTCTGTCTTGCGCATATAGTTGGTGAAGTTTTGTATATCGCGCAGCACTTCGGGATGGCCGACCGCGTCCGCCTTGTCGCCTTCAACCACCACATAGAGCGGGCTCAAGAGCGGCATGGCGAATGTTATTCTGAATGCATCGGTGTTGTAGCGGTGCCAGGGCCACAGGATCTCGGAACCCGGCAGAGCGCTGCCGATGGTGATGTTTTTGCTGTAATTGGCTGACCAGGCGAGCAGAATGGCGGCCACCACCAGCACGACGGTTCTGCCGCCGGGGCTCACAATCCGGCGGCCGCAGAAGGCAATCAGATGGTCAAGCCAGCCTTCGCCCTCTTTTGCGACCCGCAGGGGCATGTAGGACAAAAGGATCGGCACGAGTATCATGGCTACCGCAACCGTTGCGAACGCCCAGAAAGCGCAGGACAGGGTAATTTTCTGCAAAATCGGAATCGGTGTCAGTGCGATGACCATGATGCCGGCTGCGTCGGTGATAATGCCGGCAAAGCCGGGTATAAACAGGTGTTCAATGACGTTTTTGCAGGCCTTCTTTCCGTCCTGATGCAGGTAGGCCTCCTCGGTGTATCGCTTGTAGACCTGCAGGGAATGCGAGGCCGCCATGGCGGCGATCAGGAACGGGAACACAAGCACCAGCGGATCGAGGTTGATCCGCATCAGGCCCAGGAACCCAAGGCCGAAGATCGCGCTGACAGCAGCCGCCAGTATCGGCAGAACCATGCCGCGGATAGAGCGGAAGAATATATAGAGCATGATCATCATGGCGATAACTGTAATGCCAAGGATCTTGAGCACGTCCATTACGTAGTTATCGACATATCCCAGGTGCATGGGTTCGCCGGCGATGTTGACGATGATGTTCTCATCCTCGAACTCATTGCGCAGAGCAATAAAGTATTTGAACAGTTCGCGGTAATCAATCTGCTCCTGGAAGTAATCGACCATGATGAGGGTTTTTTTGCTGTCGAGCGAAACGAGTACGGGATAGGCCATCGGGCTGCCGTACACGGTCTGGCGCAGCTCATGCAGCCCCTCAGGCGTGGTCGGCACGTCGGGGAACATGATATTGTCCATGCTCATGCCCTGGGTTGTTATCTTGATGTCGCGCACGCTGCGGCTTGCAAGCGACATGATCTTGTTGCGGTCGACACCCGGCGACGTATACAGCTTTTCAGTAATGGCCTTGACCTTCGTGAGGGTTTCGACGTTAAAGATGTCCTTGTATTTGCCGCCGTCCTCGGGATCACGCACCTGCAGCATGATCAGCACCTGGTTGGAGCCGCCGAATTTCGACTCGATCTGCTCGTGCAGCTTGGTGTAGGCGTGGTTGCGGGGCAGAAGGTCGGGGTAGATCGTTTTGACCGTCAGGTGCGCAATGGCCTGGTAGAGAAAGAAGATCGTAATGCCGATCATGACAAGGAGAATCGGCAGCCTTTTTTCGATAATGAAATCTGCGAAACGTTTCATGGTTGTTGTGTAACCCCCTGTACGGATGATTCGGTTTAGTTATTGACGCGCAAACGGTCCCCAGCTCGGCATGCCGCGAAATTCCAGCGCTTTGGGCATCTCAAAGAATTTCATGTCGTAGGAAAGGCCCGAGAGGAACTGCCAGGTTTTGCCGCCGTCGTTCGTGTTGACGACCAGGCCTGCCTGACCCACGACCCAGCCCTTATCCGGGCTGCTGAAGGCAATATCCTTGTAATACTGTTTTGATTTAATGACATCTTCCTGCAGGCGCCACGTTTCGCCGTTGTCCTCTGACAGCAGGTAGGCGCCCTTGTCGCCCACGGCCCGGCCGATGCCGTTTTTGATCTCAAGCGTGTACAGGGGAAACGCGCTTTCGGTCTGCATGGCCTGCCAGCTTTGTCCGGCGTCGGTTGTGCGCAGTATGGTGGCATCAAGCCCGCAGACAAAGGCGGTGCCGGCGTCGATGGCCTGCACGCAGAACAGGGCCGGACGCGGGTTTGAGAATTCGTCTTCGATCGTTGCGCGTTCAAAGTCCTTCGGGATCTGCTGGTTCCAGGTCTGGCCGCCGTCGCTGGTGTACAGGATCAGGCCGGCTTCGCCGACGATCCAGCCGTGCAGGGCATCGGCCATGTCGATATTGCTCAGTACCCTGTCTTCGACTTCAGTCAGCCGCTGCCAGGTTGTGCCGCCGTCAGTGGTGCGCAGTACGGTATTCCATTCGCCTGCAGCCCAGCCGTTTTTTGCGTCAATGAATGAAATGCTGAACAGATGATACTCAGAGCCGGTCTCCTGGCGCTGCCAGGTTGTGCCGCCGTCGCCTGTGTGCAGAATGGTTCCATACAGGCCCGATATCCAGCCCGTTTTTGTGTCAAGGAACTGACCGTCAGTCAGCAGGGTTTCATTTTCCGCAGCCGGGTTGTCCTGGCGTTGCCAGGTTGTGCCCCCGTCTCCCGAGTGGAAAATTTTACCGGTGGTGTCGGCTATCCAGATGTTGTCATCGTCGACTGCCTGCACAACATGGACACTGTCGGTCGTAATGACCTTGATGTCCGGAGCGCTAAACGTGCTTTTCCTGTCTTTGCAGCCGACGGATGCTCCCAGCAGCGCTACCATGAGAGCAGCAGTGGCTGTCTGTACTAACGGCTTCCACATTGACATGTCTTGTTTACTCCTGTCTACCGGTTTTTAAAGGATACTTGATTTGAGTTATATTTGGTCCAGATTGTGATAGCTATGCAGACTTTGGGAAGGTACCCTGGCGGCACTCCTTTAAGAAAAAAATCTTGACATAAATCATGCGTCAGTTATTATCAGTATTTACTTAATTAAGCATGCAAGTCAAGCAAAAATTGAAATTTATTTACTGGACTGGAATAGCAATCTAAACCCACTCAGGTAACAGGAGGTATATCGTGAAAAATTTGTATGATCTTGTCGTCGTTGGAGCCGGCCCCGCCGGTCTGGTCGCCGCCAAAACCGCTGCGGAAAACGGCCTGTCGGTTGCCGTGCTTGAGCGCAAGGAAAATATTCATGAAATTCTGCGCATGTGCGGTCAGATGATCGTTTCGCTGTCGGGCAAATACATGGGCGAGCGGGTTGTATATAATGAAAACGCAAAGCTTTTGAGTTTTCCCCATAACGGATTTACCCTGAAATATGACGGCCCTGCCAGGGATTTCTATTCATGGCGGATATACTCTCCGAATGAGGAAACCGTCGTGTTCGGCGACTACGATGCCAACCGTGCCAAGGGCAAAGCCGGCCGCGCGAGCGCGGTCTATGACAAAAGCTGGCTTTTGCGCAGTCTGGTTGAGGAGTGCCGCGGACTGGGCGTTGATATTTTCGGCGGTGAGAATGTCATAGATGTCAGAAAAAAAAGCGATGCAGTGGAAGTGCATACCGCATCCGGCAAGCATTTCAAAGGCGTTTTTGTTGTTGCGGCTGACGGGCGCCAGTCGCGTGTGGCGCGCGTGCTGGGCATGAACAAAGACCGCGGATTCTACGGCTCGGTTACATCGGTCGGCTATGAGATGACCAATCTCAATCTGGCCCAGCCCGAGGCCCTGCATCAGCCTCTGCTGGAAAGCGGGGATCCGCCCATGATGGGTTTCATTGTTCCCCGCGCCTGGGACCATGAGGGCGATCCCGTCTGGCTTACCATGATCACCAATGTTGATCCGAATGCCGATCATAAAGCACTGCTTGACAATTTTATCGAAAAAAGCCGCTATGCGTCCTGGTTCAAGGGCGCGAAAAAAATCCGCACATGCGGCTGCGCCGGCAATATGTACTCGCCGATCGTGTATCCGTTCCGGGACAATGTTCTGTTTGCCGGTGATGCGGGCTGGTGTCAGGAAGCCGAGATGACCGGGGCGGCCATGTGCGGTGCGCGGGCCGGCAGCGCGATTGTCGAGGCCATGCTTGAAGGCAAGCACAATGCTGAAGGCGTACAGAGCTATCTTAACTGGTGGAAAACAGACCATATTGATAAGCTGGATCACAATGTGTTTCTGCGAAATCTGTACATGCCGATCCTGTGCAAGGACGATGAAATTGACTATATTTTCAAAAACATCACCGAAACGCTTAAGACCGTGCTTGACCCTTACGAAGTACCCGAGAATCTCGGTAAAGCATTGATCAAAATTATTCCCCGCATTCAGGCTGAGCGGCCGGATCTTTTGAAAAAAATGACCGGCTTCAGCAATTTGCCGCCTGATGTTGTGTTGAAAAAGACCATTCGTGCAGGCTTTGACTGCCGGTTTACCACCTGAGCGTTGCGCTCCGGGCGGTTCTGATCATATGAGGCGTTCTTTCATGTGCCCCGGCCAGGAAGAGCGCCTTTTATGTTTGTATGTGTATGCTGTCGTGAAAGTTTTTGGGTTTTGTTAAAAATTTTACAGGGAGGATGCTGTCATGATCTTGAACGCACTTGGAATAATTCTGGCTTTGCTGGTACTTGTGATTGTGGTTTTTGTCGTCAAAGCGCGCCTGGCCGGCAATGCCCAGTATAGCAGGTATGCGCAGTATACCATGCAGACCCTGGCAAAATCCTACGCGCTTGTACCCTTTGAGGTCAAGCCGGAATATCGTAAAATTCACCCCGCCAAAATGCTCAAGCTGTTTAAAATCCTGGTCAGCAGCTATACCACCGACCGGCTTGCGCGGGTCAACTCGCTTGACGCCACCATGTTTGTGTTCATGAAGATGTACACCCTGATGATCCGGCCCGATTACAGGTATAACCTCCCGGTGCTGTCGGTTGATTTTATTTTTATCGGCAAAAAAAGGGTGTTCGTAATCGAGGTAATCGATCCGGCAAAAATCGATGATGAAAATAAACGCATCCACTACGACAGGATGCGCGTGTTCCAGGATACGGTCAGGCAGTACGAACAGTCTCCAACCAAGGACTGGTATAAGGATTTTCTGACCGATTTCAGTATTCATATCAAGGCCGATGCAACCAAGGATGCCGAGCTGTTCAAGATGTATCAGACATTTCTTGAGGCCTATCTTGATATGGCCAAACATGCGCAGCCCCTGTCGCCTGAACTGCGCGACAAAGTCAAAACAGGCTTTGAAACGTATGTTGATACACTGCTGGGCAAGGGCGGTCCTGCTGTTGATGTGTTTAAAAAATTTCTGGGACCCGACGGGCAGAAGGAATACGTGCGCACGGTCATGTTCGGGCTTGACGACTGAGCTCTTTCCCGATTACGTGTGTCTTTGTCTCGCCGGTGACAACAGGTACAGGAAGTGGATGCCATGCTGCTTGAACAGGAACGCATTCTGGTTGCTGAATATGGACGGAGGCTGATTGAAAGCGGGTTGACGGTTGGCACCGGCGGCAACCTGAGCGTTTATGACCGTGCCTCCGGTCGTGTCGCCATCTCGCCGAGCGGGCTTGAGTATGAGCGCACGCAGCCTGAAGATGTTGTAGTAGTTGACACGGACGGCGCAATCGTTGAGGGTGTGCGCCGCCCGTCAAGCGAGCTTGCCATGCATCTGGCAGTCTACGCTCAGCGCCCTGACGTGGGTGCGGTCGTGCATACGCATTCGGTGTTTGCGACCACGCTGGCCTGCCTTGAGTGCAGCCTGCCTGCCGTGCATTATTTGATCGGCTTTGCCGGCCGCGAGGTCAAATGCGCGCCGTATGCCACATTCGGTACCCGCGAATTGGCCGAGTCCGCCAGCCGCACGATCGGCGATGCCCAGGCCGTGCTGCTGGCTCATCACGGGCTGCTGGCCTGCGGAGCTGACCTGCCGGCTGCATTCAATGTGGCCGAGCAGGTAGAATACTGCGCTGAGATATATTGGCGCGCCCGCGCCATCGGCACGCCTGCCGTGATACCCGAAGGGGAAATGGACAGGGTTATTGAAAAATTCGCCGATTACGGCCGTTGCTGAGCGTGTACGCGCTATTTTTTTGGGGCATAAAGCTCCTTGGCTGCCATTTCATGAAATTCTGCTATCCAGGGATGTTGTGGGACTATGACGACATGGTTATTTCCTATTGTTAAAAATTAATGATGCAGGTTTTTACGAATGCATAAAAACAAAATTTGCATAGCAGTATTGTCCGTTACCCTGGTTTTGTATCTCGGTCTCTCCTTGATTATGTACAGCTTTATGGAGGAGGATGCGTATATCTATTTCCGGCAGGCAGAGAACATTGCACATGGACATGGGTATGTTTTTAATCAGGGTGCCGAGCACGTCGAGGCCTGCAGCTCTATTACGTGGCTTGCTTTATTGACGGCATCGGTAAAACTTGGATTTGATGTAATAACTTCGGCAAAGCTGCTGGGTATTTTCTTCGGGACACTCAGCCTCTTTATGGTCTTCAAAATTAGCGGGCGACTTAATGATACATTGCCCTGGGTTGTATTGCCATGCTTTCTGACAGCCGTGCATGTGCCATTTTTGCTCTGGAATCTGGCCGGGCTCGAAACAGCCCTGTACACGTTTTTTATTGCTTCGTCAATAAAATCTGTGGGTTAATTCTGGCTCTGGCAAATCGCCAAGCACGTGATATAGGGCTATTTCTGTGCATTTTAGACTTTTAAACCC
>VGSH01000021.1 GCA_016875025.1 Deltaproteobacteria bacterium
CCGGTTGCAGAATACGGACTCGGGCAGATTCTCGGCACTGCATTTCGTGCAGCGCCGCGCCTGAGGTTTTGTGTTTACCTGCTCAAGGCCGCAGTGCGAGCAGAACCGGGCAGCGGGCGGCAGGTTCTTACCGCAGCTGGAACACTGAGAAAAGACCAGCATCTGATGACCGCAGGCCGGGCAGAAGCGCGCATCCCGGTTGACCGGGTTTTTGCAGTCCGGACATGCCGGCTCTGCCTGCGCTGAGCCTTGGACTGCGGCCTGAAACATGGGCGCGCCCAGCATTGACGGCAGCATGAAGCCGGCTCCCAAGCCCATGCCGGCCCCGGCCGCGCCCTCGTTGCCGGCCGCCTTTTCAAAGGCCATGGCCGCCTTCATTTGCATCAGTTTGTTCAGGTCATCGAATACGCCCAGCTTGCTCTTGTCGTCAATAGCCTGCTGCACCTCGGGCGGCGGGGTGATGGCGTTAATGTAGAGCGCCTGCAGGCCGAGGCCGAAGCGTGAGAAGTCGCGCTCGAGGCGCTGTTGCAGGCCGACTGCCATTGCGTCGTATTTGCCGGGCAGGTTGATGAACGAGTCGAGTTCTTCGCCGATATAGTCATTGAAGCGTGATACGATCACGCGGCTGAGGTATTCCTCGATTTCTTCGGTTGTATATACGCCCTGCGTGCCGACAAGCGAGTTGATAAAAAGCACCGGCTGGACAACTTGAATATTGAAAACTCCAAAAGCCCGCAGCCGGATCAGGCCCAGCTCGCTGTCCTTGAAAGCGACCGGGTCGCGGGTGCCCCATTTCAGGTTGGCGAACACTTTCATGCTGGCGAAATAGACTTCGGCCCTGAGAGGGCTGGTGAAGCCCCAGGGCAGGCTGAGCGCCTTGGTCAAAATGGGAATGTTGGCGGTTTTGAGGGTGTGGCGGCCGGCCGGAAACGCGTCATAGGCCTTGCCGTTGTAGAAGAATACGGCCGCCTGGCTTTCCCGAACAATCAGTTGCGCACCGAATTTGATTTCACCGGAGCCCTCCTCGGGAATGCGGTGCACGAGCTCCTGCCCGCTGTCGTCAAACCACTCGATGACCTCAAGAAAAACAAGATTGCTGGTGCCCATGGTCTGCCCTTTCAATAAGGTGAAACAGTTATGGTTTGTAGTATCATACAAGCGCCGATGATAAAAGCAGTTTTTAAAATACTGGTAAGCACTGCGGGAATGGGATTGAACAGCCGCTGTGGCGGTCTGGCTCCGGGGATTTGCGCTCCGGGGTGTTTTAGCCTATACTGTTTACATGTAGCTGCTGCAGGAAGGCATTTTTGAACGTAAAAATGTAGAGATAAGGAGTGTGTGCCGTGAACAGAATATCGGGCGTTCTGGTGTCAGGGGTTATTATGTTTGCTTTATGTGCCACGCAGGCGGCAGCAGATGAGTGTTTTATAAGCCTGCCTGCCGGAAAGGCGTTACGCGAAGCAGTTGCTGTCGGATCAGCGCCTGCGGATGTGACGGACACTATCGAGCTGCCGGACACAGACTGTGACGGGGTGCCGGATCAAGCCTGCCCTGAGTGCAGCCCGCCGCTTGCGGCGGATAACTGCCGCAGGACTCCCAACGGTCCTGATCTGGGGACCTGTACAGCAGGGCTGCAGGACAACCGCGGCGAGACCTGCAGTGCTGACATGGATTGCGGAGCGGGAGGGGTGTGCAGCATGGCGCAGGAGGATGCAGACAGTGATGGTTTTGGCGATGCCTGCGACTACTGCAGCGGCAGCGGCGCATATGATATTGACAGTGACGGCCTGTGTGATGCTGATGACAACTGTCCTACAGCGCCAAATCCCGGCCAGGAAGACTTCGACAGCGATGGGCTCGGTAATGAATGCAGCGGGGGCATTGACCGGATCGCGCCGGTGGCATCCTTCAGCGGCACCTGGTATGAAATCGGCCGTCAGGTCGGCCGTGCATACCCTGATAATATTATCCAGTTCGGCAAGCTCTTTCAAAACATCCTTGCAGGCTTCGGGCCTCCGGGCTGGGCAGCCCAGGGCTTTTATAACGAAACCGAGGCCTTGATCCCGCAGAGTGTGAAGGATCACATGGCGGGCATGGCACAGGGGCTTGTCGAGGTTCGTCCGATAAGCCCTGCCATTGCGTGGGACCTTGTGCTTACGCAAAACATGGCCGTTGATCTGCTCAACATGGCGCGCAACATGTCGCCGGTGCCTGATCCCCCTGTTGCGGAAATTCTGAAGCTGCTGCGCGGCTGCACGGGGTTTGCGGTATCCTCGAGTGCGGGGACCTTTCTGGCGCATAATACGGACGCGCAGGGAACGGCCGGGGTTAATACGTCAGTCATTATGTACTGGCGGCCTTCAAACGGCGACTATGCCTATCTCACGTTTGATCCTCCGGGATGGGCTGATGTGGCATTCGGGCTGAATGAAAAGGGGATCGGAGCAACCGTGAACGCGGGCAGCCCGAATACCGATGCTGTGTTCGGGTATTATTACACCTTCATGGTCAGGCATGCCATGGAGCATGCCGCTACGCTTGATGAGGCCGTGGCGGTTTTTGAAGACGTGTTTGACCGGGGCGAGAGCTTCGGCCCGACGGGGGCGCTTATTCATTTTGTCGACTTCAATACGGGCAGGATGGCGAAAATCCAGCTGCGTTCCGAGGTGATTGATGTGAGCTACGGAGAGGAGCGGGTTCCGGGTGTTGTCAGTATCGGCTCGGCGAATCATTTTGTCGGCGATTTCAATCCTGACCCCTCGTACTATTATGAATCTTCGTGGATGCGCTATGACCGTCTGTTTGATCTGCTTGCAGACCCTGCTTCAGCATATGACCTGGAAGCCTGCTGGGCAATTCTGAGTGATACCAACGAAGGGCTGGCCGACGACAATACCATTTCGAAGCAGGGCGATTTCGGCGGCAGTTCCACCACCTTCGGAACTATATTTACAAAAGACGGCTTGTACTATGCTCTCGGGCGTCCTGATGCCTATTTCGTGCAATACCCGGATGCACAGTTCGTCGCGGGCCTGTGCGGCCTGAGCGTCAGGCATAAGCCGCTGCGCGCAGAGAAACTGTTCAAACCGCGTACAATTGTGCTGCACATTGCCGGCGGGCATGGTTTTGATATCCATGGAGCAATCGACCTGGGCCCGCTCACCTGGCGGAAAGTATCTTTCAATAAGAAGAAAAACAGACTGAAGGTTGTTGCCGTTGCGCCGGCAGGGCTTGAGCCGGGAGCCATACAGATCGGTGTCGGCGACTGCTTCGGTTGGGTCATGATAGAATAATACGCCAGGATGCCCGGGCGTTGGAGCGCATCGTTGCAGAGCGGCTGAGAGAAGGGGCCCTTCAGACCGGCACCTTGCGGAATGTGTTCATGCAGTTAAAACAGGACAAAAATGTTCTTTTTTGCCCGTGGACCGGTGCGCAGTTGCCGATGGCCGATATTCGGATTGCCATGCAGGCAGCTCAAGTCCTCAATTAGGTGTCACAGATTTCAAACTGGTATCATCCTTGCAATATACAGGGGCATCAGTCGGCAGAATCCGGGAGATGTCGTGGTGTTGAGAAAAAGATATTTTCCCTTTGGTCGACATGGAAACGTGCTTACAGCAGTTCGTTACAGGCCATGTGAGCCGTTCCATAAACCCTGATCCACGATAAAGGATGCGGCTGTCATGCACTACGGCGATGATCACTGGCATGAGGAATGCGGTGTGTTCGGGATATATGGTGACCCGGAAGCGGCTGAAAAAACCTACCTGGGCCTGTATGCCCTTCAGCATCGCGGGCAGGAGAGCGCCGGCATCGCATCGACCGACGGCAGCTCCATTGCTCTAAAAAAAGGACTTGGGCTTTTGTGGTCCGTGTTTGCAGACCCGGCTGCCATGCCGCGCCTGCGCGGCAGCGCGGCCATCGGGCATAATCGCTATTCCACCCGGGGCGCAAGCGACATCATCAACGCGCAACCCATCTATATCGAGTCGCGCCTGGGCGAGATGGCCCTTGCCCATAACGGCACCATCACGAATGCCACTGATCTGCGCCGCAGCCTGCAGGAGCGGGGCGCCATCTTCCAGACAACCTCGGACAGCGAGATCATGCTCCATCTCATGGCCCATTCACGCGAGGAGTCGTTCATGGCCATTCTCAGGGATGCGCTCACGCAGCTGCAGGGAGCTTTCAGCCTCGTATTGCTTACCCCTGAGCGCCTTATTGCCGTGCGCGATCCGTTCGGGTTCAGGCCCCTGTCGCTCGGCAGGCTGGGGCAGGCTCATGTTGTTGCCTCAGAATCCTGCGCCTTTGATATTATCGGTGCCGAGTATATCCGTTCGGTCGGTCCCGGTGAAATTCTTGAAATTGATGCTGCCGGCATGCGCACGCACCGTCTCAATCCCGCTCCGCGCCTGTGCGCCTGCATTTTTGAGCATATCTATTTCGCGCGGCCCGACAGCCTGGTGTTCGGTGAAAAGGTTGATAAGGTCCGCAGGCGCCTGGGCAAAGAGCTTGCGCGCGAGGCGCCCTGCGAGGCTGATATCGTGATCGCAGTGCCGGACTCGGGCAATACGGCAGCGCTCGGGTATGCGCGCGAATCGGGCCTGCGCTATGAAATCGGCCTCATCCGCAATCACTATATCGGCCGCACCTTCATCGCCCCGCATCAGGACAAGCGCAATCTCGACGTGCGGGTCAAGCTCAACCCGGTCAGGGGCGTGATCGAGGGCAGGCGCGTGGTGTTGATCGATGACTCCATCGTGCGCGGTACCACCATGCGCCAGATCGTGCACCTGCTGCGTTCAAAGGGCGCAGCAGAGGTGCATGTCCGGATAAGTTCGCCGCCCATCGGGTATGCCTGCTATTACGGCATTGATATTTCCGATAAAGCCGAGCTGATAGCCAATGCGCACAGCATTGAGTATGTCAGGGACTATATCGAGGCCGACTCGCTCGCCTATCTTTCAACGCAGGCCATGCTGCGCACGGTTGAGGACGGCAGCCAATACTGCACGGCCTGCTTCACCGGAGAATATCCCGGCCCGGTGCCGGAAGGGTTTCGCAAGATCGGGTTTTAGCAGACTGCAGCATCAATTTTTTTGTAACAAAAATGAACCTCGGTATGTTTTCTCAACAAAATTGTTGAAATATGCGGCGCACACCATAGTGCCTGAAGAAAAAACACCATCCCCTCACTCTGAGCCTGGCGAAGGCAGAACGGAGGCGGCATCTCACAGCAGGGTCGTTCATGGTTCGACAGGCTCTTCACGAACGGGAAAGCACATCCCCGGAAAGGTAACCACAAACGGGTTGAACAGCCTGTCTGATGGCATGGGGGTTGCATTAAATAGAGGCTTGAATTATGATATGCGCTGTTTTGAGGTGCAGCCCGTGCCGGGCTGCCGGAGAGCACAACGTTTTATCGTGAGGAGATGTCATGGCGTCGATCGGTGAGGAACTATTTCGTTTTCAGGCGGCTATCGTTCAGTCCGGCAATTCTTTTGAAGATTTTATCCGGCAGAACTATGTGCGCAACTGGATGAACGATACGATCCCGGCAGCCATGGCCGTGCGCACGAGCATGGTGACCGCAATCCACAATTTCCTTGTTGATGAAGGCCTGATGAATCTTGAGCGCGTGCAGATGAGCCCGGTGACCGACCCTCTGGCCCATGACGTCGAGCATGTGCCTACGATTCACTACAAGGGCATGCCCTATGTGTCAACGCATTCGATGATTTATTCAAAGTTCCTGGCGTGCTTCAACCCCGCGATTAAGGGTATTTTCGTCGATTCGCCCAATATCCGCCTTGAGCTTGAAAGTCCCTACCGGCAGCAGCGCGGCAAGTATCTGATCGATTTTTCACAGATCGATATCGAGCTCAGGCGCAACCGCGGGATTGACCTTGCGACCTACAAGAGCTCGCCCAAAAAAGTGCAGGCAATTCTGCGTGAGGATTACGAAAAAATAATTGATTTCTTCGAGCGCATGATCATTGCGGCCTGCACGCGCATTGTTGAGAAAAACGAAACCGAGCTCAAGACGCTCGGCATAGCCATTGAGGTGCCAAAGCAGCCGTTCCCGCGGGTGACGCTTGCTGAGAGCGTTAAAAAATTCGGCAAGGCCGCGGTTGAGGCTCAGGTCGGTGAAACCATTGCCGGCCAGTTTTTCTGGATCACCGGGCTGATGCGCGAGAACTACGACCTGATTTACCCCTACCTGCTGCCTGACGGCTCAAAGGTGCCCCTCGATGCGTTTACCTCGGACATGATCTACAACTATGATATATGCGCGAAATCGCTTCTGCGCGGCACCAACAAGTATACCCCGGCGCTTGAGATACTCTCCGGAGCGATCCGCGAATGGCTCTATGAGCCGATCGTGCAGCGCCTGCTTGATAACCGCATCATTGCCGAGGCGCCGGTGTTCAGGGCCGGCGTGCTTGAAAATATTGAGGCCATGCAGGGTTACGGACCGTTCCTGACCGCTGTTCACATGAAGGATTCTGAAGGACGGCCGTATTTTCCTGAAACCATGGGCGGCGGAATCGGCGTGGAGCGCACGCTGTACGCGCTTTTGAAGGGCGCGAAGGTGGAAAAAATTGACGATGTCACCTGCTTCGGAAAAAATCCGGACACGTTCCCGATTTTTCTGTTTTGATGCGTCCGCGCATCATTTATTCGGCAGGCGGTTGAAAAAAACCCGGACGCGCGGTGCATGAAATTATGAGTTGTAGGGGCACGGCATGCCGTGCCCTTGTTTTTTTCAATACATGAGAGCGTGTATCTGAACACTCCTGCCTGAAAAAAGTCCGTTCGCCCTGAGCCTGTCGAAGGGCGGAAAGGACAACGCATGTCACGCTGAGCCCGTTCATGGTTCGACAGGCTCACCACGAACGGGGTTGTATGTGACCATTGAAGCGTGTTGCAGGGGCAGGCCTCTGTGCCTGCCCGGGTAGGGGCGAAAAATTTTCGCCCCTGCAGATAACGCCCTGATGAATGATGCGCGCTCCGTGGGACGGGTCCGTCCTGCGCAGGACGGACGTTTTTCAGGAGTCTTATAAGAACTCCTGCAGCCGCTGCTCCATCTGGTCATAGTGAAACAGCCTGTTAAAATCGATCAGCCCTGAGAGCGCACGTGAATACACGCGGTAGCCGGTTTCCTCAAGGATTGAAACCGGATTGAGCCCCCCGATGACAAGCGCACCGACCCTGCCTTCGCCGACCGGGATATCCAGCAGCGGCTGCCCCGGCCTTCCGATGCTCATAAATGCGCCCAGACCCGCCAGCTCAAGCTTTTCGGCAAGCTCGGCAACCCTGCTTCGGCTTTCAGCGGGAAATTCACGAAAGCCCACGCCGATGCGGCCGTTGCCGGTTTTGATGGCGCCCAGATAATTGGTCATGCCGCTGCGGATGAACACTTCGAGCGGATCGATGCTGGTGCCGTCGTACATGATGATTTCAACAAAGCGCACGGGTTTTTTATCACGCAGCTCGAGCACCCCGCCGAAGCGCGAGTGTGTGGGAATGCCGTGCTGTAGAAGCACCCCGTTGACCGTAATGGAGCACACCGTGCAAATGCCGATCATACCTTTCGGCACGGTCAGCTGACCCGTGCGCTCGCCGGGAGAGAGAAAGGCGATGAGATGTCCCATTGCATAGCCTTCTGCAAAAACCTTATGGATCATGGGCAGGCAGCTGTGCACCTGCCGGGGATCGGCAAGCGTGGTGTTGACAAGGACAGAGCCGGTGCGGGTCGCAAGGTCGAAACTCATACGGTAGGTCATCTGATCGATTTTCGCGGAAAGAAACCCCACACGCTCAATCGTATTGGTTGCCTCAAACTCGAACAGGCCACGCTCGGTAATACGATGGCCGCGCTTTTCGGTCTTCTCGATCAAGCCTTCATCGCACATATCCTGCAGATACAGCCGCACCGTGCGCTCGCTGATATCGTGACCCTGGGCGAGCAGTTCCTGGGCAACACGGGAGCTGCGCAGGGGTTTTTCAAAATCTCTCAGGATGCTCAAGATGGCATTTTTTTTTCTGGCGGTTTTTTCAAGCATTCCGGCAAAACCTTTCTGTTTAATTGCTGCAAAGTCAGGTCTTCAATTGCCGTTTTTTTGCTTGAAGCCTGGTGCGTGTGTTTCAGGGTAGCAAAAAATATATC
This sequence comes from Deltaproteobacteria bacterium, assembly GCA_016875025.1. Classification (GTDB taxonomy): domain Bacteria; phylum Desulfobacterota; class WTBG01; order CAIYCZ01; family CAIRTM01; genus CAIRTM01. Next base: position 8,171 of record VGSH01000021.1, read on the forward strand.
GTTATACAAAGTGATTTTTACAACATAAACACAGAAAGACACACAAGCAAAGCGGTAAAGTCGCCGTTATTAAAAATTATTTAATGGCATTATTGCCGAAAAATTCAACAGTTCTTTATTGCGTCATTTATCATAAGTATTTAATATTAATTGACTATTCCAGAATTTCCATTTAGAATACTTTAAAACAAAGGCAACCAGTTGCCGATTAAAAGGTGTGAGTTTGCGTTTTTCAAAAACACGGCTGTCAACGAAACCTGCTGCAAGGCCACGCGCAACCCGGCGCTGCAGCCAAACGAAACATTCAGTGCATGGAGGCTAAAAATGTCTGTAATCAATGAAGTTCTCGAAAAAATCAAGCAGCAGGATCCGAACCAGCCTGAATTTCACCAGGCTGCCGAGGAGGTTCTCGAGACACTCGAGCCCACCGTAAAAAAACATCCGGAATTCGTGAAGGCAAAAATCTATGAGCGCATCGTTGAGCCCGAGCGGGTTATAATATTCCGCATTCCCTGGGTCGATGACAGGGGCGAGGTTCAGGTTAACCGCGGTTATCGCGTACAGTTTAATAATGCCATCGGCCCGTTCAAGGGCGGCCTGCGCTTTCACCCGTCAGTCAACCTCGGCATCCTGAAATTCCTGGGTTTTGAGCAGGTATTTAAAAATTCGCTTACCACGCTTCCCATGGGCGGCGGCAAGGGCGGATCAGATTTCGATCCCAAGGGTAAATCGGATATGGAAGTCATGCGTTTCTGCCATGCACTGATGCGCGAGCTGTACCGCCATATCGGTCCGGATACGGATGTGCCGGCCGGCGATATCGGCGTGGGCGGGCGCGAAATCGGCTATATGAACGGCTATTACAAAAAGATTCGCAACGAGCATACCTGCGTGCTGACCGGCAAGGGCCTTGAATACGGCGGAAGCCTGATCCGGCCCGAGGCGACCGGCTACGGCTGCGTATATTTTGCGGCGGAAATGCTCGCCACGCGCGGCCTTGACTTTAAGGGCAAAAAAGTCGCTGTCAGCGGCGCGGGGAACGTGGCCCAGTACACGATCGAGAAAGTCAATCAGCTTGGCGGCACGTGCATCTCAGTGTGTGACTCCAATGCCACGATTATCGATGAGGAAGGCATTGACGCCGCAAAGCTCAACTACATTATGGAGCTGAAAAACGTGCGCCGCGGCAGGATCAGCGAGTATGCCGAGAAATATCCCAAGGCTGTGTGCTACAAAGGCCAGAGCATCTGGGACGTCATTCAGAGCCAGGGCATCAAGGTCGACATCGCGCTCCCCTCGGCAACCCAGAATGAAATCAACGGCGATCATGCGGCCGCGCTGGTTAAAAACGGCTGTTTCTGCGTGGCCGAAGGCGCCAATATGCCTTCCACGCCTGATGCTGTCAGGACATATCAGGACAATAAGATTCTGTACGGCCCCGGCAAAGCCGCAAACGCAGGCGGCGTTGCGACCTCCGGGCTTGAAATGTCACAGAACAGCCTGCGCCTTTCCTGGACCCGCGAAGAGGTCGACAGCCGGCTGCATGGTATCATGAAAAGCATTCACAAGGCCTGCATGGATGCCTCAGAGGTCTACGCCACCAAGGGCGATTATGTCGCGGGCGCCAATATTGCCGGCTTCCTCAAGGTTGCAAAGGCCATGCTTGCAAACGGTATCGTCTAATCAGGCTGCTCTTGCTGCGCTGCACGGAAAGCCCCTTCACATGGAAGGGGCTTTTTTTATTGTGTCTGCCTGGCACAGAATTGTGGCGTATGGCATAAAGGTTGCAAACTTGTTAAAAAGGGCAGGGTGTGCAGGGAGTTCGGAGCGCAGGGGCGGTCCCCTGTGGCCGGACGTTGTGGCTATGTCGCAATGTAGTTTTTCTGCCATTTCGACCGAAGGGAGAAATAACTGCTTTAAGAAAATCAACTAGTTAAGATTCCTCATCCCGCTCAAGCGGCATTAGGAATGACATATACAGCTATTGCAACACAGTCTCGAAAAAAGCTGCCCTCTGTCTTTTTAAACCGCAGATCGCAATAAAAAAGTAACAATATTGTTCCATTGCTGGATTTATGGTATGAAATGGTTGTCGGGTATTCGCAGGAAGATTTTTTTGCCGCCCCGGCAGCCCGGACGAGCTTTTTCATCTTAGCGTATCAGGAGGCAGTATGAAGAATTTGAACCGCGCGAGCACCGGGCTTGAAAGTCTGGATACGGTTATCGATAACCTGCGCATCGGGGATAATGTTGTCTGGCAGGTTGATGACATTGCCGGCTATGAGTCCATGGTCCGGCCCTTTGTCGAGTGCTCCCTGCAGGAGGGCCGCAACGTCATTTATATGCGTTTTGCGCAGCACGAGCCGCTGCTTGAGGCCCGATCCGGTCTGACCATTTACCGGCTGGATTCCTCGGAGGGGTTTGAATCCTTCGCCACCCGGGTACACGAAATCATCACCCGCGAGGGCCGCGGCGCCTATTATGTATTCGACTCCCTGTCGGACCTGCTGCCGGCCTGGGGCTCGGACCTCATGATCGGCAACTTTTTCATGATCACCTGTCCGTACCTGTTCGAGCTGGATACCGTCGCCTACTTCGCCCTCATGCGCAGCCAGCACTGCTATGCCACGGTGGCGCGCATCCGCGAAACAACCCAGGTGCTCTTTGACGCCTACAGCTGCGGCTCCGGCTCCGAGAGCAGCAACAATTTTTACGTGCAGCCTATGAAGGTCTGGAAGCGCTACGCTCCCACCATGTTTCTGCCGCATCTGCACAAAGACGGAACCTTTATCCCGGTCACCAACAGCCTTGATGCCTCGATGCTGTTTCAGCACCTGTCGCGCTTCACCGAGAACCCGCGCCGCAACCTTGATTACTGGGACCGGCTGTTCATGGATGCCGATGATCTGATCACCGGCAATGCCGATCAGCAGGCGCGCACAAACATGCTCGCCCGGCTGTGCGACTTCATGATCTCGCGCGAGCCCCGCATGTCGCGCCTGGTGCGCGAGAACTTCACGCTTGAAAATCTGCTGGACATCAAGTCGCGTCTGATCGGATCGGGGTTTATCGGCGGCAAGACGGTCGGCATGCTGCTTGCGCGCAAAATACTGCAGCGTGACACGGCCGAGGACTGGGGCTCAGTCCTTGAGCAGCATGATTCCTTCTACATCGGCGCGGATGTTTTTTATTCCTACCTAGTCAATAATAACTGCTGGAAGCTGCGCATGCAGCAGAAAACTCCGGAGGGCTACTTTTCAGCCGCACCCGTGCTTGCCGAAGAGATACTGAACGGCACATTCCCCGATGATATCCGGGAGCAGTTCCTGCAGATCATAGAATATTTCGGGCAGTCCCCGATCATCGTGCGCTCAAGCTCACTGCTGGAAGACGCCTTCGGCAATGCCTTTGCAGGCAAGTACGAAAGCGCTTTCTGCGCCAACCAGGGCTCGCCCGAGGAGCGCTACGCGGCCTTTGAGCAGGCAGTCAGGCGCATCTATGCCGGCACCATGAATGAAGACGCGCTCATCTACCGCAGGCAGCGCGGTCTTGAAACCCAGGACGAGCAGATGGCGCTGCTGGTGCAGCGCGTTTCAGGCTCGTACCGCAAGCATTACTTCTTTCCTGATATCGGCGGTGTGGGCGTCTCCTACAACACCTTTGTGTGGAAAAAAGGAATGGACCCGAAGGCGGGCATGCTGCGCATGGTGTTCGGCCTGGGCACCCGCGCCGTTGACCGCGTGGAGGGCGATTATCCCAGGCTTGTCGCGCTCGATGACCCCATGTCGCGCCCCTTTTCAAAAAAAGATGATCTGCGCACATTCTCCCAGCACAGCGTTGACGTGATCAACACGGCCGAGAATACGCTGCAGACAGTCCCGTTCCTCGATCTTGCCAACAGTGATCTTGCTCTGCCGCTTGAGCGGTTTGCCGAGCATGACCATGAATCAACGCAGCGCCTGCGCGATTACGGCAAGGCCGGTCGTCAGGCCTGGATTATAACCTTTGACGATCTGCTGAACAATTCGCGTTTTACCTCCCTTATGCAGGCCATGCTCAAACGGCTCGAACAGCAGTACGACTATCCGGTTGACATTGAGTTTACGGTCAATTTCACGCGCGACGGGGACTTTCGCATCAACCTCGTTCAGTGCCGCCCGCTGCAGACCTTCGGCGAGGCGCGCACGGTAAAAATGCCGGATGAGTCCCGGGGCACCAGCGTTTTGTTCCGGCTTGAGGGCAATTTCATGGGCGGCAGCATTTCACAGACCATCGACCGGATCATTTTCATTGAGCCCGACGCCTATATCAATCTGCCGCTGTATCAGAAATACGAGGTCGCGCGCGTGGTGGGCGCCCTGAACCGGCAGATAGCCTCGCGCAGCGAGCTGCCCACCATGCTGCTGGGTCCCGGGCGCTGGGGCACAACCACGCCGACACTGGGCGTGCCGGTGCATTTTGCCGATATCAGCAACATGACCGTGCTGGGAGAGATCGCCTCCATGGAGGGCAACTTCATGCCCGAGCTGTCATTCGGCACGCATTTCTTCCAGGATCTGGTGGAAAACCGCATTTTCTTTGTGGCGATATTTCCCTGGAAAGAGGGCGTGGTCTATGATACGTCCTGGCTGGCAGGGCTGCCGAGCGTCTTGAGCGAGGTCGCTCCGGACAAGGCGGCATTCGCTCCGGTGGTCAAGGTGTATGACGTGCGCGCCTGGGGTGTGCGCATCATCGCCGACGTGGTCAAGCAGCAGCTTGTCTGCCTGCGGTCTGAAAGGCGTCCATGAAGCAGTTTACCTATGCCGAGCTCGAGGTGCTCTATAATCTTGCCCGGATTTTCACCGGGCCGCAGGATCTGCGCGAGCAACTCGAGCAGGCCCTGAAGGTGCTCAGCGAGCAGACCGGCATGGATCGCGGCATGATTGCGATTCTCGACCGGGATTCGGGCGAGGCCGTACTCGATATCGCCCACGGGGTCGATATCGAGGGGCTCGATATCAGCTACAAGCCGGGCGAAGGCATCACCGGCAAGGTTGCCCAGACCGGCAAGCCCATGATTGTCCGGAATCTCGGGGCCGAGGATCAGTTCCTCGACCGTACCGGGGCCCGGCGCAATCTCGACCGCTCCGAGCTTTCCTTTATCTGCGTTCCCATCATCTATGACGAACGCGTCGTGGGCGTGCTCTCGGCCGACAAGGTTACCCGGGAAATCGACTCACCCGATGATGATATCGCCTTTCTCTGCGAGGTGGCCAACCTGATCGCCCAGGCCGTGCACATGCGCGCGGTTGAGGAGGATAACCGGCGCCTGAAAAGCATTCTCGGTCGCAGCCAGCGCCCGTCCTGCGACCTGGTCGGCAACTCCAAGGAGATGAAGGAGGTGTTCGGCCAGATTTTCCAGGTGGCCGATTCAAACGCAACCGTGCTCATTCACGGCGAGACCGGCACGGGCAAGGAGCTGGTGGCGCGCGCCATTCACCGCAATTCGCCGAGGGCTACAGGGCCGTTTGTCGAGGTAAACTGCGCGGCCATGCCGGACACGCTGATCGAGAGCGAGCTTTTCGGCCATGAAAAAGGCGCTTTCACGGGCGCGCACCAGCGCCGAAGCGGCCGGTTTGAGGAGGCCAACGGCGGCACGATTTTTCTCGACGAGGTCGGCGAGCTCTCCCCCCTGGCGCAGGCAAAGCTTTTGCGGGTTTTGCAGGAGCGCCAGTTCCAGCCCCTGGGCACCGCGCGCATGGTCAAGGTCAATGTGCGCATCATCGTCGCCACCAACCGCAATCTTGAGAAGGACTCTGCCGCCGGAAAGTTTCGCCCGGATCTGTATTACCGGCTGAACGTGTTTCCGATCTACATGCCGCCCCTGCGCGAGCGCGGCAGCGACATCATCATGCTGTCGGATTTTTTTGTTGAGAAATACGCCGGCCAGCTCAATAAAACCATCACGCGCATCTCAACGCCCGCTATCGACCTGCTGCTCGCCTATCACTGGCCCGGCAACGTGCGCGAGCTTGAAAACTGCATCGAGCGCGCCACGCTGCTTGCCGGCGGCGATACCATCGAGAGCGTGCATCTGCCTCCCTCTCTGCAGATGAAGGTGGTTGCTCCGCAGGGAAAGAAGCAGCAGGGTAAACTCGCAAGCCTCATCAGCATCTACGAGCGATCCCTGATCGTGGACGCGCTCAAGGACGCCAAAGGCAACCAGAGTAAGGCTGCGCGCATTCTGGGTACCACCAAGCGCATCATGCAGTACAAGGTCGAAAAACTCGGCATTGATGTTGAGCGCTTCAAGGCGCGCAGCTGAGGGGCTGTAGTCTGCCGTCCGGAGCGGGAACAGTTTGGATTTCGGAGTTTGGAGTAACAACGGTTAGGCTTTGGATGTATCTATCTCCGGGCTACAAAAGCCAGACTGCGAACTGTAGCGCCCTGCGCTGCACGCTCCGAACACCGAACTCCCGACTTCGAACTATCCTGGCTGCGCAACGATGGGGTTTTAAAACCCAAACCAGCACACCTGAAACAAAGCCCTGAATTTTAAAACAGGTCCCCCCCCGTCGAGGGGGGATAAAGGGGGGAGCAATGCGCCTGTCATGCCTGGCCTGACCCGGTCGCATCCAGCAGGTTTCTGCTTATTTCATCTTTTGGGCTAACCATCATCGCTCTAGTACAGCAGAAAAAATCGAACCCTAAAACCGAACAGGTACTGCAGCCGACCGGCTTACCTTCGCGTTAGCCCCCAAAAAAAAGCGCAACTCCAGCCCCGGCGCTGAAGGCGGCGTCCGGCTGCATTTTTGTGCACACACTATGTTTGCTGTTTATCCCTGAATTTGATATGGTTGGGGCACAATCAACTGCCGCCATACACCAGCGCTCACGGGGAACGGCATGCCTGATTTAAAAGCCATAGCAGAGATACTGATCCACAAAGGGAAAGTCCGGGGCAAGCCGGTCGGTATAACCCTGTTTCGCGACACCCCGCCATCATCATACGAGCCGATCAATGAGGAGCCCTGCACCATTGTGCGCCTGGCAATGGATGAGGGCAAAGCCGTATACTTTGACGCCGAGCATCACGATTGCCTTGTCGGGGTGTATCATTGCGGCATGATACCGGGAAAGCGCGAAATCATGTCCGGCGAATACCTCTCCTCGACCAGCAGTTTTTTTACCTGCGAGGGCGCGGCCCGGCTCAAGTCGGGCATGCTGAACCTGCCGCCCGGCATGGTGCGGGCCATCGGGGCCGCACCGCTCGATGCCGTGCCCGCAGGCGTTCAGGTTGACTGGATCGTTGTTGTCGCCAACCCGCATAACGCGAACCAGATCGCGGGATGCCGGGTGGTGCAGGACGGCATGGTAGCCCATGGGGCATTCGGCACATCGCTGTGCGGCGATATCTTTTCAAGTCCGTGGCATAAAAAAAACATCATCATTACCTTCGGCGATTTCGGCGGCAGGATGAACAACAGGATCAAGCAGGACCAGCTCTTCGTTGTCATTCCGATCGAATTTGCAGACTGCATTCCAAGGCTTTTCAATGATATGAAAATCGATGTGAACGCAAACCTCGCATTCACGAAACCGGAGTGGTCGCCCTTCTGGAACAAAAAGGGTGTGAAGACAGAAGACTATGTCAAACAGGCGGAACATCCAGATGCAGCGGCGGGCCCCTACACGATGGACTGGGATGAGGAAGCAAAGGAACTGGTGCACAAAGCCCCTGAGGGGATGACGGAATTCATTATTGAAAATTCCGAAACGTATGCGCGCGAAAAAGGCTATCCGAAAGTCACGCGCGCTTCCATTGCAGAACAGATGGAGTCACTGGGCATGAGTCTTGATGAAATGATTGCTGATATCTAACGGGCTGTTGAAAAACATCCATCCTTCGTAGCAGCTCTACTGCGGAGGACGGGTCCATGTGCTGCGTTGTGCTTATTTTCGCTGTAGCGGGATCACGGTAGGGGCACGGCATGCCGTGCCCCTGCAAAAAAGCCTGTAAAATAATTTTTTAACGCCGGGTCACATTACAATGAATGTATGGCAACGATGGGGAAGCGATGAGCACAAACAAAGAATATGCCGAGCAGTTCGAGGCGATGGGCTGCACACGAAAAGTAATCGCTTTCAAGCTGTGCAATGAGGTGCCACCGGATGCGGAGGACTATGGCGATGGCCAGTCGTTTATGTGCGCCATAACCGCCGAGGCCTGGGAGGACGGGCGCAGGCCCTTTTATATTACGGCCAAAAACAGCCTGTGCGGCGGGCCGGTCTATGCCGGGATCGGTGCGCGCACAATTGATAAAGAAGAGTTCGACGCAGGCATGTCCCAGACCATCGGCGTGGGCCGCGGCTATGAAACACGTGCCCAGTTCAGGCGCGTCAACCAGCAGGTGCCGCATGTTTTTCTGGCGCACAGGTATCTGCTGATCGGCCTGCTTGACGATATCGAAGATCCGGATCTGGTGATGGCCGTTGCGCCGGCATATAGAATCATGCGCCTGTGCAAGGCCTATACCTGGAAAACCGGCGAGCTTGTGCAGGGCCTGTCAGGTTCGGCCTGGTGCACCTGCTCGTTTCCGCATGTGTACCGGACACAGACAATGGCGTTCACCACCGGGGATGAGCAGTCGCGGATTCTGATGGGCCTGGAGGAAGGCGAGCTCTATGCGCTTATTCACCGGGAGGCGCTGCCGGTCATCATGAAAAATTATAAAAACATACAAACCGGGCTGATGGGGATGTGACACGGCAGTGCATGCGCGGGAGAGGTTTTTATGATGCGCGGGAAAACAGTGCTCATAACCGGAGCTGACGGCGGCATCGGTCGATGCACCACACAGGGTATCGCGTTTACAGGCGCTCGTATCGTTATGGCATGCCTTGACGAGCAGCTGGCTGAACCGGTCCGTGATGAAATCGCCAGGCAAACCGGTAACGACGATATAGCAATAATGCAGCTCGATCTTGCTTCACAGGCGGACATCCGCAGGTTTGCAGGGGAGTTTGCGGCACGCTATGACCGCCTTGACGTACTGATCAACAATGCCGGGGTGTTCTCCCTGAAACGGTTTGAAACCGCAGACGGCCTGGAGAGAACAATCGGCATCAACTATTTCGGCCATTGTCTTTTGACATGCCTGCTGCTGCCCGTTATCAAAAGGGGCGGAAAGGCCCGTATCATCAATGTTTCTTCAGATTCATACAAACAGGCAAAATTTGATCCTGATAATCTGCAGACACGCGGTAACTATAAAACCGGCATGGAGGCCTACTCCCTGTCTAAGCTCGCCATTATCCTGTTCACACAGGAGCTGGCCGAGCAGCTGCAGGGCACCGGCATAACAGTGAACGCGGTGCATCCCGGGCATGTTGCAACCGGCATATGGAATATGTGGGAGCACCCGAAATGGTATCAGCGGCTGCTCATTACACTACTTCACCTGTTTCTTATCTCTCCGGACAAAGGCGCGCTCACCAGCATTTATCTTGCCTGCTCCGAAGAGGTCGCCGGTATTACCGGACAATATTTTTCAAAGCAGAAACCGGTGGCGGTCAAATCAAAACATACTACACCGCAGATGCAGAAAGAGCTCTGGGAGACGACTAATAAACTTTTAAACCTTGTATGATTTTTCAACGAAACATCGACCGCGGTTTTTAGAGGAGGATGCAATGGTTACCGTGCTCATGACCGGCGTTGTTATTCTTTTGGTTTTTCTGCTGAGAGTGTACGTGAAGAATTACCGGGGTCTGGCGCAGACTGATTTCAGGCCCAAGGCAATCTGGCTCAGGGCCCTGATTGTTTTTTGCGTCTTTTCCATTATCTCCTGGCATGCTGGAACCATAGACACGCTGCTTGCCAATCCCCTTGTCACGCCCGGGCAGCTGCAAAGCACGGCCTGGATCATCTTCACCGCCTTTTGCTTTGTATTCGTCTTTATCGCCTACTGGATCGTGTGGGCCGGCATGACGCTTCAGTTTAACCGTAAGCGCTACTGGATAGTCCAGATCGGCTTTGGGCTCGTGTGGGGAGCCTGTACGTCGCTGGTATTCCTCACCATTTGGAACGTGTGCCGTTCTTTTGACTGGCCCATGTGGGGCAGGTGGATCGCGGGCTATGTTCTGCTGAGTGCGTTCATGGGCCTGTGGCAGGACTTGTACTGGGATGTGTGGGTCGTGCCCGAACATGACACGCCGCGCTCTTTAAAACTGAAAGTGATATGCTCGCATGTGCCCAACATGACGATTTGCCTGACCTACCTGGCTATCTATGACAATCAGTGGATATTTCTCATTCTGCAGACCATGGCGCTGACCGGAGCGTCGATATTCCTGCGCTGGCCGCCGTGGTGGGAAACAATCGACGTGGTCGCCCCAAGAACCGAACCCGGGCTTTGGGGCCTGCCGCATGCGGCCGGATATATCGGGGAAGAGAAGTAGCCGCGTCTGGCCGCAGGCGATCGGGGCCATGGGGGAGCGCTACGCGGCAGAATTATCGCGAAATATTTTGGGCGGTAACGCTGTTCTCATGGTGTGCGGATTTTTGCAGCAGGAGATGAATTATGAAAAGAGCCATGATTGCTTTGATTGCCGTTGTGCTTTTCAGTTCCGCGGTCCATGCCGGGTCCTGCCCTGTGAAGGAATATACGGATTATTTGTCCAAAATCAGGGCGCAGGACGTGAATGCCGTCGTTAAGGCGGCCAATGAATTGATCAAAGTTTCACTTGATAAGAATGATCCCTGCAGGGATCAATTAATGCACGAGTTCAGGAAGTACTACCATGCGACGATGTCCGCATATGAAAAGAAAAGCAAAGTCGGTCAATGGGAATATCCGGCTGCGGATTCAGACAGGCTGGAATTTGAGCAAACGATAGCAAGCGCCGGCTGGTCGCTCAGGGAATCCGAGGGTATGTATTGCCTCGGCGAAAAGGCCGGCTGGTTCGAGGAAAGGTTCCGCACGATCCTTACCCGGCCATTCAAAAAATATCTGCGCATCAGGGCGGATGAGATACAGCAGGGCTTTGCCAGGGATGCCGGCCTGCTCATCTCCTGGGATCAGCTCGGAGAGCGTATCGCGATGTGGGAACAATTCCTCAGGACGTATCCCGGCTTTGTCGCGAAGGACGAGATCAGGGATCGTCTGGATGTTTATGTGAGGACATTTGTGACCGGTATGGACAACTCCCGGATTAACAATTTTAATTCGAAAAAACTGCGGCCCGATGTCAGGGCCGCCTATGAAGTTTTTATACGGGAAAACAGGGATTCGGCCTATTACACGCTGGTCAGGGATTATTACGAGATGCTGAAACGCAAACAGTTCAATGTGCCGGATGACCTTAAAGGCTATTTCAAAAAAGCAGGCTTCGCGGCGATGCTTGACGCGCAGCTGCCGGCATATTGAACATGTGCGTCAGGCAATCCGGGATTCATCTTTCATAAGGACTGCGGTGCAGGGAACGCGCGACCCCGTTCCCTGCACCGTGCGGGTAAAAACGGGGGCACTACATGAAAAGCTGTTTCGGCGGGCGCTGGGGCAGGCAGTATTCGATGCTCTGCTCCCGGCCGTTAACGCAGTACTGCTTTGCCCACAGCCTGCCGTCTTTTTTGTAGTATTTGCTGACGCCGTCAAGCTTGCCGTCTTTAACACATTTTTCAGCCATAAGCGCGCCACAGGGGTAATACTCTTTCATAACTGTGTTCTGGTTCATGTCGGACATGGCAATGCTCCCTGATGTAAAGTTAATTGTCACACTCATGTACTTTACAAAAAGGATGCCAGCGTGCCGCTGTTTGTCATTTTTAAAAACGATTTATATTTCAATATCATAAAAGCGTTGCGGGATGCTGACCGGCGGACTGTTTCAAGAAGCGGGCGTTCGTTGACATATGTGTAACGTTACGTTTATGTAAAATTCGTTACACTTGCTCGGGCTTTTCCTGCAAGGCGTAGCTGTGGATGAGGCGGTAGAGCGTAGGTCTGCTCACGCCGAGCAACCGGGCGGCTTTGGCCTTGTTCCATCCTGCCTGCCTGAGGGCACTGACTACGTTTCCGGCAGTAGGGGAGCGGGAGGGGGCTTGAGCCGGTGCGCCATTGGATGGCGTTTCAAGCAGCTCGATGGGCAGATGTGCGGGTATGATGATTGAGCCGTGACACAGGATGAAGGCATGTTCAAGCGCGTGTTCGAGCTCGCGGACATTGCCGGGCCAGGCGTGCTTCATGAAAATATCGATGACTTCTTTTGAAACACGCCTGATAGTGCGTTTGTATTTTTCGTTAAACAGAGAGATGAAATAATCGAGCAGCAGCGGCATGTCGTCGAGGCGTTCGCGCAGCGGCGGAATGATGACCTCGACGACTTTCAGGCGGTAGTAAAGGTCTTCACGGAACGCGCCCGCGCGCACCAGCTCGGTCAGGTTGCGGTTGGTAGCGGCAAGCACGCGCACGTCTGCTTTTCGCGGACTTGATTCTCCCACGCGCTCAAATTCCTTTTCCTGCAGGATGCGCAGCAGCTTTACCTGCATGCCGGGCGGAATATCGCCGATTTCATCAAGCAGAATCGTGCCGCCCTCGGCCAGCTCGAAGCGGCCGACTTTATCCTTGAGGGCGCCGGTAAATGCGCCCTTTACATGGCCGAAAAGTTCGCTTTCAAGCAGAGACTCGGTCAGGGCCGAGCAGTTCACCGTTACCATGGGGCGCGCGGCCCGGTCTCCGCTGTAGTGCAGCGCCTTGGCAACCAGCTCTTTGCCGGTGCCGCTTTCTCCCCGGATAAGCACGGTGGTGTCGGTGTCCGCCAGGTTCTTGAGCAGGGCGTACATTTTCTGCATGCAGCTGCTTTTGCCGATGATGCTTTCGAAACGGAACCGGCCCTTGAGCTCCTGCTCAAGCCCGGCAAGCTCGCAGCGCAAATCCTCCTCGGCCTCCTTGCGTTGCGTGACATCCTGCAGCGTTTCAATGGCGCCGATCACTTCGCCGTGCATGTTTTTGAGCGGCGAGGCCGTAAAATAGACCCACCGGCCGCGGGGCCCGAGATCGGGGAAGAAATATTCCACCTCATAGGCGCCGTCCATGATGACCGAGCGGTAGGCCTTGCCGCCGTAGTGCTCGATAATCGCCTGTTCCGGGACCTGGTCGACCATGAGGTCGGCCAGCACCGGTTTTTCCTCAGCATAAAATGCTTTCCAATGCATGTCCGTACCGATAACATCGGCGGCCTGCACGCCGGTCAGGTTTTCGCAGGCCCGGTTCCAGTGCGTGGTGCGGTGGCGGGCGTCGATGACGAAGGTGGCAATGGGGTTGCTGTGCACGATCTGGGCGAGCCGGTTTTCACCCTCTGAAGAAAGCGGCGCTGTTTGACGGGTTTCCAGAGTGTTTCCCGTCCAGCTGGCGGCCATTCTGATAAGGTGCTGTTCAGCGGGTGTAAGGGGTTCGGCGCGGGAGCAGAATGCCTGAAGGAATCCAACCTTGCGGCCTCTGGCCGCAATATCGGCTCTGAACGTTGCGCCGGCTGCTGCGCATGCGCCCCCTGTAAAAACCTTCTCACCGAGCTTAAGTCGGCAACTGATATTTCCCGGACGGTTCAGCGCGGCAGTGATAAGGTCGACGATGATCTGCAGGAGTTCTTCGGTCGCACCGGCGCAGCCTGCGGCCGCCTTTTCAAGGGCATACAGGCATGCAAGCTCAGGCGTGCGCTCACGGAGCGCCTGCTGCAGCTCACGGCAGATACCACCCGCTGAATAGGGATCTTTCACAGAATGCACTCACAGATTGTATGGGCTGATTGTATTCACAGGGCTGCGCACCTCATTGTAGACACCTTTATCACGCCTGTGCTGCAGATTAAATTAACACAGTAGCGCAGTATGTCATGCGTTTTTTTTTGATAACGTCGTAAAAAGTTTTTTCCGGTGTCATTGCCTTTTGGGAGACTTTTACAGGGGCATAAATTTCAAGGTAGTTACAAGACCTAATTAAAAATACCTGTTTTTAGCCAGTATTGGGCAGATGTTTTTTTAGTATTGTTTTTCATGCGGTTGTCATGTTTAATGCAGCTTCAATATGTAAAGTTTTTAATGTCAAGAATTGCTGAGGGGTTCTCACGGCGACCACAGGCCGGTCGCAGTTCAGGATAGCCGCTGGTTAAGATTTTGTGAAGTTTCTTCAATGTGTTGTGCGGAAATTGTTCGTTGCGGGATTCCGCACGGATCCGGGCATCAGGGCGAAGCAAACCCAGAGCAGCAGTTCCTGCAGGTGCAGACTGCAGTATGCCGGAACGTTGACCACTGCCGTTTGCGTGCCGTATGTTCAGCCAAACCGCGGCTGTCGATGCGCTTACTACCGCAAAACAGCATATCGGCGTATAATGGCAATATTTTTTTTGAAATAATCTGGTATAATCGCAGCGTTTCCCTTCAGGGGAGAATTCCCTTTGCCATAATGGTGCAGGTATCCCGGAAAGAAAGAGGATCTATGGCCGTCTTGAGATGGTTATTTGCAGGCTATGGTGCGGCCGTGTTTCTGTTCATGGCCTCCGATGCGCGAGCGCTGCAGGCATCGGCAGTTTCGCCTGCCGCCCGGCCGAACATTCTGCTGGTTACGATCGATACGCTGCGCGCCGACCATGTGGGCTGCTACGGCTACCGGCGCGCAACAACCCCGACGATCGACCGGCTTGCAGGGCAGGGCACTGTTTTTACCCGCGCCTTTTCGAACACACCCTGGACTACCCCGTCGCACTATTGTTTCATGACCGGGGCGCTTGTGTCGCGGCACGGCTCACGGGACAACCTGAGGAACCGTACGGGCGTGCAGGGCAGCGTGCCGGTGATGATTTCAGAGGTGCTGCGCTCGGCCGGTTATGATACGGCAGCTTTCGTGAGCGGGTATCCGCTTCTCAGGCGCTCGGGACTTGCAGCCGGGTTCAGCGTCTATGACGATACGATGCAGGATAAATTGTTTGGCGGCACATGGAAGGTCGAACGGCGCGCCCCGCAGACTGCCGATGCATTCAAACGGTGGTGGAAGGCTCGCGGGGCAGGGGCGCCCTGGTTCGTGTGGGTGCATTTCTATGATCCTCACGGACCCTATACACCTTTGCCGGAATACGCAAACATGTTCGTTGATGACGGGCTTGGTCCCCGCGATGAGGTGCTTGATGCGCCCGGCAATGAACCAAAACCGCCCGGGTGGACAAAAATTGCCGGTGAGCGCCAGGACCGCCAGTATTATATCAGCCAGTATGACGCCGAAATCCGGATGGCCGATGACGGCGTGAAGGCTATTGTCAGCCTGCTGGAACAGGCCGCTCAGCTTGAGTCCACGATTATAGTCGTGTCAGCCGACCACGGCGAGTACCTGGGCGAGCATGGCCGCTGGTTCGTGCATGATGATCTCTACAGCCAGTCGCTGATGATACCGATGGTGTTCAGCGGACCCGGCGTGCCCCGGGGCGAGCGGAGCGATGCCATCACGGAAAGCATTGATGTGGCCCCGACCCTGCTCAGCCTGGCCGGTATTGCGCCGCCTGCAAGCATGATGGGTACCAAGCTTTTCACCGGTGACGGCAATGTGCGCAGGCACGCCAGGGATCTCGTGTTGAGCGAATCGCCCCGGACCAATCGCTGTTCGGTCACAGGCGGGTCGCTGCAGTGGATCGGCACGCACCCGCATACCGAGCTGCATGACTATCGCCATGATCCGCTCAGGCGCAGGAACTTGATCGGCGAGCTTGCCTACGAGTCAAAGATGATGCGGCAGTTCGCCGGAGATGCCGTCAGCCGGGCGCGCCGGCCCTGGACGGCCGACAACGCACCTTCCCCGGCGCCGACGCAGCAGACGTCACCCCTGAACCCTAAAGACCGCGACGCGCTCAGGTCGCTGGGCTATATAGAATAGCAGGGCGGACTTTTTTCCTGTTTGTATAAAGCCGGGACGCTCATGTGGGGGTATGGGTTCATCCATGCATATATTAGAGCTTTTATCTTTTTTCTATAGCCTTTTCAAAAAGAAGATGTTCTCACGTTCGTGGTGAGCTTGTCGAACCATGAGCGGGTTTCAGTATCAAATACGTTGTCCGCCACCCTTCGACAGGCTCAGGGCGAACGGACGGTGTTGTATCGCAGGCTATAGTATTTAGATAAATGCTCTAACAGGCTGTTGAAAAAGTCCGTGCGTACAGGCTGTTCAAAAACATACAGATGCAAGGCGCGCAAAATCATGAGGAATGAGGTGTGCTTTTGCGTACGCCGCAGTGACGAATGATGAGCGCAACGCAGCAGCTGTGTGTTTTTCAACAGCCTGTTAATTACTTTTCCGGGATGGAGTACGCATGAACCGCTGCGGGCAGAGCAGGGGGGTACCACAGAGTCGGTGATATCCGCCAGCGCCGGGCGTCTTTTTTACGGGCCGTGCTGCGCGAAGACGGTCCGGTCGAAATTGGCTACCAGCCCCGGCAGCAGGCTGAAGGGCAGTCCGATCAGCAGTTCTTCGGGCTTAAGGCGCATGAACATACGGCCCCCGTGGTCGGCGGCGGTGAACACGGGCCGTTTGGCCTCAAGCATTACCGGAATGCTCATCAGGCAGGTCGACTTGCCTGCGTATCCTGTGATCACCTCGCCGGTCTCATAGGCCAGGGCCGTTGAAACGATGGTCAGCTGCCCGGGCGTTGCCGGAAACAGCACGATGTCGGGCGCATCGATCGCCTCGAGCGCGCCGATGATCATGGCGCGGTGAACGCGCCGGAACTGCGGGAATATGTCGCGGTTCTTGGTCATGGATTCGCGCGAGGCATAGAGGTTGCCCTCGCCCACGACCGAGGCCTCAATCGCCGCATCGAATTCCTCCCGCGCTACGCGCTTTGCGCCCAGACCCATATTGGCGCAGCCTCCGCACATGCTCGCATGCGCTGTAAATACCAGGGGTGATGCCTGCCCGTCGAAAATATCTCCGCACATCGCGCACCAGAACTGCGGCCCCGCTTCGAGCGGGATGTTCTCTGGCGGCCTCTCGCTGAACTTCATGGCGGCAACGCCCCGCGTCAGGCCGAGTTTTTCTTTCAGGAGAGCGCACAGTCTGGCGCTGTCGCGCTCTGCCTTTACCGGCCCCGGCGCAATCGCGCCCACCGGGCAGTAGCGCAGGCACACGCTGCAGTCGCAGCACATGCCGGTGATGCACACAAGGTCACCGCGCCGCACGATGGCGCGGTTGGGGCAGTTGCCGATGCAGGAGCCGCAGCGTGCGCAGAGTTCAGTATCGATTATAAATGGCATAGCTGATTCTCCCTGTACCAGACCGTTGCTATGTTTTCTTGCGCTGCGCTTCACGCGTCGCACTATAGGGGGTACGGCATGCCGTACCCCTACAAGGCGCATTTTAAACAGACGTTAAAAATTTTTTTCCACCCAGGGTTTTGAAAATTTCGCGTCCCGTCAGGGCGCGGCCTTGATCTGGTCCCACATGGCTGTGTAGAGTGCCAGCGCCGGGCCCACATCGTTGATGACCTCGCATTTTTTCTTTATTTCTTCAGGCAGGAAAATCGTCGGGTCATCCAGGATCTCCTGCGGGAGCAGTTTGTAGCATGCAACGTTGGGGCACAGGTAGCATATCGCCACGGTGTTTTCGGCTGCTACGTCGGGCTCGTGCAGGAAATTTATGAACCGGTGCGCCAGTTCGACCTGGCGCGCCGACGTGAGAATTACGAAATCATCACAGGAAATCGAGGTGCCCTCAACGGGAGCGGCATAAGCGATGTCATCGTTTTCCTCCTGCACGGCCATGACGTCGCCGCTGTAGCCGTGCACGATAAAAAATTCCTGCGAGGCAAGGCCGGTTTTGTACTGTTCGTTTTCGAACTTGGCGAGGTTTTTCTTCCATCCGATGACCACGTCGCGCGCTTTCTCGAGCTCCTGCCGGTCGGTTGAGTTGATGCTGAAGCCAAGGGATTTCAGAGCTGCGCCGATGGTCTCGCGCATGTCGTTGAGCATGGTCATGCGCCCGCGGTATTCCGGGCGGCTGAACATGGCCCAGCTGGGCTCGAAATCGGGGACCCTGCTTTGCAGATAGGCAATGACCGAAGTGGTGAGCATGTAGGGCACGCTGTGCTCCATTGCCGAATCGATCGCGATTTCAAGATAGCCGGGGTCGATATGTTTCAGGTTGGGCAGCAGGCTGTGGTCGAGCTTTTGCAGCATTCCCTGGTCGTTCATGACCTTGACCATATAGCTGCTGGGGGTGACAAGGTCATAACCGGCGGCGCCGGCCTTCAGCTTGGCGTACATGACTTCGTTGGAGTCAAAGGTGTCGATCACAACCCGGCAGCTGTTTTCGCGCTCAAAGCGCTCGATCAGCTCGGGCTTGATGTAATCGGCCCAGGTATAGATGTGCAGAACGGGTGTTTCCCGGCCGCAGCCGAAGGAGCAGGCGATCAGGGCCACGATGAGCAGGATGGTTTTCTTCATTTTTTGTCCTCCAGTACGTGTTGGCTGATATATACCGCTGCAAAGGTTACGACCAGCAGTATGGTGGAAAGGGCATTGATCAGGGGCGGTGAGCCGTGCTTGATCATGCTGTAAATCCTGATGGGCAGGGTTGTCGAGCCGGGCCCGGCCACGAAAAACGTGATGACGAAATCATCGATCGAGAGCGTAAAGGCGAGTAGCCCCCCGGCAACCAGTCCCGGCATGAGCAGCGGCACCAGTACTTTCCAGGTTGACTGCCACCAGTTGGCGCCAAGGTCCTGGGCCGCCTCGATGATGGAGAAATCAAAATCCTGAAGGCGCCCCAGCACCACCATGGCCACGAAGCTGATGCAGAAGGTGACATGCGCCAGGAAAATGGTGGCCAGGCCGAGCTGCATGCCCGCGGCGATGAAAAAAAGCAGCATGCTTATGCCCATGAGAATTTCGGGCATAACCAGCGGGGTGTAGATCAGCATGTAGTGCGCTTTTTGCAGCCGTGTAGCGTAGCGGTGCAGGGCAAGGGCGGCCGTTGTGCCCAGCAGCACGGACACGATCGAAGAGCTGACGGCGATGATGAGGCTGTTGGTGAGCGCGTGCCAGATTTCGCGGTGACCCAGCAGGCGACCGTACCACACAAGCGAAAAGCCCTCCCAGGAGCCGCCGAAGCGCGAGGCGTTGAATGAGTTGACCACCAGCACGAGTATCGGCAGATAGAAGAACACCAGGATGGCTGCGGTGATACAGTAGGGAACGAAGCTGCGCTTCATGCGCCCTCCTCGATAATCGGCCGGGCTTTATCCTTTGCACCCTGCAGCGCGAGCACGGCTATCAGGGGCAGCAGCACGGCCAGGATCAGCAGCAGGGACAGGGCGCAGGCATGCGGCAGATTGCGGTCGACGAAAACCCTCTGGGCAATTTTGTTGCCGAGCATTTCCGCGCCCGGGCCGCCGACGATATCGGGAATGACGTATGAGCCGAGCGCGGGTATGAAGACGATCAGCAGGGCGGTGAACAGGCCGCGCCTGATGCCGGGCAGGAAAACCCTGCAGAATGCCTGGAACCGGCGCGCGCCCAGGTCTCGGGCCGCCTCAATGAGCCGGAAGTCGAATTTCTCCGCGGCGGCATACACCGGCAGGATGGCAAAGGGCAGAAACGTGTACACCATGACCAGCAGCACGGCCCATTGATTGTAGAGAAGGGGCGTTTCCGGGGCCACGATGCGCAGGCTCACCAGCATCTGTTTGATAAATCCTTCAGGGTGCAGCAGCATCTTCCAGGCGAAGATGCGGATCAGAAAACTTGTCCAGAACGGCACGACCACCAGCAGCAGCACCATCTGCCGCCATTTTTTTTCGAGCCGCGCAAGGCAGTAGCCCACGGGAGTCGCCAGCATGATGCACAGGGCGGTCGTTGTGATGCTCAGCCAGAGCGTTCGCCACAGAATCGCCGGGTAGTTGGGGTTGCCCAAGCTGCGCAGGGTCTCAAGCGTCCAGCCCGCACCGGCACCGCCCAGCGGGTCGGTGGGCTTGAACGAGATGGCGACGACAATCAGCGCGGGCACCACGAACAGCACCGCGAGCCATCCGGCCGAGGGCAGTGTTACCAGGATTTCATTGAGACGCGCGCGCGAGGTTGCCATGGATCAGAACATGCTCCGTGCTTGTGTGCTTTATTCGGGCAGGGTCACCAGCTGCTCATCCGACTGGCTGTAGCGCTCAAGCATGAACCCGTCATCGGCATGCCATGAAATCCACACGTTTTCATCCCAGGTGATGGGCTTTTCGTCGAGCAGAAAACGGCTGTGCTGCTGCACGATGGCGATGCGGTATTCCTGCACGCGCACCCAGTAGCGGGTCTGCGAGCCCTGGTAGATAACCTCCTCAACCCGGCCCGGCGCTGCGTTGCGTTTCGGAATGCTTTCGGGCTGCTCGCGCGAGATGTAAAATTTTTCAGGGCGTACGCTCAGGAACACCGGGTTGCCGACGGCAAGCTGCTTGTCGTTGAAAACCACCGTGTCGGGGAATCCATCAATGACGAGGCGGCTGTATTCGCTTCCGACGAATTCGGCGACCCTGCCTTCGAAAAAATTCGTATCGCCGATGAATGCGGCAACAAAGCTGCTGCGGGGCGCTTCATAGATTTCAGCCGGCGTGCCCACCTGCTCAATGATGCCATTGTTCATGACCGCGATGCGGTCAGACAGGCTCATGGCTTCGCCCTGGTCGTGGGTTACGTACAGAAACGTGATGCCGACCTCGTCGTGGATGAGGTCGAGCTCGATCAGCATGCGCTGGCGCAGCTTCAGGTCAAGGGCCGCCAGGGGCTCATCCAGCAGCAGCACCTGCGGCTTCTTGATCAGGGCCCGGGCAATGGCCACGCGCTGCTTCTGGCCGCCGCTGATCGTGTCAGGGAATTTTGCGGCCTCGGCCTTCATCTGGATCAGCTCAAGCATGCGGTCGACCTCATGGTCGATTTCGCGCTGCGGCCGCTTTTCAATGCGCAGGCCGAAGGCGATATTGTCGCGCACCGTGAGGTGAGGGAACAGGGCATAGCTTTGAAAGATGGTGTTGACCTTGCGGCGGTTGGGCGGCAGCTGCGTGATGTCCTGACCGTTCAGGATGACGCAGCCGGTGTCAGGGCGCTCAAAGCCGGCCAGAATGCGCAGCAGCGTGGTTTTGCCGCAGCCGCTGGGACCGAGCAGGGAGAAGAACTCGCCCCTGCGGATGGAAAGCGACACCTGGTCAACCGCCCGCACGTTGCCGAAATGCCGTGATACGTTTTTAAATTCGAGAAAATCAGGAGCGTTCATCGCGGCTGCAGCACCCCGGTTTTTCGACTGGTCGGTTGTAGTCTCTGGTCTCCCTTTGATGAAGGAACGTGCATTATAGGTCCAAGGGCCGCCCCTGTCAAGAACGAACGAGCTCAACGAAATATGCGCCGGAGACTTCCGCCGCCGCGCTTCCGGCCGGCAGTTGCTCATCATTGGCAATTGCAATTGGCAATTGCACACTTGACGTTCGTCGTAAAATCCGCTACAACTTCAAGACTTTGCGGCCTGCTGATTGCAGGGGTTTTCGTGTGCTGAGCCTGCCGGTGCCGCACCCGAATGGTGGTTTGAAAAACGCTGTTTGCAGAGAAAGAGATGCGTATATGGATCATTTAGAGCAGCTCGAGAGCTTGAGCGTACACATTCTGCGCGAGGCCTACGCCAGTTTCAAGAACCTGTGCATGCTGTGGTCGATCGGCAAGGACAGCACGGTTCTGCTGTGGCTGGCGCGTAAGGCCTTTTACGGGCATGTCCCGTTTCCGCTGGTGCACATCGATACGAATTTCAAAATACCCGAGATGATAGCCTATCGCGACCGGCTGGCGCGCGAGTGGGGCCTTGAGATGGTCTACGGCATGAATGAGGAGGCCCTGCGCGAAAAGCAGACCTTCCCGGACGGCGCGATCGACCGGATCGCCTGCTGTCGCAACCTGAAAAGCACTGCTTTGGCCAACACCCTCAGCGGCAAATGGCCGCGCTACGTGCTCAATCACAAGACCGGCTCCTATGAAGTCTATAAGAACACCGAGCCTTATACCGGGGTGATCGTGGGCGTGCGCGCCGATGAAGAGGGATCGCGCTCCAAGGAGCGCTACTTTTCACCCCGCGATCGCGAAAACTCCTGGGATTTCGGCGATCAGCCGCCTGAGTTCTGGAATCAGTTCAAGACCGATTTTCCGCCCGGAACGCATTTGCGCATACATCCGCTGCTGGACTGGACCGAGCTCAATATCTGGGAATACATCGAGCGCGAGAACATCCCCACGGTGTCGCTGTATTACAATCAGGGCGACGGGAAACGCTACCGATCACTTGGCTGTTATCCCTGCACCACGCCGATCGAATCGCCTTCGCGCAATGTGGCCGAGATCATCGAGGAGTTGAAAAGCGGCGGTCTGAAAAATGTCGCCGAGCGCTCAGGGCGCGCGCAGGACAAGGATGACGGCGGAGGGCTTGAGACATTGCGCCGTGACGGCTACATGTAACGGGTGCCTAAATACCTCTTGCGCACGTAGGGGCACGGCATGCCGTGCCCCTATAAGGCGTGAAGAAAGCGCGCCTTGCATACGGGGCATTTTTGAACAGCCCGGAAAAGGTGCTTTTTAACAAGCTGGTTGAAATGACACTACGAACATTCCCATGCGAACCATATGGCTGAGAGGCACTCGGAAATGGCTGAAATATTGGAAAAACAAAAAATGAATATCGTGATCGCAGGCCATGTTGATCACGGCAAGAGCACGGTTATCGGTCGTCTGCTTGCTGACACCGGTTCCCTGCCCGATGGAAAACTCGAGCAGGTGCAGGAGAACTGCCGGCGCAACTCCAAGCCGTTCGAATATGCCTTCCTGATCGACGCCCTCAAAGATGAGCAGTCCCAGGGCATCACCATTGACACGGCCCGGGTGTTTTTTAAAACAGTCAAGCGCAATTACATTATCCTGGACGCGCCGGGCCATATCGAGTTTTTGAAGAACATGGTCACGGGCGCGGCCCGGGCCGAGGCTGCGCTGCTGGTGATCGATGCCGATGAGGGCGTGCGCGAGAATTCGCGGCGGCACGGCTACATGATGTCCATGCTCGGCATCCGCCAGATTGCCATCCTCGTGAACAAGATGGATTTGAAAGCCTACAGCCGGGATGTGTTTGAGGCGATCGTGAAGGAATACACGGCGTTTTTAAAAGAGATTAATGTTGTTCCGGCGTGCTTCATCCCGGTGAGCGCCATGCTGGGCGACAATATCGCCGCTCTTTCTCCGCAGCACATGCCCTGGTATACGGGCAAAACCGTGCTGGACATGCTGGACGCCTTTGAAAAAGAGCCGCCGCCCTTGGATAAGCCCTTCCGCATGCCCGTGCAGGATGTGTACAAATTTACGCGCTTCGGGGACAATCGCCGCATCGTCGCCGGCACGATTGAAACCGGCAGCCTGGCCCTCGGCGATGAGGTCGTGTTCTACCCCTCGGGTAAAAAAAGCCGGGTGAAGACCATCGAGTGTTTCAATGCGCCTGCGCAGACGCAGGCAGTGTGCGGTACGGCCGCCGGTTTCACGCTTGAAGAGCAGATCTATGTCACCCGCGGCGAGCTGGCCACAAAGGCCGGCGAGCCCAAGCCCCGGGTGTCGTCGCGCATACGGGTCAATCTTTTTTGGCTCGGCCGTGATCCGCTGGTGCAGAAAAAGGACTATCTTTTCAAGCTGGGAACCGCGCGTGTGACCGCGCGGCTTGAGGAGGTGCGCCGGGTTATCGATGCCTCGGATTTGAATGCCGCCAGCAAGAATCAGGTCGAGCGCCATGATGTGGCCGAGTGTGTGTTTAAACTTAACCGGGCCATTGCTTTCGACCCGACGTCGGACATCGGCGCAACGGGGCGCTTCGTAATCGTGGACAATTATGAGATCCGCGGCGGCGGCATTATCGCCGAGGGCTTGGACGACCGCCAGACCTGGCTGCGCGAGACCGTGATGCTGCGCAATTACAAGTGGGAAAAAAGCATTATTTCACCGGAAAAGCGCGCTGAGAAATACAACCAGAAATCAACCCTGCTGGTGCTTACCGGCGAAAAGCAGGTGGACCGCAAGGCGATTGCCAAGCAGTTGGAGGACCGCCTGTTTGAAGACGGCAAGGTCGTGTATTTTCTGGGGATCGGCAATGTGCTCTACGGTATCGATGCCGACATTAAGGGCCGCGACGGCAATCAGCATCAGGAGCATATGCGCAGGCTTTCCGAGGTGGCCAACATACTGCTGGATGCCGGCATCATTCTGCTGCTGACCGCTGTTGAGCTGACGCAGGATGATCTTGAGATCATGAAGACCACGGTCAGCCCCGAGAAGATCGAGACAGTGTGGGTCGGGGAAAATGTCACGACCGACATTGCCTACGACCTGCAGCTCACCCAGCATGAGAACGTAGAAGAATCGGTCGATATCCTGAAAGCCTATCTGCAGGACAAGGGAATTATATTCAGGCCGTGGTAGGGGAGAGAGACTGGTTCAAAGTTCAAGGTTCAATGCAGGGGCAGGCCTTCGTGCCTGCCCTTTGTTCCTACAGCCAGCGCAGCGCGTCCATTCAGTCCACTGCGTCCACCGCGTCCACAAAGTCCACCTATCACCCACAGCGCTGTTCAGTCTCTTTGTTTTTCCCCGCCGCTGAAGTAGTGCACGGTTTCCTGGTACACGACGTAGCTCAAGCCCAGCAGCCCCACCAGATTGGGGATAGCCATGGCGCCATTGGTCACATCTGAAAACGTCCACACGATTTTCACTTCCTGCACAGCCCCGACAATAACCAGCAGGCAGAATACGACGCGGTAGGGGATGCGGGCTTTGATCCCCAGCAGAAATTCGATACACTCCTCCCCGTAGTAGGACCAGCCCACGAGTGTTGAATACGCGAACAGGCACAGCCCGATGGAGACAACATATTTTCCTAAGCCCGGCAGGAAGGTCTCGAATGCACGCGCGGTGAGACTTGAGCTCTGCAGGCCGCTCTGCCATACATCGGGTGCGAGCAGGATAACGAAAGCCGTCATCGAACAGATCACCAGCGTGTCGATAAACACTTCGGTCATGGCGATCAGTCCCTGGCGCACCGGGCTGTCGGTCCGGGCGGCGGCATGCGCGATCGGTGAACTTCCCAGTCCGGCCTCATTTGAAAACACGCCGCGGGCGAAACCGAACCGTATGGCCTGCGCGACGGTGGCTCCCAGAAAGCCGCCGCCGGCCGCGCAGGGCGTGAAGGCATGGGTAATGATCAGCTGCAGGACCGACGGTATGGCCGCAAGGTTGGTGATAAGGATGAAAGCGGCGAAGCCGATGTAGAAAACGGCCATGAAGGGGACTATTTTTGAGGTGAAACTGCCGATACGCCTGATGCCGCCGATGATAACCAACGCGGTCAGGGCCGCCAGAACAGTGCCGGTAACACCCGGCGGCACCTTGAATGTTTCATGCAGGGCAAGCGCAACCGAATTCGACTGCGCCATATTGCCGATGCCGAACGAGGCCAGCACGCCGAAGAAAGAAAAAATAAATCCGAGCCACTTCAGGCCCAACCCCTGCGTCAGATAGTGCATGGGCCCGCCGCAGATCGTTCCGTCGGGCAGGTGGCGGCGGTACTTGACCGCCAGCACCGCTTCGCTGTACTTGGTGGCCATGCCGAAAAAAGCGCAGACCCACATCCAGAAAATTGCACCCGGACCTCCCAGGCTGATGGCGGTTGCCACGCCAGCGATATTGCCTGTGCCGACTGTGGCTGACAGCGCGGTTGTGAGCGCCTGAAACGGGCTGATGTCGCCCTCGCCGGACGTTTTGGAGCCGGGGGTGAACGCCAGCTTGATGGCTGCCGGCAGCTTGCGTACGTTGATAAAGCGCAGCATGATTGACAGGATACAGCCGGTGCCGACCAGCAGTATCAGCATGTACGGCCCCCAGACCAGATCACTGAGTGCAGTAAGAAAATTCTGTACGGTTTCCATCGGTCAGTTCGTTGTGTGTATTTCCAATGAATCAGGCTCTCTGCGGTGGATTTTGAGATTCGTGTGGTATGCCTAACTTCAATCAAGCACCGGCAGCGGTGTTGTTTTTGTCGGCGGCGGCAGAATCGGGTACGTTATCTGCGGCTGTTTGCCGGTGGTGGCCTTGAGAAATGCTTCAATGTTCAGTACATCGGCATCATTCAGGCTGATTCCCAGCTGGGCCGAGCTCATGATGGCGACGGCTTCTTTCAGGCACCAGA
>VGSH01000022.1:0-2500 GCA_016875025.1 Deltaproteobacteria bacterium
CGAGCTCGCCGGTGCCCTTCTTGATGGCCCGCTCGATATTGTCCTTGGGCATGTTCTCGGATTTGGCTGCGGCAATCGCGGTCCTCAAGCGCGGATTTGCCTCCGGAGAACCGCCGCCCATGCGCGCGGCAATGGTCAGTTCCTTGATAATGCGGGTAAAAATCTTACCCCTCTTCGCGTCAATCGCGCCTTTTTTCCGCTTAATCGTGCTCCACTTTGAATGTCCTGACATGGCCGGCTCCTGGTTTAGCTGTACCTGTTATTAATTCTATAGCTATCGAAATCGCTCTCGATTCCGACCCCGATTTCGATGACTATGGCATTTTTCTGAATAACGCAGCCTTATTGTCATTTCGAAGAAGCGCCCGTCCTCCGCAGTAGCTTGCTACGGAGGATGGAAAAGCGACTGAGAAATGTTAAAGCAGGATTTCTCCCTTCGGTCGAAATGACATTGTATACGCGTTAACAGTAAAATGAAAAATTTATCTACTGACTATCAGTACGAAATGTGGTTCCTCGATGAAAATTATCTATCATACCTTACGAAGTATTAAAACAAAAAAAACCCGCCTTTCGGCGGGTTTTAAAAGGATTTCGGCGACGTCCTACTCTCCCACACAGTCTCCCGTGCAGTACCATCGGCGCTGTAGGGCTTAACTGCCGTGTTCGGAATGGGAACGGGTGTACCCCCTACGCTATAGTCACCGAAAATATATATGAATTTTTTGACGTTCTCTTAGTATGCGAGGTATAGCCTCACAAGAAATAATATGGTCAAGCCTCACGACCAATTAGTACCGGTCAGCTTAGTATGTTACCACACTTACACACCCGGCCTATCAACCTGGTAGTCTACCAGGAGTCTTTAGATCACCTCTCGGTGATAGGGATATCTAATCTTGAGGTTGGCTTCCCACTTAGATGCTTTCAGTGGTTATCCATTCCGAACATAGCTACCCAGCTGTACCTCTGGCGAAATAACTGGTACACTAGAGGTTCGTCCATCCCGGTCCTCTCGTACTAGGGACAGATCCTCTCAAATATCCTGCGCCCACGGCAGATAGGGACCGAACTGTCTCACGACGTTCTAAACCCAGCTCACGTACCGCTTTAATTGGCGAACAGCCAAACCCTTGGGACCTTGTCCAGCCCCAGGATGCGATGAGCCGACATCGAGGTGCCAAACCTCCCCGTCGATGTGGACTCTTGGGGGAGATAAGCCTGTTATCCCCGGAGTACCTTTTATCCGTTGAGCGACGACCCTTCCATGCGGAATCGCCGGATCACTAACACCTGCTTTCGCACCTGCTCGACATGTC
Organism: Deltaproteobacteria bacterium; assembly: GCA_016875025.1. GTDB lineage: Bacteria > Desulfobacterota > WTBG01 > CAIYCZ01 > CAIRTM01 > CAIRTM01. Next base: position 1,320 of record VGSH01000022.1, read on the forward strand.
TGTCTCGCAGTCAAGCTCCCTTATGCGTTTACACTCTATGGCTGGTTTCCAATCAGCCTGAGGGAACCTTCGTGCGCCTCCGTTACTCTTTGGGAGGCGACCGCCCCAGTCAAACTACCCACCAGACAGTGTCCCCGACCCGGATGACGGGCCCAGGTTAGAATCTCAGAAGGATCAGGGTGGTATTTCAAGGTTGACTCCACCGAAACTAGCGTCCCAGCTTCAAAGTCTCCCACCTATCCTACACAGAACATCCCAAAACTCACTGTCAAGCTATAGTAAAGGTTCACGGGGTCTTTCCGTCTAACCGCGGGTAAACGGCATCTTCACCGCTATTGTAATTTCGCTGAGCCTCTCGTCGAGACAGTGCGGAAATCGTTACGCCATTCGTGCAGGTCGGAACTTACCCGACAAGGAATTTCGCTACCTTAGGACCGTTATAGTTACGGCCGCCGTTTACTGGGGCTTCGGTTCAGAGCTTCTTCTTGCGAATAACACTTCCCCTTAACCTTCCAGCACCGGGCAGGCGTCAGTCCCTATACATCGTCTTTCGACTTAGCAGAGACCTGTGTTTTTAGTAAACAGTCGCTACCGCCATTTATCTGCGGCCCCTTCACGCTCCACGGGCGAACCGCTTCACGCTGGTGGGGCACTCCTTCTCCCGAAGTTACGGAGTCATTTTGCAGAGTTCCTTAACGAGAGTTCTCTCAAGCGCCTTAGGATACTCACCCTGCCTACCTGTGTCGGTTTACAGTACAGTCACCATACTGACTCGCTACGAGGTTTTTCTTGGTAGCATGGGATCAACCAGTTTGCGGAGCAAAGCTCCTCCTCATCACCTCTCAGTGTTTGCAATTAGGAAAGCGGATTTGCCTGCCTTCCCCACCTACAGGCTTAAACCAGGACAACCAACGCCTGGATGGCCTACCCTTCCACGTCACCCCTTCACTCAAACGCCATTATGGTGGTACAGGAATATTAACCTGTTTTCCATCGCCTACGCTTTTCAGCCTCGGCTTAGGCACTGACTAACCCTGGGTGGATTAACCTTCCCCAGGAACCCTTAGGCTTTCGGCGTGCGGGTTTCTCACCCGCATTGTCGCTACTCATGTCCGCATAATCACTTCCAGTACCTCCACCAGTCCTTACGGTCTGACTTCACAGGATCTGGAACGCTCCCC
>VGSH01000022.1:7500-33353 GCA_016875025.1 Deltaproteobacteria bacterium
GACTTGGTAACACCCTTGAAGGCATTGGCAATTTCCTCAATTTCCTTCAGGTGTTTAACATAGGTGACCAGCATTTCGCGCCGGGCTCCGGGCCGGGCCGCAGACAGCGCATCAGCAGCCTGCACCAGCACGGCCAGCACAGTCTGCGGTTTCACATCATCGTGATGAGCGGCAATGGCGTGCACGATATCCTCGGGCTCGCCGTGCTTCTTTGCCATATCAGCGCCGATTACGGCATGTGAGCCTTCAACCTCATGATCGATTGCCTTGCCGATATCATGCAACAGGCCGGCGCGCCTGGCAGCCTTTGCATTCAGGCCCAGCTCATTGGCCATCATGCCGCACAAAAAAGCAACTTCAAGGGAATGCTGCAGCACGTTCTGGTCATAGCTGGTCCTGTATTTTAAACGACCCAGCAAACGTATAATCTCAGGATTAATTTTTTGAATCCCGACATCGAAGATGGCCTGTTCGCCCGCCTCCCTGATCGTTACGTCCATCTCCTGGCTGGCTTTTTCAACGACCTCCTCAATGCGTGCCGGATGAATCCGGCCGTCGGCGATCAGCCGCTCAAGTGCAATGCGGGCTACTTCGCGCCGGACCGGGTCAAACGATGAAATCAGAATTGTCTCCGGCGTATCGTCAATGATCAGGTCAACGCCGCTTACCTGCTCGATCGCTCGAATGTTGCGACCTTCCCGGCCGATGATGCGCCCCTTCATCTCGTCATTTGGCAGGTTCACCACTGAGACGGTTTTCTCGCCGACATACTCAGCGCTGTAGCGCTGAATCGCGATGGCAATGATATTACGGGCGATCTTGTCGGCATTTTCCCTGGTTTCCTCTTCAATCCGCCTGATGGTCCGTGCCGACTCATGCTTGGCTTCACTCTCAAGGTTCTGCATAAGCATTTTCTTGGCCTCCTGGGCGGTCATGCCGGCAATCTTCTCAATCATCTGGGTCTGTTCCTGCAGGGCGCGATTGTACTTCTGCTCAGTCTCCTGAACCTGCTGCTCGCGCGACTCAAGGGCTTTCTCCCGTTTGGCAACGACAATCTCCTTCTGGTCAACAAGATTCACCTTCTTTTCGAGATTTTCCTCCCGCTGGGTCAGGCGGGCCTCAATCTTCTGTATCTCGCTTTTCTTATTGCGGGATTCCTTTTCAAACTCCGCCTTGGCCTTATACAGCTCCTCCTTGGCCTGCAGCTTTGATTCTTTTTTCAGGTTGGCAGCCTCTTTCTGGGCCTCCTGCAGAATCTTGTTGCACGCGTCCTCCACAGAGGCTACTTTTCTTTCAACCAGCTTTTTGCGGAGCAAAAACCCGACCGCGAGTCCGGCTGCAACGCCGATCAATACAAATATTATGGTTACATTCAATGTCAGCATACCTCGTTCCCTGTCTCTATGATGTGATACATCCGTAAAAACCGCACGGGCTTAACCAGCCTTAGCCGCACACGGCGCCGCTGCGTTTTTTACACTTGTATCAATTATTGATTTCACGCTGCAGCGGCGGTGCTCAGCACACGCTCTTACAAATAACGGCTGCAGCTGCTTTTGCCGAACGCACCCGTACAGTAGCGCCATTGAACAGCCCATCCGGTGCGTGCGGCGCAGGAAGAGAATGTATGAAGGGGATCAAACTTTTACACTGTCAGACACAACGGGGGGATGCACAACATACTTCATATGATATTTCAAACAATTGGAAGCCTTAACCCTCTGCTCCCGGCATATCCCCATACCCCGCATGTCCAATCCGTGTATCTGGTAGTGACTATATTAAAAAATCTCTTTCAAGCACAAACGCTGCAATCTATTCCTTCAAACTCTCGACTCTCGACTCACGCCTCAGCGTACCGTTGCCGGCTAACGCCGTTGTACAGAGTGCTGTTTTTGCAGTACCTTTATTTCTCCCGATCAAAATTGTTCAATCTATAAAAACATATGTATATTTATTTACAATTACCTACACATCGACTCCCAGATTCGAGTCGATCAACTCTATCAACTCCGCGGCACGATTGTCAATATTTTTATGAATATCCTCCAGCTCACGCTCCTTTAAAAAATAGTCATCCACAAGATTAAGGGCTACCAGCATCAGCACCTGAGTGCTGTCAACCGCGCCGCCCGCCTTGCGGACAGCCTCTATCCTGTCGTTTAGAAAGCGCTCTACCCGGGCGACATACGCGGGGTCATGACTGCCGCGCAAATGAAACGTCTGACCCATGATAACAATCGGCACAGTTTCAGGCATCGGATGCTTTCAATCAGGTAATATTCAAAGAATCTATATGTTGCATAACTTTCATCAGGCGCTGCTTGAGCATGGTGCGCTCATGCGCCGCATGTTCAAGGCGTTTTTTCAGCTCAATGGCTTCAAGCTCGTGCTTGTACGCCAGTTGCTCGAGCCTTTTTTGTTCGCGCATCAGCGCGGCACAACGCTCGAGCATTTGAGCTATTTTCCCCTGCAGCTTCTCAAAGGCGGCGTTTTCCACAAAAAAACCGGAAGAAAGAATGAACGTATATACATATTACATACAATTTTTACCGTCAATCTATACAGTTAGTTACCATAAGTCAAGTTGTATATTATGCCAGTAGTGTCAAAAATAATGCGAACAGACCCCGGTCGGCAGGGCATTCCACGCTGCTCCAGTAATATCGCGCGGCCAGATCTGATATTACCCCTTAAAACACGGCCAATACTGCACGTGGGTTCTGCGCACATCCTCGATTACCCGGCTGACCGACGAATGTGCAGCCGGTGCATCGCGGCCGGAGCCGCTGTACAGACCGGCATTGCAGCCGGAAAGAGCGTCCAGCGTATGCTGAACCGACTCAGTGATTCCCTCAATGTGATAGCCGCCTTCAAGCGCAAGCAGCAGCCTGCCGCCGCAGAGTTCTTCGGCAAGCTGTTTAAGCCGGACCGCAAGCATGCCAAACCCGGCCGGAGTCACCTGCATGGTGCCGAGCGGGTCACGCGCATAAATATCATATCCGGCCGAGACCATGATCATCTGAGGCTTATACTGCCGGGCAAGGGGCGCAATAACACTATCGATGATCTGCAGGTAATCGGCGTCACCCTGCCCGCCCGAAAGCGGAATATTAACCGTAAACCCCTGGCCACGGCCGCTGCCGGTTTCATGCAGGGCGCCGGTCCCGGGATAATAGGGCGACTGATGCGTTGAAACATACAGGACATCCGGGCTGTCATAGAAAGCATCCTGCGTGCCGTTGCCGTGATGAATATCCCAGTCATAAATCATGACACGCTCAAGGCCGTGCTGCAGCAGCAGGTAATGCGCACCCACGGCCACATTATTAAACAGACAGAAGCCCATGGCCCGGTCGTATTCGGCATGATGGCCGGGGGGGCGCACCAGCGCCATAACATTGGCCGCCCGGCCGCTCATCAGCAGGTCGCATCCGTCAAGCACGGCGCCGGCCGCCAGCTTTGCAGCAAGCCAGGAGCCGGCCGAGGTGCTGGTATCAGGGTCAAGCCTGACCTGCGCGCGTGTGGCCGTGGCTTCAATCGCGCCGATATAGGCCGGGGAGTGGTTCAGCGCGAGTTCCTCGCGCGTGGCCTCACGCGGAGAGCGGATTGCAAACCCGGCAGGGCCGCAATGCGCCTCAAGCAAAGCGTAGATTGCAATAAGACGCTGCGGACATTCGGGATGCCCTCCGGGCGTCACGTGGTCGATACAGCGCTCATCACGCAAAACAACGGTTGCACTCATGTGTGCGTCTCCATAGATATATTGACTTTACTGACAAAAGATTATACAAAAATAAGACGTTAGTCAAACTGCACAACACAGCACAGTACCTTTTACGGTAAGGATCAGCGCCCATGTTCGGACTCGGAATGCCGGAACTGCTCGTTATACTGGTTGTGGCCGTCGTGGTAATCGGCCCCAAACGGCTGCCCGATATCGCCCGCGCCCTGGGCAAAGGCATGCGGGAGTTCCGCCGTGCAACCGATGATATCAAACAGAGCATCACCCTCGATCACGACGATTATAACCCGACTGCTGCATTGAAAAAAATTCATCACCCCCCCGAGACACCCGCGCAAAATCCGGCCGAGCCCCCAGTGCCTTCGCAGTCCTCCCCGGATGACGACGGGAAAACCGGTATATAAATGCAGGACGAACAGGAAGAAAAATTATCCTTTACCGAGCATCTCGAGGAGCTGCGCAAGCGCTTTATCATCTGCCTTGTGGCTGTCGGAACAGGGTTTCTCATCTCCTATGGTTTCTCAAAACAGCTCTACCAGCTGCTGGCCCTGCCGATACGTGATATTTTACAGGATGACAACTCCTTTATTTTCACCAGCCTGACAGAGCCTTTTGTTACTTATCTCAAACTTGCTTTTTTTTCCGGCATCGCCCTGGCAAGCCCGGTGATTATCTATCAAATATGGGCCTTTGTCGCGCCGGGTCTCTACCGGCATGAAAAAAAATATGCTGTTCCGTTTGTACTGCTGGCGACCCTGTTCTTTGCCGGCGGCGTGCTGTTCTGCTTTCTAGTCGTGCTGCCGGTCGCGTGCTCGTTCTTTGCCGGGTTTACACAGTCCGGCATGATCGAGATGAAGCTCAAAATGAGCGATTACCTGTCCTTCACCAGCATGTTCATGCTGGCATTCGGTGTAATATTCGAGCTGCCCATCGTCATCCTGCTTCTGGCGCGCATCGGCATTGTCAACCACAGGCAGCTGGCGAAAAACCGCAAATATGCCATCCTGCTGGCGTTTATCGTCGGCGCCATCCTGACCCCGCCCGATGTCCTGAGCCAGTGCCTCATGGCAGTTCCCATGGTGGTGCTCTATGAAATCAGCATTGTAATTGCCAGAATATTCGGGAAAAAGCCGCAGCAGCAGGACAGCCAGCCAGACACAGATGAAGCGGACCCAGACGAAGATCCCGTTGTTTAAAGCAGGTGCGCTGCTACAGTAGCCCTGCCCGTTCGTGGTGAGAATGTCGAACCATGAACGGATGTATCTGCGGTCCGTTCTACCCTTCGACAGGCTCAGGGTGAACGGGTCTGTAGTCCAAACTCCGAACTCTTTACTCCAAACTTTTATCCGTTGGTGGTGAGCCTTCCGCCGGGCCGCGCCAGAGCCTTCAAGGCTCGGCGGTCCAGAATTTCGATACCCCGCGTACCATGCAGTGCAATAATGCCTGACTGCGCCATGCGCGCCATGATACGCGACAGGGTCTCCGGAATGGTTCCCAGAATACTGGCAAGCTGCGCCTTTGAAGTATCAAGCCGGATCATGCCCGGTCCGGCATCTGCAGCGCACTGATAGAGCAGAAAAGCAGCCAGCCGGCCGGGCACTTCCTTGAGCGACAAATTTTCGATCAGATCGGTGAAGGTATGCAGGCGATGCGACAGGACCGCCATCATGTTGAGCGCCACATCGGGGTGCGCGCTGATCAGACCGACAAACTCCTTCTGCGGGAAATACAGTGTAACCGTGGCCTCCAGGGCCATGGCATGTGCGGGAAAATGCCTGCCCGTAAACACCGGCACCTCCCCGAACGGCTCACCGGCACCGAAAATATGCAGTATCTGCTCCTTGCCGTCATCGGACAGTTTGAAAATCTTGACCCGGCCTTCTACCACTACAAAAAAACCATGCCCGGGTTCGCCTTCCGCAAAAATGGTCTCCGCTTTACTGAAGCTTCTGAGCCGCGCAATGCCGCCGAGGGCTGCACGGACGCTGTCACCCAGGCCCTTAAAAAGGGGGATTGCGCGCATGCCGGTTTCAATCCTGTGCGTCATTGCTGACTCCCCATACGATTGCGCAGCGGCGGCAGTTCCGCCGCCACCCGGTATTTTTCAATTAAAGGCTGAATGTAGCATAAAAACATGTAGCATAAAAACTGTTGTGAAAAAATACAATCATGGTATAGTGCAACCTCTTTTTTGAACACAACTATGGAGACTGCCTGAATATGCCATCAGAAATCTACGATCTTTTGCCGGATGATGTAAAACAAGCCTGGGATGAAGAGGATTATAAAATTTTCAGCCCTGAGCGGCTGAGTGACAAGCCCGTTGTTACCGTAATTCTGATCAACCGGAACGAAACCGAAATCGTGGTTGAACTGCCCGTCGTGGGGCCCCGGACGTAATCAGCCAGCCGTTTCCGCCGGGCACTGCGCCCGGCAAAGCCCCCCTCTGACGCTGCCAGCAGGTTCACCCGCAGCCCCATATACTGGCGGACGCGCACGGAGTATGCACCCGCCATGCACGGTTTCACAACCATACCGCCCAAAAGCTGCCTGCTAGCATATTAATGTAATGTTGTGTTATCCGGTGCTGGATCGCGTCGCCATGAGATTGCCACGGCCTGACGGCCCGCAATGACACGTGTAAACCAGCGGTACAGGTTTGTCATTGCGCACAAAGTGCCGGTCCGCCGAAGTTATTTTTTTAACGAAGGCGGAAAGCAATCTCAACCTTAAAATGCCTTAATCGGCATCGCCACACTGTGCAGAGCCCGAATCAAGGCCTGGGCTCAGTCAACGGGTAACCGTCTTATCTGAATAAATCAATGATTTTTTTGAACAGTGATTTTGCCGGTACGCCGTAATCGGCGCATATCGGCGGCTTATGCTGCACGGCTGGCCGCTGGGGCGCGACTGCAGAAGCCGCCCTATTTTTTGAACGCCCGGGACGCCGTGTGCGGCCGGATGACTTCGCAGCCGACTGCTCCGGCGGCACAGAAGCACCGGCCTGCCCTGACGGCGCAAAGGATTCACCGTATTTGCAACGGTAATGGGCAATGCGCTCCTGCTCACTCATCTCACGCAGGTTTTTGCGCTCTTTTTTCACGTCTGTTCGCGGCCGCGCAGGGGCGGCGGTCGCAGATGCCTGACGAGGCTCATGCGGCTTTGCCGTCTGCCGGGGCCTTGGTGATCGACCGCTGCTTATGCGCCCCTTTCGCCCATCAGTGCGCTGCCGGTCGTCGCGGCGCGGTGAGCGTTCAATATTGAGGCGCTGGCCCGCGCTCTTGTCCACAGCGAACAGTTCGCTGTCCGGCCACGTGATCGGCAGCTTTCGCTTAATATAGGCTTCAATGGCTTCCAGTCCGTAGACAAAACGGTCGCAGGCAAGCGACACCGCCTTGCCGGTTTTACCGGCGCGCGCAGTACGGCCGATGCGGTGTACATAATTCTCGGCATCTGTGGGCAGGTCATAGTTGACCACCAGGCTGAGATCATCAATGTGCAGACCGCGCGCGGCAACGTCGGTTGCGACCAGGAAACGGATCTGCTTGCTTTTGATCCCCTCGATCACCTTCAGGCGCTGCGGCTGCGGCAGGTCACCCATAATGTATTCACACGGATAGCCGTTCAGCTCAAGCCTTTTGGCTACCTCAACCGCCATATGCTTGGTATTGGTGAAAATAAGGGCGTTATCCGGGTTGTCCCTGTTCAGCAGTCCCAGAAGCAGGCTCATTTTCTCCTCGCAGCCGACATGGTAGAGCTCCTGCGTGATGCCGTCAACGGTCACCTGCTCGGACTGTATCTCGATCTCGGCCGGATCATGCATATACTCCCAGGCAAGCTCACGCACACGGTAATCAAGTGTCGCGCTGAAGAGCATGGTCAGGCGCTCTTCACGGGGCGGAAGCTTTTTTAAAATCCTGCGCAGGTCCGGCAGAAAGCCCATGTCAAAGAGGCGGTCGGCCTCGTCGATAACCAGGGTGCCGATATCATGAAAATTTATTTTTCCCTGCTGGTTGAAATCAATCAGACGGCCCGGCGTGCCGATAATAATATCGAGTCCGGCCTGCAGAAGTTTTTCCTGCTTGGCATAGGGGACGCCGCCGTAAAAACACCCGATACGAACATCCAGGTACCGGCCCAGCAGCAGCGCTTCGGCCTCAATTTGAACGGCAAGCTCCCGGGTGGGGGCGATAATCAGGGCCTTGGACCTTTGGTCAGGCTCCTGGTGGGACATGCGCTGAAAAATGGTCACAAGGAATGCGGCGGTTTTGCCGGTGCCGGTCTGGGACTGCACGTAGACATCGCGACCCTTGAGCGTATGGACGAATGTTTCGGTCTGCACGGGCATGCAGTGTGAAAACCCGGATTCAATAATACCTTTCAGCAGCTGTTCGTGAAGCTTGAGTGTTGTGAATTGCAAGGTGTGGTCTCTTTTCAATAACGCGGAAGCAGCATCAGTATTCCGTACAAGCCAGAGCGGCCAGGGTGTCCGGTCGTATCAGGGTGCTGAAGAAAAACTGCTGTACGTCGATAATATAATCTGTTTAATGGCGTGAACATCGTGTGCACTGTATGCCCTGACCGGTGCCCATTATAGTGTATCCGGCTCTGAAACACAAACATTTAATAGATTCAGCCGGGGCGGCTTGTTCTCAAACTGAAAATAGCGTATAGTTGATAGAAATACCGCGCATGCCTGTAAGGCCTTTGCGAAGACCGAAACAAACCCCTCTGTTGCAAGCGAACCCTGATGATGAACGATACCGCCACTGCCACAGCATTTCATGAAACTGCACGCCTGCTCAACCAGGCACGTCACGCAGGCTATATCAAGCCGGAAACCTGTGCCAATGCCTGCGCCTGGCTGGCGGATTCTTTTGCAGGCGTTGATATCGACGGTGAAACGGTCGGCGCCTGCATCGACCGGCTCGCCCGCGCGCGGGACTGGCACACACTCGATGACTGTTTTTTCAAGCTGAACAGTTTCGGCACCGCCGGCGTGCGCGGGCGGCTTGCGATCGGAACAGCGCATTTCAACACAATCGTGCTTGGCCTGGGTGTTGAGGCGCATGCGCGTTATATTATTGAGGCCTATGAACGCAACGGGCTCGAACTGGGACGCGAAAAGGCCGTTATTCTGGCCTACGACTCCCGCCGCGGGTCCTGGGACCCGGCAAGCGGAGGCCCCGGTTTTCTTGTGCGCGAAGCCGCCTGCATCTACGCCGCCCACGGCATCAGGGTCTATCTTTTCGACACGGTGGCGCCCACGCCCGAGCTGTCATTTTCCGTAACTGAATGCAGCGGTATTCGCCCCTATGCCGGCGGCGTCTTTACCGCATCGCACAACCCGGCTACCGATAACGGCTTTAAGCCCTACGACTACTACGGCGGCCAGATTGTCCACAGCCGCGTCCAGGAAATAGCAGACAGCATTTCTGATTATGCCCAGGTACAACGGACCGATTATGCAGAGGCCAGCGCCCGGGGGCATATCGTAAAGGTCGGCCCCGAAATCGATGCAGCCTACATTGAGAAGGAAAACCAGCTTGCTGTCTGGGTTGATCAGGACGGACATTTTCTGCCCTCAAAAATATCGCCTGATCTGCGCGTGGTATTTTCCGCCCTGAACGGAACTACACAGCGCCTTATTCCTGCGGTTCTCGAGCGCCGGGGTTTTAACACGAAACGCAATCTGCTGCCGGTGGAGCAGCAATGCGTTCCGGACGGGCACTTTGCCACCTGTCCCAAACCCAATCCCGAAGAAAAACAGGCGCTCAACGAAGCGGTCGCACACGCCGCCCGCGAACAGGCCGACATGCTCGTGGCAACCGACCCGGACGGTGACCGCCTCGGTGTCGGGGTGCGCCTGACTGCCGCGCACATGCGCATGTTAGCAGATGACCCGGCCGTGCAGGACGGTTATTATCTTTTAACCGGCAATCAGCAGCTGGTGCTGCTCACCGATTATATCTTAAGCCAGCTTACAGAGCGCGACGGTTCTCTTCCCCGTAACAGCCTGATTGCAAAGACCCTGGTTTCAACCGATCTGGCCAAAACAATCGCCGACGCCTACGGCGTTGTCACGGTGGAGCCGCATGTCGGGTTTAAATACATCGGGGAGAAACTCGATGTGTACGCCCGCGCTGCATGTGTTGCCGCTGCGGGCGCCACTGAATATAGCCTGCAGAATTACCACCGTCTGTCGCGCCGCGACCGCGTGAGCCTGCTTTCGCGCTATTCCCTGTGCATGCTGTTCGGCGGCGAAGAATCCTACGGATCCCTCATCGGCGACTATGTCAAAGACAAGGATGCCGTCTGCGTGACCGCCATGTTCGTGGAGATGGCCGGCTTCTGGAAACAGCAGAGGCGCACCCTCATCGACCGCCTTGAAGAGATCTGGCGTTTGTACGGATACGCCCGCGAAGAAACGATTGCAATCAGTTACAGCGGTGCATCCGGCAGCGATGCCATCGCCGCTATCATGGCTGATTTGAGAGCAAGCATGCCCGGCACAATCGCCGGACGACCCGTTATTGCCGCCCTTGATTACAGCGCGGCAGCCGACCGGCCACGCAAGGCTCTGCGCCCCGACGGCGCCGTCATATTTGAGGATAGGCCGCCCGTTGATCCGCTCGCGCATACGGGATATTTCCCGGTTGACGGAATCGCCGTGCCCATGTTCTGGCATGCCGACTGCCGCGTCATCGGTCAGGCCGCCCGGCTTCCTGATGCTGATATGCTGATGTACGTACTCGATGACGGATCAAAAATAATTGTAAGGCCTTCCGGCACTGAGCCGAAAATAAAACTGTATGTTCTGGCGCGGGGTACTTCCGGGCCGGACCGGGCAGATGCGACGGACAGGCAGCGCGTCAATGAGTTCTTTCGGCAGGCCCGGCGCGAGCTGAGCGATCGCCTCGACGCGGTCGCCCGGCCGCTGCTCAAAAACGCACGGTAACCGGGGCCGCTGCCAGGCAACATGCATATCCCGACAGGATCCACACAGTGGAAACAGACACAACACCCTACGGCATGGACACGGACGCCCCGTCGCTGTGCGCTGATTATGAACAGCCGGAGACTGCCGACCCGCAGGAGCCTGAACCCGCGCTTACCAGCGAAGACCTGCATGCCGTGTATCGTTCCCTGCTGAGCGCCGGCGATACGAAGGCTGCCGCGAAGCTGCAATGGGATATTGCGCTTGCCAATGAAAATCTGATCTGGTGGTGGGCGCGCAGGCTGTGGCGCCGCTGGACGCCGCACAGCCTGAGGGTTCAGGACCTGGCGCACTACGGTATGTTCGGTATGCTGCGTGCCGTTGAAAAATACCGCCCCTCATTTCAAACGAAACTTTCATCCTACGCGGGCTGGTGGATCCGCCGCTCGATCGATTCCGCGGTATTCGAAAACGGCCCGACCATCCGCATCCCCGAATACCGTATCAATCAGAAAGCCCTGATCGACGCTGTGACGCTTGAGCTGCTTGACCGGGGAGAGGAACCCAGTCTTGAACGCATTGCTCGGGAATTAAACACCCGTGAAAACCAGCGCTGCCGGGAGCGGACCGACCGCAAGCCAAAGGTCTGGACCGCCGGCGCAGTGGACGAGGTCAATCTGGCGACCCTGCAGCTGTTCAGCAGCCTTGATCAGAGCGCCTACGGTGATTCATCCGAAGAACTGCACAGCTATATCGCTCCCTCTGCCGACGAAGACCGGCATGACACCGAGCGCTCAGCGCCGCTTCTGCGTCAGGGATTCAACGCGATTGTCGCTTCATCCGGACTGTCAGAACGCGATAAATTGATACTTGAACTGTATTTTTACGCCGAGTCGCGCGACAAGGCGACCGTGGCCCGGCTGTTCGGCGTTACGAAACAGAAATTCGGTGCCATGCTGGGTGATTTCCTTGAGCAGTTTCCCGAACTGTTCAAACTTGCCAACGCGCAGGACTCTGATTTTCTCACCATCATCGACTTCGCCAACCTGCCCGAAAGCCAGCGCCGGCTACTTCAGCAGCATTACTGCGCGAGTGCTGCAGCCCCAAAGCAGCCAGAAGCCATCCCGGACAAGCTCAAAAGGGTTCTCGGGCTGTTTGAAAAAGAACATTCCAGCCTCTATGCCATTGTGAGCAGGCGGCCCGATCTGATGGATCAGCTGCTGCGGTTCGCACAGTGGCCGCCCGCGCATCGCATGATGCTCGGCGTTTTCTTCAGCCGCGGTGATCTGAAAAAACAGGATATCGCCACGCTGTGCAATGTCAGCCGCGAGCGCGTCAGGCAGATCATCGACGATTTTTCACGCAAACATCGCGGCCCTCTGAGCCGTCTGTTTATGGGCGATTTTGAAAGCGCCCAGGAAGTATGTGAAAAACATGTGCAGCAGCTCTTCACACAACGGGAAAGTGCCATTACCGCCTGGCTTAAAAAAAACAGGCTCGCAAAATCAACTCCGTTCCTCAAAATGGTCTTCATTGAACGCCTGCCCCGCAAAACAATCGCTGAGCGCTGCGGCGGCCTGCAGCCCGGCACAATGACAAACCGGCTTACACGGGCTGCCGAACGCCTGGCAGCGGCCCCGGCTGAAGTTCTGCCCTTTTTCTGTAACGGTATTGTCAGTCTGAGCCCCCGGGAGATTCTGGCCCGCCAGATGTGGGAATTGCTGGAGCCGGCGGTACGTGATGCATTCAGAAGCCGCCTCGCCGCTGCGGAACAGGCTGTTTTCGATGCGCGCCTTGCGCTCGGCGGCAGCCGGATGACGCTGCGCGAACTGTGCGGCGCACTTGCGAAAAAACACGCATCCGATGTTGCCGGCATTTTTGATCCGATTCTGAATAATTTTTTCGAAACAGCCTCGCAACACATTAAAAAACAGCCCGTGAGGCAGACAGCTGCCTGACAGGAAAACATGTGCCGTTGCCGGCATGTCCAGCGTGCGCGCCGGCCCCGACGGAAAAAGTCTCTCTATACGGGCTGTTCAAAAATGCACGGGTACAAGGCGCGCGAAATTGTAAGGAGTGAAGCATACTTTGCGTACGCCGCCGTGTAGCGCACCGCAGCAGACGGTCCTTTTTCAAAAGCCTGCTCGTCATAACAGACCGCCTTATGCTCATACGCCGACTTGAAGACTGCCCCGCATGTACGGCCGGAGACCTGACCCGGCTGCGCGAACTGCTGCATCCCGACCGACAGCCCGCTGCCATACGCTACAGTCTCGCGCAGGCGCAGCTCGAGCCGGGTGCCGCCTCACTGCCGCATATTCTCAGGAGCAGTGAAGTCTATTACATCCTGTCGGGCCGCGGTATCATGGATGTTAACAATGAACAGCGCCCTGTTGAAAGCGGACAGGCCGTCTACATACCCCCGGGCGCAGTGCAGTCCATACAGAACACCGCGCAGGAACCACTTGTATTTTTGTGCATAGTGGACCCGGCCTGGCAGAGCACGGATGAAACCGTCCTGACGGACCGCGCACAAAACTGTCATATCAATTCGTGCAGCAACGCCGGAAACCATGTTGAAAAAAAAGTCTGAAACGCAGCCATCACTGCCTGAAACAACCCGGTTCATCTCCGGCGTGCGCAGCACCATAGAGCACCACCGGATGTTTTCTCCCGGCGACCATGTAGTTGTCGGGGTTTCCGGCGGGGCCGATTCCGTGGCCCTGCTGCTCAGCCTGCACGAGCTCCAACAGGACCTGAAGATTAAAATCACCGTTGCGCATCTCAACCACGGCCTGCGGCCGGAAGCTGCCCGGCGCGAGGCTGACTTTGTCGCAGAGCTGGCCCGCCGCTGCGGCCTGCCCTGCATATGCGAGACGCGCGATGTGCGAGCGGAAAAAAACTCAAGCGGCGCCTGTCTTCAGGAGGCGGCCCGGGCTGCGCGCTACGGCTTCTTCGATGATGTCCGCCGAGGCTGCAATGCACAGAAACTGGCCCTCGGCCACACTATGGATGATCAGGCCGAAACCGTGCTGCTCAGGCTGCTGCGCGGCGCCTCGACCCGCGGACTGGGGGGCATCCCGCCTGTGCGCACGGGTGGTATCGTGCGTCCGCTGATCAACTCGCGCCGCAGGGCAATCGAACGATTTGTCCGTGCGCGCGGCTGTGACTTTATCGCTGACACCTCCGCCCATGAGCCCCAGTATCTGCGCAACCGGATCCGCCATGAACTGCTGCCCGTACTCGCCCGTGACTACAATCCCCGCATCGTTGAGGCACTGTGCACGACCGCCGGGCTTGCCCGCGACGATGAAGCGCTGCTGCAGGCGACGGTCCAACACGCGACCGCCGGCTCTCTGCATCAGGAAAACGACACAGTGCGCATGCCCGTAAGCCTGCTCGATCGCCAGCCTCTGCTTGCCGGTCGCATTATACGCAGTGCGATCGAGACCGTGCTTGGTACCTGCCGGGGCCTGACACGTGCACATATTGAGGCCATCGCGGCGCTGACCGGCTGCACAGGATCCGGGAAACGCATACCGCTTCCCGGAGGACTTATTGCGCGACGCGAGTATGAGCATCTCGTGATCGGCATCCCGGCTGCACCCGCAGCCCGCTTTCATGTGCAGGTTGACCAGCTGCCGGCCGATATCGTGCTGCCGGCAGGCGGCCGGATTCTGATTCGCCGGATCAACCTTGATGATACGACCGTACTCAAGCGTCCTGAGGCCGACGACACCCTGCACCTTTCAGCCGAAAGCATCTCAATGCCGCTTGTTATCCGTTCATGGGCGCCGGGCGACCGTATCCGGCCTTTCGGCAGCACTCACTCAAAAAAGGTAAAAGCCGTATTTGCCGAACACAAAGTACCGATGCGCCTGCGCGGCTGCATTCCCCTGCTCACATGCGGCGACCGCATCATAAGCGTGGGAGCCCTGTGCCTGGCCGAGCACTGCCGTGTGCAGCCCGGGAGCAGTGCTGTAATTGCCCTGACCATAGCCGTTCCGGTTTCTCCCTGAACTGATGCACGTTTAATTTAGCGCGCCCAAAGCTTTTACAGCCCAAAGCTTTTACAGTTGTGGCGAGCAGCAGCTTGTGATATAAATACTTAACTATTCCGTACATCAATCCTGAATCGGCGAAAAGGATACCCACGATTTTCATGAATCCATTCTACAAAAACCTGGCCATCTGGCTTTCACTTGTGCTTGTTATCGTTTTGCTGTTCAACCTGTTCAATCAGCCGACAGCCGAGCGCCCCAAAATACGCTACAGCGAGTTCAAAAGCGCCGCCGACCAGGGTGCCGTCAGGGAGGTGAGCCTGCAGGGCAATACCATTTACGGCACATTCACCAACGGCGAAAAATTCTCCGTTACCTCCATTAATGACTCAGAACTGGTGCGTGAGCTGGTTGCCAAAGGTGTTATCGTTGACATCAAACAGGATGAACAGCAGTCCTGGCTGATGCAGATATTTATCGGCTGGTTTCCGATGCTGCTGCTGATTGCCGTATGGATATTTTTCATGCGCCAGATGCAGGCCGGGGGCGGCAAAGCCATGTCGTTCGGGAAAAGCCGGGCGCGACTGCTCAATGAAAACCAGCAAAAAATTACATTCGCCGACGTTGCCGGTATTGACGAGGCCAAGAACGAAGTCGAAGAAATCATCGACTTTTTGAAAGACCCAAAAAAATTCACCCGCCTGGGAGGAAAAATCCCCAAAGGCGTCATCCTGATCGGCTCGCCCGGTACCGGAAAAACCCTGCTTGCCCGCGCCATCGCAGGCGAGGCCGGCGTGCCTTTTTTCAGCATCAGCGGATCTGATTTCGTGGAAATGTTCGTAGGCGTCGGTGCTGCGCGCGTGCGCGACCTGTTCATACAGGGAAAGAAAAGCGCACCCTGCATCATCTTTGTTGACGAAATTGATGCCGTCGGCCGCCACCGGGGCGCCGGTTTGGGCGGCGGCCATGATGAGCGCGAGCAGACTCTCAACCAGCTCCTGGTCGAAATGGACGGATTTGAGTCCAACGAAGGTGTCATTATCGTGGCGGCGACCAACCGGCCCGATGTGCTCGACCCGGCCCTGCTGCGGCCAGGCCGTTTCGACCGCCGTATCGTCGTGCCGCTGCCCGATGTGCGCGGCCGGGAAGGCATTCTCAAGGTCCATGCCGGCAAAACACCCCTGGGCCCGGATGTTGACCTGCGCGTTATTGCGCGCGGCACACCGGGTTTTTGCGGTGCCGACCTTTCCAACCTTGTCAACGAAGCCGCACTGCTGGCTGCCCGTGAAACCCGGGATGCCATAACCATGCGGCATTTCGACCTGGCAAAAGACAAGGTGCTGATGGGCGTTGAACGCCGCAGCATGATCATCAGCCAGAAGGAGAAAAAACTGACCGCCTACCACGAGGCCGGGCACACCCTGGTGGCCAAAAAACTGCCCGGCGCTGATCCGATCCACAAGGTAACGATCATTCCACGAGGCATGGCTCTTGGCCTCACGCAGCAGCTGCCCATTGACGAAAAACACACCTACGCCCGCGAATATCTCCGGAACAATATTGCAATCCTGCTGGGCGGTCGTGTTGCCGAAGAAATTATTTTCAATGAAGTCACCACGGGCGCAGGCAATGACATTGAACGCGCGACCGACATCGCCCGTAAAATGGTATGCAGCTGGGGCATGAGCGACAAGCTCGGACCGCTGTCCTACGGAAAAAAAGAAGAGCAGATTTTCCTGGGGCGCGAAATCGCTCAGCACCGCGATTACAGCGAGGCCACTGCAGTGTCCATTGATGCTGAAGTAAAACACATCATTGATGAAAGTCATGAACGGGTCACGGCCCTGCTGAGCGAAAACTGCGAAGCACTGATTCGCCTTGCTGAAAAGCTGCTGGAACGCGAATCCCTTGATGCCGATGAAATTGATCTGGTCCTGAACGGCGGCGAACTGCCCCCGGTTACAAACAACAGCCACGGCGCTGCCGCACAGAACGCCGCTGCGCCGCGTGCTGAAAACGGCACCGCAGCCGCCGATGTAGCCGCTGCGGCAGGAAACAGCCGGGAAACAAAGGATGCAGCAGGCGCCTGACCCTTTGCACACATTAACCAGCAGGACCTGCGCCTCTTAAGACCTCAGGGCCGCTATCAGCGATGAACCAACCGCCCCCCCCTGCCCGGCTGTTGCTTGCCTGCAAAGCACACGTTTTTGATCTGGCTGAACGGCCCTGCATCATGGGCATTCTCAACGTTACACCCGATTCATTTTCCGACGGGGGCCGCTACCATGGCCAGCGCCTGGCCATTGAACACGGGCTTGCCCTTGCGTCCCGAGGCGCTGATATAATTGATGTCGGCGGCGAGTCGACGCGCCCGGGCGCGCTTCCCGTTGATGCAGATGAAGAACTGCGCCGCGTGCTGCCGGTGGTGCGTGAGCTGGCCGGAAAAGCCGGCCTTGCGGTTTCCATCGATACCATGAAATCAGCGGTTGCCCGCAAAGCCCTTGAAGCCGGGGCGTGCATGATCAATGATGTCAGCGCGCTCACCCACTGCCCCGGCATGGCTGCGGTTGCGGCTGAGGCGGGCGTACCGGTGGTCCTGATGCACATGCCGGCCATGCCGCTCAACATGCAGCAGCACACCGTCTATGATGACATAGTGGCCGATATCAGACTGTATCTGGAACAACGTATCGACGCGGCTCAAGCGGCCGGCATAGCGCCGCACAATATCGTTATTGACCCCGGCATTGGATTTGGTAAAACTGTCGCTGAGGGCAACTTCACGCTGCTGGCCCGCCTGCGCGCATTTGCGGGTCTGGGCTACCCGCTGCTGGTCGGGCCTTCGCGCAAGGCCTTTATCGGCGCGATTGCCGGCGATACCGAACAGGCGCGCGATGCCGGCACAGCCGCAGCTGTCGCAGCGGCCGTGCTGAACGGCGCACATATCGTACGCGTGCACAATGTTGCCATGATGCTGCCGGTCGTGCGGGTCGCACACAGTATCGCCCGGTTCCAAAGCAGCTGACGGCTTGCAGATACCATTAACAGAACGCCCTTTTGAAAGGATTCCGGCATGCACACACTTGCGGTCAATGTCGATCATATTGCAACCGTGCGCCAGGCTCGGCAGATCAGTGAACCCGACCCGGTCACGGCAGCGGCCCTTGCCGAACTGGCCGGCTGCCATGCAATCATCGTGCATCTCAGGGAAGACCGCCGCCACATTCAGGACCGCGATGTCGAAGTGCTCAGAAAAACCTTAAAAACACGGCTGAATCTTGAAATGGCCGCAACCGCTGAAATGATCGACATTGCCTGCCGCATCCGCCCCGACATGGCCTGCCTTGTTCCCGAAAAACGCGAAGAGCTCACCACCGAAGGAGGCCTTGATGTTGCCGGACAGTCGGCGCACATCTTCCGCAGCGTGCAGGCCCTGCAGGCAGCCGGCATCATGGTCAGCCTGTTTATTGATGCCGCTGAGGATCAAATCACGGCAGCACACGCGAGCGGTGCTGAGTGTATCGAAATTCATACCGGCCATTACGCCGATGCTGTCCGGCAGTCCGATCAGGACCGGGAATTCGACAAAATCGCCGAAGGGATCGAACATGCACGCGCAGTCGGCCTGCGCGTTAATGTCGGGCACGGGCTTAATTATCACAATACACAGCGCCTTGTGCCGATTGCGGCAATCGAGGAATTCAGCATCGGCCACAGCATTATCGCCCGGGCCGTGCTGGTCGGCATGGAGCGCGCGGTGCGCGAAATGCTCGATATTATTCGCGGGTGACACCTCTGCACAATGTATCGGCTCCATCGCTGAACGCAGAGCATATTCCGGCCGGACGGCCGACAGGGAAGCACACCATGCAGATCGTCAATGCCGAACACATGCGCGCGCTTGACCGTGCCGCTATTGAAGACTGCGGCATACCCGGCATCGACCTCATGGAGCGTGCGGGCCGCGGCACAGCCGACTACATCCTGAGCACCTATCCTGAGGCGGCATCAGGAAAGGTTACGATTATGTGCGGCCGGGGCAACAACGGCGGCGACGGCTTCGTCATCGCGCGCTGCCTGCAGCAGGCCGGAGCCAACGTCTGCGCCGTGCTTGTATCCGCCAGTGACCGCGTACAGGGCGATGCACGGGCCAATCTGGAAGCGTTCCGCTCACTCGGCGGCCGGATCGTTGAAATCACCTCTGAGCAGGATCTGGGCCGCATTGGCAGCGATCTTTCCCATGCATGCCTGATCGTAGATGCGCTTCTGGGAACCGGCCTCGCCAGCGATGTGACCGGCCTGTATGCCCGCGCAATGAACGCAGTGTCAGAGGCCTCGCATGCGCCGGTTGTCGCGGTCGATATCCCCTCAGGCATTGACGCCTCAACCGGACGCGTGATGGGCTGCGCCCTGCGCGCCCACAGCACCTGCACATTCGGCCTGCCCAAATACGGCCATCTGCTCTATCCCGGCGCAGGCTATACCGGTAAACTCACGGTCATCGATATCGGCATCCCGCAGCAACTGATTGCGCAGGCAAAGCTTCCCGGCAGTGTGCAGGATATGTCCGATTTTGCTGCAGCACTGCCGGAGCGCTCACCCGGAGCGCATAAAGGCGACTGCGGCCACGTGCTGCTGCTGGCCGGCAGCGTCGGCAAAACCGGTGCCGCAGTGCTGTGCGCACGCGCGGCCATGCGCTGCGGGGCCGGGCTGGTAACGGCTGCCGCACCGGAAAAAGCGCAGGGCCACATTGCCGCGCAGCTGCTTGAAGCCATGAGTGTCCCTCTTGATGACTGCAACGGCGCTCTCGCCCCGGAGGCATTACAGCAGATTCTCAGCCTGTGCGCGGACAAAACCGTTCTGGCTGTCGGCCCCGGCCTGGGCAGCACACATGCGGTTGCGGAAACCGTTCGCGGGCTCATACCCCATGTAGCGCTTCCCATGGTTATCGACGCCGACGGCCTGAACGCGCTGGCGCGCGATCCGCGCATGATTAAACAGGCATCAGGCCCGGTTATTCTAACGCCCCATCCCGGCGAAATGGCCCGCCTTACGGGGCAGAGCACCGCGCAGGTTCAATCAGACCGCATCGGATCGGCCTGCTCCCTGGCAGCCGACCTGGGCGCAATCGTCGTGCTCAAAGGCGCCCGCACGGTAATTGCCGCTCCTGACGGGCGCCACTGGATCAACATGACCGGCAATGCGGCAATGGCCTCAGGGGGCATGGGCGATGTTTTGACGGGCATGATTTCCGCTCTGCTCGCCCAGCGCCTACCCGCGCTGAGCGCTGCGCGCCTGGCTGTGTGTTTGCACGGCCGCATCGGCGACATGATTGTTGCAGAGCGCGGACGCGCGCCCGTACTTGCCTCTGACATCATCGAGCGCATCCCGTCAGGGCTGCGGGAGTGCATGGCATGAACATTATCTTCGACACATCGACACACGCCGAAACCGTACACCTCGGGCGCCTGCTCGCCGGAATGCTGCGGCCCGGCATGGTTGTCGCGCTCAGGGGCGATCTCGGAGCAGGCAAAACCACGCTCGTCAAGGGCATCGCATCGGGCCTGACCGGCATTGATGAGCGCGACGTTACCAGCCCCACGTTTACCATACTGCAGGAATACAACGGCCCTGTGACGCTCTATCATGTTGATGCCTACCGGCTCGACAGCGCCCGTGATCTTGACGCAGTCGGGTTTGATGATTGTGTTGACGGCAGCGGTGTAACCGTGGTTGAATGGGCCGATCGCGTCAGCGAAGCGCTTCCCGGCGAAGCGCTCATCGTGACGATAGAACAGACCGGCGACCAGCAGCGGCGCTTCTGTCTGCAGGCCGCAACCCCGCAGCAGGCCCGTGATCTTAAGCGCCTTTCCGGAATGCTTCGCGCCGGCGACGGCCGGACGGACGAGCACACGAGTGGATAGATACATGAAATCAATCACACTGTATGACGCAACCCTGCGCGAAGGCAGCCAGGCCGAGGATATCGCGTTTTCGCTGGAGGACAAGCTGCGCATAACCGTCCGGCTTGACAACCTTGGCGTTCACTATATCGAGGGCGGCTGGCCCGGCGCAAATCCGAAAGATATAAGCTACTTCAGGGAAATCAGCTCCTACAGCCTCAAGCATTCAACCGTGGTAGCCTTCGGCAGCACCGCGCGGCCCGGCAAACCGGTAGCCCACGACAAAAACCTGCATGATCTCCTGCAGGCCCGCACCGCCGCGGTGACCATATTCGGCAAAACGTGGGATGCCCATGTGCGCGACGTGCTCAAAATTTCCCTTGAGGATAATCTCGCCCTTATCGAGGAATCAATCGCGTTTTTAAAACAGCATGTCAAAGAGGTGTTCTTCGATGCCGAACATTTTTTCGACGGCTTCAAATCCAACCCCGATTATGCCGCGCAGGTGCTGGCTGCTGCAGGGCGCGGAGGTGCAGACTGCCTGGTGCTGTGCGACACCAACGGGGGCTGTCTGCCGCATGAAATTCAGCCTATCGTACGCGCAGTAAAAAAGAGCTGCACCGCCCGATTAGGTATACACGCCCACAATGACGGCGATGTGGCCGTGGCCAACAGCCTTGCCGCTGTGCAGGCCGGATGTGCGCATGTGCAGGCCACGATCAACGGATTCGGCGAGCGCTGCGGCAATGCGAACCTGTGCTCGATTATCCCGAACCTGCAGCTGAAAATGGGCCTGCGCTGCATAACCGACGAGCAGCTCAGGGATCTGACCGAGGTTTCGCGCTTCGTGAATGAGCTGGCCAATTTCGCCCCGAACACGCATCAGCCCTTTGTCGGCAGCAGCGCGTTCGCTCACAAGGCCGGCGTGCATGTCAGCGCGGTGAAAAAAAAGCCGGCAACCTATGAGCACATCCAGCCCGAGCGTGTCGGCAACGCCCAGCGCGTGCTGATTTCAGACCAGGCCGGCCGCGCCAACATCATGCACAAAGCTCGCGAATTCAAGCTTGATATCGAAACACATGAGCCGCTCCTGCAGGAACTGCTCAGCGAGCTCAAGGAGCTTGAGCAGCAGGGCTTTCAGTTTGAAGGCGCTGAGGCCTCTTTTCAGCTGCGCATGCGCCGCGCGCTGGGCGTCAGCAAGCGCTATTTCGACCTGGTCGGGTTCCGCGTGATTATTGAAAAGCGCTCCGACAACGAGCTGATCTCGGAGGCCACGATCATGGTGCGCGTCGGCGGCAGCATCGAGCATACTGCCGCAATCGGCAACGGCCCGGTCAATGCGCTCGATAATGCCCTGCGCAAGGCCCTGGAAAAATTCTATCCCACGCTGCGTGATGTGACGCTGCTGGATTACAAGGTACGTGTTTTTTCAGCAGGCGCCGGAACAGGATCGCGCGTACGCGTTCTGGTTGAATCCGGCGACCGGCACGACCGCTGGGGAACCGTCGGTGTATCTGAGAATATTATCGAAGCCAGCTGGCAGGCGCTCACCGACAGCATTACCTACAAGCTGCTCAAGGACGAACTTAACCGGGAGGCCTAGGCCATGACAGCAGCCGGAGGGGCTGAGCATGCGTGCAAAACGTGCCGGCTTGTGATATTATTGCTGCTGTGCGCGATCCCTGCTGCGCTGCAGTACTGGCGGCACATACGCGCAGAAGCTGCGCCGGTCAGTACGCAACCGCAACGCGTTGTCTATGAACTGCTCGGCGATGTGCAGCGGCCCGGCATTCAACGCTATGCCGATGAGCAGACAATCGCGGCGCTGGCGCAGGCCTGCGGGGCACATCAGGAGCCGCTGCATGAACATGTACTTCCGGTTCCGACCGGTACGCGCCTTAGCTTTAATGCATGCGGCATTGAGATCACATGCATGGATGCACCGGCGCTGTTTTCCTTTGGCCTGCCTATATCGTTTGCGGCGGCTTCAGCCGAAGACCTTGAGCTGATACCGGGAGTCGGCCCGAAAACAGCGCGTTCGCTGATTGAGTATCGCGAACGCGCAGGCACGGTGCAGCGTATCGGGCAGCTCATTGAAGTCAGGGGCATCGGCCCCAAAACACTTGAAAAAATTTCGCGCTATCTCAGGCCCTGAGCCTGGAGCACCAGCCCGGGATGCCGGGGACGGCCAGCCGTACTACCAACCTGAAACCGCATTTCATACGAGGAGCAGCAATGGCAGCAAAAAAAACAATGAAGACCGGTGATTTTATTGAATTCGACACCATCGTGGGCTTCGGCGAAAAGCTTACGGCCTATTGGGAAGAAAACTCCCGGCAGATTATTGCCCTCGCGCTGATCATCTGTCTGGCAGCCGGAGCTGCTGTGTACTGGACAATCAGCAGCCGGGCATCAGCAGAGACAGCCCAGGGCCTGCTCAATGAGGCACTGACCACACTGAACGCAAATCACCCGACGGAAGCCGAGCGAACGGCCGCGCTGTCAGCTGCGGTGACAGCGCTCAGCCGGGCAGCCGAAGAATACCCCGGCACTGAGGCCGGACAGGTCGCGCTGTTCTACCGCGCGCAGTGCAAATACCGCCAGAAGGACTACAGCGGTTCGATCGCCGATTATTCGGCCTTCCTGCCGCACGGCGGCTCGATGGCGGACCAGCTGCGCCCCTTTGCGCTTGAAAATATCGGCTACGCCCATGAAGCGCTGGGTGATACAGCCGAAGCCCTTAAATGGTTTGACAAGGCGGTGCAGGCAGGCCGCAGCGCCGCGCTTATTGCCATGGCGCGCATGCATGAAGCTGCCGGTGCGGCAGAGCCAGCGTGTGAAAACTATAAAAAATATCTGGCTGAGCTGCCGGAATCAGGGTATCGCGAATTTGCCGAGATAAAAATCGCAACACTGTGCCGGTAGCAGACCTGTCGTGCGCCGGGCATGACACGAAACACAGCAGCGGGAAGACAAGGACTTCGGATGGATTTCTGAACGAATATACTGAGCGGGCACCGATTACAGGGTGAAGCCTCAGGCATAAAAAAACCCGGCGACTATACACCGGGGTTACAAACCGACACGCTCTGCCTCAGGCCTTGGCAGCTTCTTTCTGCCGCTGCTTGCGTTCTTTGAGCTTAACTGCGCGTATGTTCTGTTTGCGAATGTGTTTGCGTTTTGAACGAGCCATATCTGCGGGACCTCCCTGTTGATGCGTTGTTGTGTCAGCACGTTTATTCGCGACCAACTCTATCAGAAACTCTCTCCGGTTGCAACCTATATTCTTCACGGGCCGATTGACAAATGTCATGAAATGATTAGTTTAGGGTTTTGAAAAAGTCTTTTTATACAGTCTGTTCAAAAATGAACATATGCAAGGCTTGCGAAATCATGAAGAATGAGGCGTACTTTACCGTACGCCGCAGTGACGAATGATGAACACAACGCAGCAGACGGGCCCATCCTGCGCAGTAGACCTCTGCTACGGAGTGTGGACATTTTTCAACAGCCTGTTAGAGCCGCTGCCCGCACGACGGGATATGGAGGATGCACATGTCGGCAAAGGATTATTACAAGGTTCTGGGTGTCGAGAAAACCGCACCAGAGGCTGAAATAAAAAAAGCATACAAAAAACTGGCTTTCAAGTTCCATCCTGATAAAAACCCGGGCGACCCCAAAGCCGAGGAACGCTTCAAGGAAATCAGCGAGGCCTACGCGGTTTTGAGCGATAAAAACAAGCGCGCTCAGTATGATCAGTTCGGCTCAAGCGGCTTTCACCAGCGCTACAGCCAGGAGGACATTTTCCGGGGTGCTGACCTCAACGATATTTTTCGCGAAATGGGCTTCAGCAGCGGAAACGATATATTCGGCCAGTTCTTCGGCGGCGGCCGCGGACGACGCCAAACCGGCTTCCGGATGGATGATCTTTTCGGTGGAGGCGGTGGATTCGGTGCAGGCGCCCAGCAGGCCCGTGGTCAGGACCTCAGCCTTGAGTTGAGAATCGATTTTCTGGAAGCGCTCACCGGCTGTGAGAAAACGGTTGAATACGTGCATGGGGGAAAAAAACAGGGCGTGCGGGTCAAGGTGCCGGCCGGTATTGCCTCAGGCCAGAAGCTCCGGCTGGCCGGCAAAGGCGGACGCAGCCTGTCGGGCTCTCCGGCAGGCGATATGTATTTTACCATCACGGTTGCCGATTATCCCGAATTCAAGCGCGAAGGCAGTGATGTTATTATCGACCTGGGAATACGCCTGAGCGAAGCTGTATTCGGCAGCAGCCGTGAGGTTCCTACCCCGCATGGCAGCCGTAAGGTCAAAATACCCGCCGGCATTCAAAGCGGCACAAAACTGCGCTTAAAAGGGCTGGGTTTTCCCCATTTCGGCAAAAGCGGCCAAGGGGATGCCTACGTGCGGGTCACGGTCACAACCCCGACGAATCTGAACGACCACCAGAAAAAAATCTTAAAACGACTCGCCGAAGAAGGATTCTGAGTCTTCAGAATCGTTAAGCGCCAGCCCTATTACCTCAGATGAACGCAGTTTTATTGTTGCGTTTTGACCTGCAGGGGAAATACCTTATAAAGATAAAAACTTTCGCATTTACCTGCGTATTTTCTGCTCACCAACCCCAATTACATTCCGATATATAATAGTGAAAACTAATCCAAGCCAATTAGTTAACTAATTTAATATTTTACAAATATAATTAACACTAATAATACAATATTGACAGAAATTCGTTTATTGGTTATAATACAAAAAAATGTACTCTTTAATTGCATTAAACTGAAAAGTTATGAAAAGAGCACGAACGAGCCTGATAAAATTTAACAACACAACAGCATGCATAGTTGCAGCCTGTGTTTTACCTTTTGCACTGTGCGGCCTGAGCAGTATTTTTAGCCGCCAGGCCAGTTGCCCAATGATAGTTTTTTACTGGCTCGTTACAATCACGGGACTTTTGGCCGCCAAGCAGATCAAAAAACTTGGCCGACGGTATGCGTTTACTGTTTCAAAAGAATTTATTATCTACAAAGAACCGTTTACCTCCAAGTCATATACCTCCGGCAAAGCCGGAGGCTTGAAACATGTGAACCGCTCAAAGCGGATTGATAAACCTTGAGCCACCCAAGGTGGCTTTAATCAAACAGTTTTAATTGGTCGAGCCGCTTGTCTGCGCTCTCCTGGTGCCGTATGTATGCCCTGACTTCCTCATCATCTCTTCCACATGTGGACACAAAGTACCCGCGCGACCAGAAACTCTCTCC
>VGSH01000023.1 GCA_016875025.1 Deltaproteobacteria bacterium
CTGAACGCGGCGTGTGTTTCAGCCTGCCTGGTAAGCGCTCTGACCCGGGATGCGACCGGCGCGGTCGTATACGACGAAAACAAGTGCATCGGCTGCCGCTACTGCATGGCCGCCTGCCCTTTCCAGGTACCGGCGTATGAATATACTTCGGTGCTCACGCCGCGCGTGCGCAAATGCACTTTCTGCTTTAACACGCGCTTGGCAAACGGCGAAATTCCGGCCTGCGTTGCAGCCTGCCCCATGCGCGTTATGAGCTTCGGCCTGCGCGACGACCTGATAACGCTTGGCCGCGAGCGTATCCGCAAAAACCCCGGACGGTATGTGCAGCATATCTACGGCGAGCAGGAAGCCGGGGGCACAGCCTGGATGTACCTGACGCCGGTGCCATTTGAGCAGCTTGATCTTCCGCGTCTGGGCTATCACCCGCTGCCGGGCTATACCGAGCCGATCCAGCACGCGCTGTTCAAATGGTTCCTGCCGCCGCTGGGTTTGTTCGCGGCCTTGGCAGGGGCCATGTGGTACAACAAACGCAAAACAAAACAATCGGGGAATGACATATCGTAGGGGCAACCCCCTGTGGTTGCCCGATTATTCATCCCCCTCGCACCTCTGCGCTTCAGCCGGAGAAAACAATTGTTGCAATGCAGGATGATACCTCGCGCGGAGGCGCGGAGACGCAAAGAATGAAAAAAACGTAGGGTGGACTCGCGAAGCGTGTCCACCATCATCGAAGCTCATGCTCGAACTCGGCTGCGAAACGATGGGGTTGAAAGTCAAAAGCCAGTAATCAGAAAACTATTCGTAGGCCGGTACTCGCGCAGCGTGTCCGGCTGGTTTTTCCCTCCGCGCCTCTGCGCCTCTGCGGGAGAAAACAATTGTTGCAATGCAGGATAATACCTCGCGTGGAGGCGCAGAGAATTAAAAAGACACACAATGCGGAATTTACGATTAACAATTTGATGTTTTTGAGAACGTTGGTGGCGAGTTTAATAATTGCAAGATGGCTGTTTAACATAGATGCACATAATTTCCCTGTTCCGTTCTGTCCTGCGCCCTTGTCTTCGGCTGGTACTTCTGCTAATGCTGTACTCAAACATTTACCGGATTTCTTTAGAGGGGGTTTGCACGCCATACATTAACGCCCATGCAGGGCGCACACAATCTGCTGCTTCGGACACGCAAAAAGACGCATGCCCGTAAAGTTTGTCATTCGCAGCGGGCGATTGAAAACCGATACAATCCGTGATAGGTTATTGATATCATGAGCACATTAGTCAAAGCAGACGTACTGAGCCTGAGCATCCCCGAGCGCATCCAGCTTGTTGAAGACATCTGGGACACAATCGCAGAGTGCCCGGACGAGATCAGGCTGTCCGACGAGCAAAAAGCAGAGCTTGACCGCCGCCTGGATGCATACCACCGGAATCCGGGCGAGGGAGCCCCCTGGGCGGTGGTGCGGGAACGGATCAGGGGCGGCCGATGAGCCGACGTTTTATCGTCCGCCCTGAAGCGGAAGCTGAGATGGCGGAGGCTTTCGACTGGTATGAAAACCGCGTTCCAGGTCTTGGCTCCGAGTTCCTTCTGTGCGTGGACGCCGTTTTCAATGCCATCCTCCGTTCCCCCCAGCAGTTCCCCCAAATACACAAAATCGTCCGTCGTGCACTCACGCGTCGCTTCCCCTATGAAGTCTTCTTCGTCGAAGATCAAGAACGCATTGTCATCCTGTCAGTCTTCCATGCAAAACGGGACCCGAAGCGTTGGCGGGAAAAAATCTGAAGAACTTCGAATCGGAGAGTCGAGGGGGGGGGGCTGATGCTTCCCCCTGCGCCTGCCCGCTTGCTCAAGGTCCCCTGCGGCTCTGCGCCTCTGCGGGAGAAAACAATTGTTGCAATGCAGGATAATACCTCGCGCAAAGGCGCTTAGACGCAGAGAATGGAAAAGACGCACAATAAATAAAGGTCTCGCGCGTTGATTCACACAATATTATGTGTTATATTTTGTGTAAAAATAGGAGGTTACTATGGCTACAAATCTGGCAATAGACGATAAGCTCATTTTGCAGGCATTAAAGGTCGGCCACCACAAAACCAAGAAAGAAGCAGTAAATACTGCTCTGCGGGAATATATTGCCCATAAAAAACAAGCTGAAGTCATCGACATGTTCGGCACGGTCGATTTTGACGAAAAGTATGACTACAAGGCGGCCAGAAAACGATGAAAGTCCTGGTAGACACCTGCGTCTGGTCGCACGCGTTGCGTCACAAAAATCCGGACAAAGAACAAATAAAAAAGCTTTCCGACCTGATCCATGACGGCCGGGCTGTGCTCATCGGACCTGTAAAACAAGAGCTGCTTTCCGGCATTTCCCGCTCCAATCAGTTTGAAAAGCTTAAAGACATTCTGTCCGCATTTGAAGAAATTCAACTTAAAAGCATCCATTTTGAAAAAGCCGCTGAATTTTGCAATGTCTGTCGTTCAAAAGGTATCCAGGGGTCGACGATTGATTTCCTTATTTGCGCAGTTGCACACACGGAACATCTCAGCATTTTCACTCTCGACAAGGACTTCCAACATTACGCAAAACATCTACCGATACATCTGCTCAAATAAAAATTCTAATCGGGTAGCCGGGGGTTTTGCTCCCCCAGCCCCCACACCACCCGGCATGCGGGCTTGCACTGCAACAAAAAGGGCAACCACAGGGGGTTGCCCCTACAGAGATTCGGTGCTTCGGTTAAAATAACGACTGCGAACCAATAAGGTAAATAATTAAAAACAACATTACAACAATGAAGCACGCGCCCGAAAACGCACAACCCTTCTTCACACCCGGCACGCGGCTGATGGCCGCGCTGATGCTGATCGGGCTCGGGTTCGGCGCCTGGCGCATGGTTGCCGGGCTCGGGGCCGCGACCAACCTGAGCGATCAGTATCCGCTGGGCCTGTGGATCGGGCTTGATGTTGCAACCGGCGTGGCCCTGGCGGCCGGTGGTTTTACCAGCGCGGCACTGGTGTATATTTTCAACCGCGCGCACTTCAAGGCGATTATTCGCCCGGCCCTGCTGACCGCCCTGCTGGGCTACACCTTTGTGGCAATCGGACTTATGTTCGACCTGGGGCGCTGGCATGCGATCTGGCACCCGATGCTGCCTTCCATGTGGCAGGGCAATTCTGTGCTGTTCGAAGTTGCAATCTGCGTGATGCTGTACCTGGGCGTGCTGTTCCTTGAATTTGCGCCGGTCGTGCTCGAGGGATTTATCGGGCGTGTGCGCCTGAACAGCACGCTTGACCTGGGCCTGCGCGTGGCCGCATATGCGCTCAGCCGCTTGATGCCGGTCCTGATCATCGCAGGCGTGGTGCTCTCCTGCCTGCACCAGTCATCGCTGGGCTCTTTGATGATGATCGCGCCCTACAAGCTGCATCCGCTGTACTGGTCGCCTGTGCTGCCGCTGCTGTTTTTGACCTCGGCGATTGCTGTCGGATTCCCGATGATCATCGTGGAGTCTTTGCTCTCCAGCCGCACCTTCAGCCGCAACCCCAAAATGTATATACTGACCCCGTTGGCCCGGTTCTGCCCCTGGCTGATCGGCCTGTACTGTGTGTGCAGAGCAGCTGACATACTGGTGCGCGGCACATGGGTGTTTCTATTTGAGCCATCAGCGGCAGCGCTTGTGTTTTGGATTGAATTCGGCCTGCTGAGCGTGGTGCCGTGCTGTTTGTTCATGTCGCGCGATGTGCGCTCGAACGGACGCGCGCTTGCAATTGCTTCCGGCATGTATATCGCGGGAATTGCGCTCAACCGCTGCGCAGTTTTTTTTCTGGCCGTCAACCCTCAGTACGCTCAGGCATCCTACGTACCCGCTCTGGCCGAGTTCGCCCTCACCCTCGGACTGATCCTGTGCATCGTTTTGTGCTTTCGCGCCGCGGTGCGCTTTTTTCCTGTGCTGCCATCATCTGATCCGACCTGATATACATTGGGCAGGCCTGCCAGTCCGCTGAAGCCTGAAATATGACCGCGTTCGGTTTTAATTGACTTCCTATCGATATTTACTTATAATTCTGACGCTTAAGGGAATGTCAAATAATTCAAATTGCGTACTTCATTAACCGCCGCAGGAAAATACACCCGCTGAGTCCATACTGCGGGATACTGCTCAAACGCTCCTCCCCTATGCCGTCCCCGGAGGTTTTGCAGAAACGCACGGCATCGTCAATAGTTTCATTCACTCATGGCATTCCCAGCATTCACTGAGTGGTTAGGCAATTAATGATTGTAAAAATCTGCGGCAGCACGTACCCCGCATGGTTTCACGATGTGCAGGACTGCCACCGAACTCGACAACTGTTTGATACAGGAAGGACCACCCCGAATGAGTTCCCATGATCACACGCCCGATGTCCCTGAGACTGCCAGTAACGCCGTGAGCAAGGCTGAAGGAGCGCCCCAGCAGCAAAGCGGTTACCGCTATTACGTGCTTGGTATTTTGAT
Source organism: Deltaproteobacteria bacterium (assembly GCA_016875025.1). Taxonomy (GTDB): domain Bacteria; phylum Desulfobacterota; class WTBG01; order CAIYCZ01; family CAIRTM01; genus CAIRTM01. The sequence goes on from VGSH01000023.1 coordinate 4,490, forward strand.
GTTTGTATTCGGCGTCAATGTGCTTGACCGTCAGATTCTTGCGATCCTGATGGAGCCGGTTCGCCAGGACCTGGGATTAACCGACACGCACCTGGGATTTCTCTCCGGTATCGCTTTTGCAATTTTTTACGCAACCCTGGGCATCCCGATTGCGCGTATTGCCGACAGGACCTCTCGCAAAGCGGTCGTTTCCATAAGCCTGGCCGCCTGGAGCGTGATGACCGCCCTGTGCGGTTTGGCGCAGAACTTCTGGCATCTGCTCCTGGCCCGCATCGGCGTGGCGGTTGGTGAGGCCGGCGGAACCCCGCCTTCGCATTCCCTGCTCGCCGATTATTTCAGTGAAAATCAACGCGCAACCGCGCTCGGCATTTTTTCGCTGGGCGGGCCGCTGGGCATGATGGTCGGCCTGTTTGTGGCCGGGCTGTTCAATGACGCCTACGGCTGGCGCGCAACATTCATGCTGCTCGGCCTTCCCGGTGTGGTGCTGGCAATTATCATCTGGCTGACCATTCGAGAGCCCCGCAGGGAAAAACCGAAAACAAAAGCCGCTGACCCGCCGGTTAAGGATGTTTTTAAAATGCTGTGGGCGCAACGCTCGTTCCGTTTTATGGCCCTGGCCACAGCCATCCAGATGTTTGTAGGCTACGGCCTTGTGCAATGGTATCCGGCCTTTTTTATGCGCTGCCACGGACTGACAACCACGCAGGTCGGCTCCTACCTGGCACTGATGGCCGGTATTTCCGGCGGACTGGGAACCCTGCTGGGCGGATATGCAGCTGATAAGTTCGCGGCGCGCGACAAGCGCTGGCTGCTGTGGCTGCCCATGTGGGCCACATTTCTGGCAACCCCGTTCTATATCGGGGTTTTCCTGGTGCCCAACCCGATTGTCGCGGTCTGTTTCATGGTACTGCCGACATTTCTGATGAATTCATTCCTTGGCCCGATTTTTTCAACCACACAGGGTCTGGTTCCAAGCTACATGCGCGCGACCGCCGCGGCGGTGCTGCTGTTTGTAACCAATATCATCGGACTGGGGCTTGGCCCGCAGGCGGTCGGTATTCTGAGCGACCTGCTGCGGCCGACGTACGGCGAGAACTCACTGCGCTATGCACTGCTTGCGGTCGCAATGCTTACCGTTGCAGGAGCATATTTCTTCTGGACTGCCGCACGCACCCTGCGCGAAGACCTTGAACGCGCCAAAAGCATGGACAACTAATAAACACCCGCACGTAAAACGTCGGGGTGGCCATAACAGGCCACCCCTGCAGTCCCCCCGGTCCCAAAGCATCAGTGCTCACACCATATCAGCCTTCATCTTCCCTGCCAGAAACGGCGCATGATTCGAGCCGAACAGCGGGGGCTTGCTCCTGATGATCGAAGCAATCGCGCCGGTGCGCTTAAACCGCTGATCGAGAAAACGGCGCACGCTCTTTCTGTCCCAGCCCTCGGGGTGCACAAAATCGATGTACAGGGACAGATCAGCATCGGAAAACGACCGCAACGCATGAGCCGCATTCTGTTCAGGGGCTGCCGGCATGTTGAAAATTGCGACATTGAGAAAATCGATAGTGTTTGCATGCGATGCGGTGAAATCAAGCGTCATCTGCGCCTCGCGCTCCGTCTCCCACGGTGTGCCGAACAGCAGGTACACATAGGTTGCAATCCCGGCTTCGTGCAGGCAGCGCAGCACGCGCGCTGATTCCTGCACGGTTATACCTTTGCCCATATGTTCCAGCACCCGGTCGCTGCCGGACTCAAGCCCCAGCTGCAGCATGACGCAGCCTGATGCGCGCAGCGCACGGCAGAAATCCGGATCCTGCAGCTCGCGCGACACCCTGACAAAGCCGTACCATGGCGCACCAGGCGGTGTTCGGACAAGCTGCGCGAGCAGGGCCGGGCTGATTGCGTTGTCGAGCAGATGCAGCAGAGCGGGGCTGTATTTGAGCGACAGCTGCTGCAGATGCTGCGCCGCTGTTGCAGCCGGCAGCGGACGATACGGATTGCCTTCAGCTCGTTCAGGGCAGAACGCGCACTGCTGCCAGTAACACCCCTGCGAAGCGCTGTAGGGAATAATCCTGCCCGGCGCGAGATACCGGTCAAGATCCGCTGATTCATACTCCGGCATAAGTTCCGCGATCCGGGGGACATGGCCGGCGCCCGCGAGCCGGCACAGCTCTTCCTCGCCGGGGCCCTCAACCAGAACGTCTACCAGCCCCTCAAAGCTGAGCCGCACGCCCGGGCGGCGCAGCCAGGAGGAGATCAACCCGCCTCCGAGCACGATACGCAGACCCGGCGCCAGCTGTTTCAGATAGCCGATAAGCGCGAATGCGCACAGGGCCTGACTGAGATAATTAACTGAAATACCGATCCATGCCGGGGACTGTTCTGCAAGCAGTTGCGGCAGCCGCGCGCAGTAATAGCCGAAAAAGGGATTCTTCTCAGGGTGCTCTGCCGAGCGTATCAGATCCGCGCTGCGCACGGGCTCCAGATCATGCGCGCTATAGTCGCCAAACGAAACCTTCGTTTCGAGCGGTGCGCTGAAGACTTCGAGCAGACGGTTCAAATCACCCACAACGCGGCTGTAGGTTGAGTGGTTCCTGTGTGCCCGGCCGCTGCGCATATCAGCCAGATGGCGATCGACTGCCCCCCCGGCACGGCGCGTCCAGGTATCATCGGAGCGTGCCGGTGCCTGCAGCATGTACAGCAAGCCCTCAAGGTTGGCATCAAGCACAGTCGCCCTGATACCACGCATGGCAAGTGCGGCCTTCAGGCGCGCGATGCCGGCAGGCGGCTCGCAGGGACGGGTGACAGGAGGATGGATAAGCAGCATCGGCGTCATTATCCGGTATGCGTTGCCTGTGAAAGAAGAAAGTCTTACAAACCTCGCTGGCGGCGGCAACCCTTAGATAGAATGCCTGCACCACAACCACATAGCAAACCGGACACCGCACCGCAATATTTTTAATCACATGCTTTTATTGCGTGCCGTGCCGGACACCACTGCAAACTTTTGAACCCGCATTTGCCTTGACACATAATCGGCCCTGCTTTATAGTCTGTGCAGGTCAAAACGCATTTCCTGCGCTGCTCGCTCACACAACACAAACCCAACGAACTATACAAGGTACTCATATCATCATGGACGCTCTCTTTTTCATCCTGCTTGCGCTGGGCATAGTTCAGGGCATAGCAGAATTTCTTCCCATATCGTCATCAGGCCACCTGGTCATCCTGGAGAACATCCCCTTTATCAAGGCATCGCTTGAAAGCCTGGGCGAAGGCAGCCTTCTTTTCATCAACGTGGCCCTGCATGTGGCAACCCTGGCAGGCGTTGTCATATTCCTCTGGAAGGACATAGTTTCCCTGGTAAAGGGCATTACCATCAGTGTTGTGCAAAAAAACGCTGGCAGCCCTGCCATGAAAACGGCCTTCAATATCATCGCGGCGTCGCTGCCGGCCGGCATCATCGGCGTTCTCTTCAACGATTTCTTCGAGGGCATTTTTTCCACGTCGCTGTACGCTTTCATCTGCCTCATACTGAACGGCTTCATCCTGATAGCGACTAAAAAAATATCCATACACAACCGGCAGATAGCTGAGCTGGGGCTGACCAGATCAGTGATCGTGGGATTTTTTCAGGCCTTTGCCATTCTGCCGGGCATATCAAGATCGGGCATGACCATCGCGGGCGGGCTGCTCAGCGGCATGGAGCCGGTCCAGGCCGCGCGGTTTTCCTTTCTCATGGCCATACCGGTCATCGCAGGGGCGGGCCTTGTGGAGGGCATTAAGGCGGCCCAGGGTTCTTTCCCCGCGGAGCTGTACCTTCCGCTGGCCATTGCCATGGCCGTCACCATAGCAGTGTCCCTCGGGGCGATGAAGGTACTCTTTTATATTGTAAAAAGGGTAAGGCTCGATCTGTTCGGCTACTACACCATCGCTGTGGGGGTGGCAGGACTGATCATATACTGCCTGTAACAGAGCATGACCTTTGATTTTAACGGATGGGCATTTTTCGCAATATTATAGAACATCATCCATTCGCCCTGAGCCTGTCGAAGGGCCAGGTGGACAAACTGTCTCACGTCAGACCCGTTCATGGTTCGACAGGCTCACCACGAACGGATTTTCATTTTCTCTTTGGAAGGATTACAGGAAAAAGTAAAATGCGATAGTCCAATAAAAACAACAGGGGGTGTCAGCCGTGGTGATCACGACTTACAGCTGTGCCGTGCGCCTGTCAGGCTGCGCAGCCGAAACACAAGCTGAACACTGGGCGGATTTTCAGCAGCCCGTTAATCTCCGTACACTATCAGGGTCTGGCGTCGGTATAGGCCCAGCAAAACACTGAGCGTCTTAATGTCGATATGGTGCAGATCGGTTATGCCTTCCTCTCGGGCAAGACGCATGATTTCATCTGTATCCCACTCACCGGAAACTCTCACCTGGAGCATATGCGAGTTGACAACCAAGGATTTCGTGCCAACGGGCGTATTGTGAAAATCTTGGGAATAGGGTTCGATCGAACTGCTATAAATAATGCCCCGGGCGGAGCCCCGATTTTCGCCCCGAACACGGTCCCTGACGGAACAGCCCATAATCATAATGGCAGCCAGACAGAGCAATACGGCTCTAATCGCCATACACCACCATCGTATAACGAGAATAAAGGCCGAAGAGTACTACCATAAACTCCTGATCGGCATGATTAATAACGGTGATATCACCGTTCTCAGCGGCGGCTTTAGTACCGGCATCTCCCCAGGCAAAAAGCCACAGAACCGACCGGTTGGAAGATCTGCCCTCCTTGCTGCCCAGATCAGTGTTCTGGAGATCTTTATCCAGGGGGCGCTGGACATTAGTATACAGGCAACCGCTGGTGAGCAGCGCAACCAGGCACATCAACACTGTGGTCTTTCGTATCATGGCATCTCCGCCGGCAGATGATTACCGCAGATGTCCTGCGGACTGCCAAAAGTATAGTGTATGCGCCGTGCTCTGTCAAGGACACCTCCGGATGCTCAGCGCTATCGCCACCTGGTGCCGTTCCAGGTACGCATGCGAATCCGCCCCGAGGTGCTGACCACCACGGCGCAACAATCCCCGCACCGATTGGCGAAATACACCGTGCCGGCATTGCTCAGACCGCGCTGGTTGAACGTCACGCTCCGGGGTTTGCCCTGAAAGGTAATGGGCGATGCGGGGAGCCGGGAGGATCCGGCTGATGCGCTTGTGGTTGCCCGGCCGAATCCGAAACACACCCCGCCGCCATAATGGCTTGTAAGCGTGCCCCGGTTCGGAACTGTCCGGCTGCCGATGCTGTAGGTGTTGCCGTCCTGATCAAACACAACCCGCACGTTGCTGAATGAGCGTATCGCATCCATGCGGGCGCGGCGCAGATTACCGGCAAATTCGCTCGCGGCCGCGCGCAGCTGATAGCGCGGCATGATTGCAAAAGCGTTTAACGCTGCCACGGACGCCAGAATACCGATAAGCGCGACCACCACCATAAGTTCCACAAGCGTGAAACCTTTACTGCGTCCCATACGCTCCTCCGCTTTTAATCAACTATAAAGTCCCTCCCTGCCAAGCGCCTGTCCTGAGCGCAGTGAAGGGGGGGTTATTAAAAAAGCCTCCCCTGTCAAGGGGATGTTTGGCGGGGTGTCAGTTCATTTCCTGTTAAAAAAATAAGCACAGGGCTTGCTATACCCTTTGACGATAGCCTTGACTTGAGAGACACCCAACTGTAATAGTCGCAAAAGGAGGGAATTTATTTCAGCTGCAGGCACAAAAAAAGCCCGGAGAAGAACTCCGGGCTTGCGGAAAACGTTTGAACTGCGGGCCGTGACTATCAGTCGGCTTTGAGCTTTCTGATTTCCTCGGTCAGCGGCGGGACAACCTTGAACAGATCGTCAATCACGGCGTAATCGCACTTTGACAGAATGGGGGCTTCCCCATCCTTGTTGATCGCCACGATAACCTTGGAGGTACCCATGCCGGCATAATGCTGAATCGCGCCGGAAATACCGCAGGCGATGTAAAGATTTGCGGAAACGACCTTGCCGGTCTGACCGACCTGATCGGAAACCGGGCGCCAGCCCGCGTCAACCGCGGCGCGCGAAGCACCCACGGTCGCGCCCAGCACTTTGGCCAGGTCTTCCAGAATGCCGTAACCGCTCGCATCCTTCATGCCGCGACCGCCGGAGACGATAACCTCTGCTTCGGTCAGGTCGACCTTGCCCGCATCGCCCTTGACAACTTCCAGGACTTTCACGCGGATGTCAGCTGCGGATACCTCTGCAGCCACATTGACGACCTCAGCACTTTTTGAAGCGTCAGGTGCAGCAGCGATCAGCACGTTGGGACGGATCGTAGCAATGGCAACCTTGTCGGCCTGAAACTTCACATCCGCGATCATCTTGCCGGAATACATATAGCGTTTAACAGTGAAAGCATCACCGTCAAGTCCGATGGCGGTGCAGTCAGCAGCCATGCCGGCATTGATGCGCGCGGCAACTTTCGGCATCAGGTCCTTGCCGACCACGGTTGCCCCGGCCAGCACTATTGAGGGCTGTTCCCTGGTAATCAGGTCGGCCAGAGCCTTGGCATAGCCGTCAGCGGTGTAATTCTCGAGCAAATCATTTTCAACCACATACACCTTGTCGGCACCGTACGGCGCGAACTTTCCGGCCAGGGCGGCAACGCCCTTGCCGATGATCACCGCGCACAGAGGTTCTGACTTGGCCGTGGCAATTTTGCGGGCTTCGCTCAATATTTCAAAGGCAACCTTGCGAATGGTTCCCTGGTCCGGGACTGTAACAACAAAAATTCCTTTACCCATGAGAATGATCTCCTTATATCATGAATGGTGTCCGTTCGTTCACATATACGCCGATACCTAAATAGCCTTGGCTTCCTCGCGCAGGGCCTTGGCAAGGTTGGCGGCCTTTTCTTCCGGGGACTCGCCGCTGATTATTTTTGCGGACGTGCGCGTCGGAGGCGCGGTAAATTTCACAACCCGGGTTCCGGAACCGGCTGCGCCGACCGTACCGGCGTCGATACCGATCTCAGCGGCCTTTACCGGCTGCAGGGGTTTTTTCTTGGCCTTCATGATACCGGGCAAAGAGGCATAGCGGGGCTCATTGAGACCTTTCTGACAGGTCAGCACACACGGCAGGGGAATTTCAAGGATTTCCTCGCCGCCCACGATCTGCCGGTTTACCTTCACGCTCTTTTTGTCGGCAGCCACTTCCACCTTCGTTACAAGGCTGGTGTGCGGCAGGCCCAGCAGTTCCGCCAGCGCGGGGCCGACCTGGCTCTGGTCGTCATCAATGGCCTGACGGCCGCAGTAAATGATGTCATACTGCATACCCTTGATCTGCGCGGCAAGCGCTTTGGCCGCGGCCTGGGCATCACTGCCGTTAAAGGCTTCATCGTCAAGATGCACGGCCTTGTCAGCGCCCATGGCCAGACCGGTGCGGATCGCTTCGACCGCCCGGGCCGGACCCATGCTTACCAGGGTCACCTCACCGCCGCCGGCTTTTTCTTTCTGGAGCAGCGCCTCTTCAATTCCGTACTCATCATACGGGCTGATAATGAACTTAACGCCGTCCAGCTTGACATCCGAACCGTCCGGAGTCGCAAGAATCTGTGCTTCTGTGTCAGGAACCTGTTTCAAACATACAATACTGTTCATGTGTCCTCCCTTGCATCTGGTGCACTATGTGTGTAATACCTGCATCTTCTGCCGAAACTATCTGTATGTGAGCACGCGCCGCGGCACCCTGTGCAACCGGCAGCGATCCTTAATCGATCATAGAGCCCAAAAGTGCTGTAAACCGATATCAGCACGCTCCCCTGCACTGATGCATGCTTCCCGGTGCCCGGCGGCGGTTCCGTTACCACGAACCGCCGTTTCTCACACGCAAAGGGTGGGGGGAAGGCAACCGGTTCCGTTTACTATAAGGGTAATACTGAGGGGTTGTCGGGGCTTTGCTTTTTGGGGTACCCGGAACCGGTTGCCGGATGTTGCCAGGTTCTGATGGTTATCATCACCGCACGAACTGCCCGTGCGCTCTGCACCCGTATAATGCAACACGCATGCCATTCAGACTAAAAGACCCAACCACCCTCAATGTATTAAAAAAACTTTGTTTTTATCCGCTGCTTCCGGCCTGACCCGGTGACATTCTGTGACTTTTTGACAAAAAACCAATGCCCCGGACAGGCAATTTTTTACTTATGTCAAATCAGCCGGCCTGCCGAAATACTGTCGGCCAAGGATGTAAGAATACACTCTTTTCCAAAAAAAACAAGTCCCTCTTTTTATCCCGGCAGTGTCGAAAAATACTATGCGCAGGCCCGCCGGCCGGAGCACCCCCGGCCGACGGGCCTGCCACTCTAATCCAGTCCTTTGTGTTGGACAGTTGTGGTTTTATCTCATCATCAGCCAGCGTTTCCACAGGGGTACGCCCCGGGCACGCAGCTCATCCTGCATTCTTTGACGTTCAAGTTTTTTGAGATACGCTTCACCGGCATCCGCATGGCAGTCCTTATATTTTTTAAAACTGCCGCACGGGCATGGATCATTACGCCCCACGTGGTATATGCGTCGCGGATCGGTAACCGTACGCTTAAAAAGGCTGAGTTTCGGTGAAATCGTCAGCGCCCTTTTCTTCATGCAGCATCCCCTGATACACGGAAAACGAACGCGATCTGCGGCACTGAGCTATCGCTGCCGCATCTTTTCAAATTCCTCACGCAGGCGCATAAGATCTTCACGGCCCGATTCTTCCAGAGCGGGCATCATCGGCTGCAGCTTTTCCCAGTCACGCTCAGCCTGCTGCAGGGCCGTATCATTTGGATCATCACGCAGCATCTGCATATTACTTTGAAACCGCTGGCGCATGAAATCAGCTGCCTGGGCCGGATTCGGCGACTCCTCCGGGGCTGGTTGCGGGCGGGACGCGGGGCGGCGGGCACTGGCGGGAGCCGCCGGAGTCGGGGCAGGCTGCGGCTTGTCCTCAACAATCTCGGTTCTGACCGCACTGCGCTCCGTCTCGCCCTGATTCATAAAAACTTCATAACGATTATTATCAGCGGGATCCTGCAGCAGCACGCTGCCGGGCCTGATCTCAACCAGCCGGAAGCCGCTGATAAAATCCCCCACAGCATACGGGCGCTTACCTTCCTGGCTCTGTTCGGCGGGCTGAGTTCCCCTGGGGGGGCGCCCGCGCTGCACGGCCCGCGGCGCCGGCGGCTGGGTTACGCGCATGACCGCATATGAGTGCGAATCCCTGATAACCGTTCCAAACAGGTTAATCTGCTCGATATTCTTCGCTTCTGCTGAACCGGCCTGTGCAGCGGCGCCCTTTGACGGGGACTTCTCCATCTCCCATTTCTGGCGCTGATCATGAAAAAGATTCTTTTCGATGATGATAGCGTATTCATCCGCGCATGCCGGAGCAACGCGCATAACCGAAACAAAACACAGCACGCTCAGCAGTACGGCGCAGCCACGCACGGCTCTCCCGGGAAAGGCCGGCAACCGGTTGGCTGCCGACAGGCCGTGCATGCGTGAGGTCTGGACATTCATCCGTGCGTTCTTTCCATATACCCGGCAGCGCCCTGTATAAAAGATACTCCTGACCGGCTGTTCAAAGAGACCTTTTTCAACAGCCTGCTAGACACTCTAGCATACTACCATATTTTAAAAACGCAAAAAAAGTGTTAATTAAAGCATTCTTCTTTGTACTCTAACCCTTACGAAGAGGAAATGTAAGCCCGTTTGTGGTGAGCCTGTCGAACCATGCACGGGTAGTGCCGTGCGATAAGTTGTCCGTTCGGCCCTTCGACAGGCTCAGGGCGAACGGACGCTGTTTTTAAGGCTAGAGTATGTAGAAAAATGCTCTAAAAATCTGAAATTGCGCTTTTGTGATACGCATCAAGTTTCTGCACCGCTTCGCGGGAGGAAACGCCTTCCTTCAAATACCCTGCCACGGTTGCGGCGAAGATCGCTTTGAGCATCACGATATTGTCAAGATTCGATGCGCGGATAAGCTCAAGGTACGCCACATCGGAAGATATCCCTTTTGTGCGCAGGTGCTCAACCAGATCACCCAGATCCCGGTTGGTTGCCGCGCAGTAGCAGACATCATAGGCGACACTGAACATGCGGTCTGTTTCCGGACCGTCGAATTCCGGGAAATTGGCTTTGATCTCCGCGTAGTAGTCTTTTCTGAATTCCTCCAGGCTGTAGCCGACCTCGCCTGAGGCCACCTGATCGGGGCTGAATTCCCACTGCATGGTTATTCTCCTTTACGGTGCATGTCCGCTAATGTCGAATAAAAAAGCGGGCGCACATAGTATGCACCCGCCTGAAAATCAAACATCATCTGCGCTGTCGTCAGGCCTTGTTGCTCATCAGGGGCTCGATATGCTTGAGAGCCATGCCGACGAAGGGCTTGGGCGTAACTTCCTTGGTGCACGCAACGACGACATCCTCGGTTACCATACCGCCGTCGCCGACCTTGGCTACGATGGCCTCAGTCAGTTTTTTCTGTGTCATGGCGCGAAACGGCTTCGGTGAAGATTCAATCAGTTTATCATACATCTGCTTGCTGTTGGCTTCCCACTGTAATTCTGCCATGGTGCTCTCCTCTCTCAAAGGTTTACGCTGCAATTGTTCTCACTGACAAAGTAACGCACGTGCTTGCTGCTATCCGTCCATCGCCATGAGCATCAGGTCGGTCAGATCATAGAGCTTCATTTTTTCCTGATTGCGCTGCAGGGGATCGTTAAGGTTCTGCTCACAGTACGGACAGCAGGTCGCGATCGCGTCGGCCCCGGTCGCCTTGGCCTCTTCGATACGCTCCTCAGCGATCCTGAAGGCATGCTCGGGATAGGCGATGCGCACCCCGGCGCCGGCGCCGCAGCACCAGCCCTGGTCCTTGATGCGCTCCATCTCCACCAGGCGCAGGCCCGGAATGGCTTTCAGGATATCGCGCGGCTCTTCGTAGATGCCGCAGTGACGTCCGATGTGGCAGGGATCATGCCAGGTAACGGTCATAGGTACTTCGCGGGTGAATTTGATGGTTCCGTCGGCAACGAGCTTTGCCAGCACCTGCGAAACATGCACGATTTCGATCCCGTCGGTTTCAATGCCGGGGACCTGCGGGAAATCGTATTTGAGCACATGGTGGCAGCCGGCGCAGTGCGTGATGATCTTCTTCACGCCGGCCTTCTTGAACATGTCCATGTTGCGCTTGACCAGGTCGAAAAACGCCGCGCGGTCGCCGATGCGGATTGCCGGGCTGCCGCAGCAGATTTCCTTTTCGCCGAAAATGCCTACGCTGATGCCGGCCTTGTCAAGCACCTTAACGACATTGATGATTTCATGCTGCAGCAGCGGGTCAAAGGCCGGTGTGCAGCCGACGAAAAACAGATAATCGCACTTTTCTTTAGAGGCATCCTTAACGGGAAGACCCTTGGCCCAGTCAGCGCGTTTGGTGCGCGGCTGCAGCCAGGGGTTGTCATAGTTCTTAATACTCTTGAGCAGCTCCTGGTGCTGGGGCAGCGGCCCGATCCCCATCTCGATCAGCCGGGTCTTCAGGGCCTCGGCCGCCTTGAGCGGCTCTTTTTCATTGAGGCGCAGACAGTTCATCTCACAGGCGCCGCACGAGGTGCAGGTATAGCAGATTTCGAGCATTTTCTCGGAATCCTCAACCTCGAAATCGCCCTCGAGCAGGGCGCGGATGATATGAAATTTTCCCATCGCGCTGTGGGAGAAAAAACGGTTGTGCCGGAATTCTGGGCAGATCTCGTTATACTTCGAGCTTTTAACATTCCAGCCCCACTGGTTCATGCACCAGTTGCAGCGCGCATCTCCCCAGGCCATCTCGCGATAGTCCTCAAGGGTGCGCTCATAGACCTTCTTGTCGATTTTTGGATATGTCATTTCCTCTCCTGACCCGCCGTGCAGACGTCAGTGCGCACGCAGGTGAAAATCATATTTCAAAAAACTAACAGTTATAGGGCCTTTATTCAAGCACTTTTTGCGATCACAGCGGATGCGATCCGGTCAAGCTCTTCAGCGCTGAAATCATCCCACTCGGCCGACATCTGCACAAGCTCAACAATCTTTGCCTCTGTAATCTCAGGCGCCATCACCATCAGCATGGGATCGATTCCCAGAACAGCCGCGAGCGCCTGGCGTTTCTGCCATCCGGCATCGCCCTGGCCGCTGCCGAAGATCGAAACCGGCACAGCGGTTGAAAACGCGCCGGCCTTTCCAGCGTCAGCGCTCACGCCGTCTGTCTTTCCAGCCTTTGCAGCGGCCTCAGGCTCAATGCCCTGACGGAAGCACTGCTCCATGGCCTGACCTGCGTCAAGCCCGGCACCGTGCAGCGCGGCAAAGCCCTGAATGTCGGTGATCAGGCAGCCGGGGGCCGGATGGCCCTTCATATCCACAGCGGTCGGTGCCTCGTTATATTTCACGAACGCGGCGGCTGCGTAGGGACAGTTGTAAGCGGCATTGTTGCGATGCGTCATGCTCGCCAGCTTTTCAATCGCGCCGGCATCGATGCCGATGTCCTTCGCGATGTCCTTCAGTCCGTACTTTCCGGAAATGGCCCCGGCGCAGATAGCGTTTTTCAAATCGACGCATGCGCCGAAAAAGCCTTCGGCAACATCGAGCGAATCAAGCCCGCGCAGAGCGATCGCTTTCAGCTTCTTGGCGCCAAACACCGCACCGAGAGCTGACTTGTCAAAGCTGCCCCAGTAGTTGACCGAGAACTGGCTGGCCTTTGACTGTGCTTCAGCGGCCGGACCGATCACGAGCAGCTGGATCATCTCATCGCCGTAGGCCTCGCGGATCTTATCGACCGAATCCCAGACGTCCTTGCCCCAGATATCAGCGGCATCGTCAAGGTCTGAGAGACCGTCGTGCAGCCACAGCCTCACCGGGCTGTCGGATGAGCCCAGCACCACCACGAAATCAAAGCCGGTCAGCTTCAGCTCCACGGCCGCATAGCCTCCGAACGGCACATGGCACAGCTTGCCGGTCACGGGGCTTTTGGCGCTCACCACGCCGGCGCAGCCGCCGGGCATGAACGTGCCGGTGAAAAACCCGGTGCCGATAATGAGCGGGTCGCGGTCCTTGTACTGCTCATACAGGGCCGTGGTGATGCCGGCGCCGCCCAGACCAGCGGCCACCATATCTTCGCTCAGCGATTCGGTATCGCACTGTTTTGCATCAAGGTCAACAATCAGGATCGTCTCTTTGTAATTGTTCATCAGTTCCATAGCATTAACCCTCCAGGCTCAAAACACCATACGGACAGGCCCGCACACACAACGGCCCGTCATCCTCGTCTGCGCAGCAGTCACAGGCGACCCGCAGAAGGATCGGCTTGGCGCTTGCGCCCGCGCCTTCGATCTGCTCGCCCGGCTTCAGGAGCTGCTCGCCCTCGGGGCGTCCCAGGTACAGTGTTTTGGCGCGCTTGACCATCATGCCGTAATAGTTCTTTTTTTCTTCAAAATAAAACATCAGGCTCGATCCGATCGATGAGATCGTCTCATCCTGATGATAGTTGCAGGCAAACTCGCAGATGCGGCAGCCGGTGCATTTCAGTGAATCAACCTTCAAATCCATAATCATGTCTCCTTGTAAAGGTAAAGGTATCCTTCATGCCGCCCGGCTAATTTTCGATCGGGAAATTATGCGGCGGGTTGGAAACCACGTTCGGGTCGATCGCTTTCTTGATGCCTTTGAGCAGGCGGTCATAGCCGAATACCGGGCCGGCCATCGCATGGTAAACGCCGCCAAGGAACGGGCCGATGCCGTTTTCAAGGCCGTTCTGCACGTCCTGCTTGGTCATTTCCAACAGCTTGCCCATGAGATCGCCGATGGCCTCAGGCGTCTTCTCGACCGGAAAATCGGTCTCGCCGAAGCCGAAATGACCGAAGTCATAGCCGCCGATCCAGTCCGGGCCGTCGCTGTCGAGAATGGGGGGCGAGAACTTGTCCACCCACTCGTAGCCCTGACGCACATGGTCGATCGCGTACTTCAGGGTGTCGGTCTGCAGGCGCAGTGCCAGGAACGTGCCCGAGGCGCGCATCATGCGCGAGCCATGCGTGTCGCGGATCCAGTTGTTTGCCTGGCGCGGCACCCACATGTCCTGCACTTCCTGCTTCACGGGCTTGCCGCCTGTTTCCTTGATGATGTCTTCAAGCACGCGCTTTTCATACTCAAGCTGCTTGCCCGATGAGAAACCCCAGAGGCACACGCCCACGGCGTTTTTCACGTTGTCCTGGAATGTGCGCTTCTGCCACTCGGTCCAGTACTGCTCGCAGGAATTGGACCACCACATGATATAATACACGGTGGGCCATTTCTGGATAACGCCGGCGATCTCGGCCCGGCCCACTTCATACATGAAATTGACGGCATCCTCCAGCGACTCGTACTTCACCATGTACCACTTGAAACGATCTTCGGGCAGCACCGAGGTCTGGTTGGGGATCATGCCTTCCACGGGCCATACCTTCGGGCCCGGATAGGGGTGCAGCTTGACGGCCATCTTCGTTACCATGCCGACGCCGCCCATGGCGCCGGCATATCCGCGCAGCATGCCGCGCAGGTCCGGGCCTGGACCCTCACCCCAGAAACCATTGTCCGCGTCCTGTGAAAACGACCCGGTGCGCAGGATTTCGCCGTTCGGGAGCACCCATTCAACGCCCAGGATGTTCCGGTAGGCAACGCCCAGGCGGTAACCCACGCCCCACATGCCCTGGAATACATGGCCGCCGATACAGCTTGCCGTGGCGCTCGCCTCAGGTGAGCCGATGTAGAGACCGCGCTTGTAGGCCTCGGCCTGCATCTGCGCCAGCGTGCACAGGGGCTCGACCACGGCGTACATGTTCTTCTCATCGATCTCGTGGATTTTACCCATGCGCTTGCAGTCGATGATCACGGTATGGGGCCGGTTGGGAGAACCGGTCAGCGACCACTGGTTCGATCCCACGGGGATAAAGGGGATTTTATAGCGGTTGCAGATTTTAATAATTGCCTGAACTTCCATGGTGCCGTTGGGCAGCACCACGAATTCAGGCGGCATGGACATGCCCAGGATCTTCGGGGGCAGAAAGTCGCCGAAATAGGCATTGACCGTTGCGGGATTATCTCTCACATTGTCTGCGCCGATAGCAGACTGAAACGCATTCAGAATCTGCTGGTGGCGGTCGTCGTTTTTAGCTTTAGCTGTCATAGCTGGCCTCCTCTCACAGTGCTTGCATCATAAGATCGAACAGATCGACGATCTCCATCTTTTCTTCCATGCCTATGCCGCCCGCCCGCAGGTTGGTTTCACACCAGGGGCAGCTGGTGACGATCATGGAAGCGCCGGTGTCCTTGGCCTCTTCGATGCGCTCGCGAGCGGTCCACTGCGCAAAATCCTTGAAACCGGAAAACGCGCCGCCGCCGCCGCCGCAGCACCAGGCGTATTCCCTGATGCGCTCCATCTCCACGAGCTCAACGCCGGGGATGGATTTGAGGATATTGCGCGGCTCTTCATACACGCCCAGCAGGTCCTTGCCCGGCACATAGGGACGGCCCATACGGCCCATGTGGCAGGGGTCATGCCAGGTCACGGTAACGGGAACCTCTTTTTTAAATTTTATCTTTTTGTCATTGGTAAGCCGTTCGAGATACTCCGTCACATGCAGCACTTCAAAGTTCATCTTTTCGGGCAGCTCTTCGTAGGCAACGCGCATGGTGCCGTAGCAGCCTGCGCAGGGGGTGAGCACAATCTTCACTCCCATTTCATTGAATTTCTTTATATTGGCCGTGCCAAGCCGTTCGTATTCGGCCAGGTTGCCCGTCTTTTCGGCGGGGCTGCCGCAGCACAGTTCCTTGTCGCCGAGAGTGCCGAAGTCAACGCCGACTTTTTTGAGAATTTTGGCGATATTGACGACCGTGCCCTTCAGCTCTTCGGAAAGTCCGTACGTGCACCCGGCAAACAGCAGCACCTCGGCCTTCTCCTTGTTCAGGTCCTTGATGCCCAGATCCTTCAGTTCCTTGGTCCAGCTGTTGCGCTTCATGCGCGGCTGCAGCCAGACATTGTCGTACTGCTTCAGGCTGTCAAGCATGGGCTTGTGCTCGGGCAGGGGCCCCATCTCCTTGATGTATTCGGCGCGCATCCAGCGATACATCTTCACAAGCTCGGCGTCGCGGATATTTTTATCCATGGCGTCGCAGCCGCCGCACATGGTGCACTGGAACAAAATGTCCTTGATCTCGGGATCATCGCCCCATTTCATTTTGCCGTCGATAATGGCAAGGGCCAGATCGCACTTACCCTGGCCGGAGTGGGAGTCATAGAGATACTTCGTGTGCTGGGGGCAGATGCGGGCGTACTTGGCGCTTTTTACCTGCCAGGAATTCACCCATTTGCAGACTGAGCAGCGCGAGCAGTTGAAAGCGATCCAGCGCGCCTTCTCCTGATCGAAGGGCGCCTCAAGGGGGTATTTTAAATAGCGCGGATCTTTGGGAAGCAGCATTTCCTTAGCCATGAAATCCTCCATCTATCTGAAAATTAAATTAAAAGCAAAGTTTACCCGGGTTCATGATGCCGTTGGGATCATAAACCTTTTTAAGCTCCTTCAGCATCGCCGTATACGAGGCCGAGCGGCGATAGACCATGTCCGCCCAGGTTCCGTAGGGCCGGGTAAAAAAGGCGCCTTCATCAATGAGCTGTTTGGCCAGATCGGTCGTCAGGGAGCCGATGGCTTCTTTTTCAGCCTCATCCGCCGGATCGCAGGGAAAGCTGAACTGCAGATGGCAGGCACGGCCGCGCTCAAGGGGCTGCATGTAAACACCCACTTCGTTCAGGCTCAGTCCGTAGGTTGCGGCATAGCCCATGGCAATATCTTCATAGCCGGCGGCCCGGTCCATGGTGGTGATAAAGAACACGTCCTGTGACGGGGTCTTCCAGTAGTCGCCCGCGGGCAGGTTGCGCAGCTTGTCGATCATCATGTTTTCAAGGCCGGCAACGCCGCCTACGGTCCTGCCGGGCTGGAGCTGGAAGTCGGCCGCGATCTCCATGAGCGCATCTTCCTCATAGGCGATGCGCTCAAGCGGCCGGCGCGGCGCGCCCGCGATGACCTGAACGAGAATATAGCTGGGCAGGTCGGCCATCAGCTTGCAGAATTCCCTGGAATCGGCCGCGATGATCTGCGCCAGCAGGAACTTGCTCAGCACAAAACACTCATTGCCCACATGGCGGCGCTGCAGCTTGTAGATGGGGTCGGCTGCATCACCGAGGTCGTCAAAACCGACGAAGAAACATTTCTGGTGTTTGGGCCGGTATTCGGTCTTTACGTTCAGCCAGCAGGCAATGCCCATGGTGCCCTGCGCGCCGAGGAAGGTGCGCCAGAAGTCGATGCCCGGGCCTTCCGGGTAGGCGCCCTGGCAGTGATCATCCGATGCCGAGCCCGTCCGGAACATGTCGCCCGTGGGCAGCACGACTTCCATGGTGAGCGCGGGCTCGCCGTATTCGTATTTGGGGATGAGCATGGGCTCGCGCTCGATCGAGCTTGTCAGGGCCGATGCTTTCGGATGCGGGAACAGGGGATTCAAGGCCATCTGGTCATGCTCTTTGAGGGCGTCGTTCAACTGCTGCCAGGTAACGCCGGGCTCGATCTTGGCCTTGCGGTTCTGTGGGTCGATCTCAAGGATCTTGTTCATCCCGGAGAGATCCACGATCACGCCGCCTTGCTCCGGCAGCGTGGCCCCGTAAAAATGAATGCCCGAGCTTGACGGCACCAGCGGGGTAAGCGTTTTATTGGCGAATTTCACCAGCTCCTGCACCTGCGCCGTGCTTTTCGGCTTTGCCACGGCAATCGGCTTCTTTGGAGAAGCAAGGCTGCGGTCAACGGAATAGAGCTCCAGGGTATCCTGATCATCAAGGACATTTTTAGAGCCGACAATATCCTTTAGCTCCTTAATCATAGCTACCTCCTCGGATGGGTTCAAAAGATCATACGACAGACTGCATTGATTGCCAGTTTGTAAAAAGCGGGCGAGGGCTGCGGGGAACAGCGCGCCTTGTACCGCCTTTAAAAGTAAGATAGACTTATACCAAAAACCATGAGATAAAACAATGGTTTTTTGCCTTGCTGTTTAGTTCGCTTTTTAGCAGCTTTTTTAAGATTCCGGCATTAATTGCAGTGTTTAATATACTAATAAGTATACTATTCGAACTGCCCGAAACGTAGTTCCAGGGCGAGGATACGCTGGAAACCACCATGATTGAAGCTGCCTCACAGATTGTTTCAGCCGCCTGGCAGGTGCTGTGCGCCTCAGCGCCTTATGTAATTTTCGGACTGCTGATGGCCGGCCTGCTCAAAGGCATTATCCCGGACTCATTTGTCTCCCGGCACCTGGGCGGCAACTCGGTCAGGGCCGTTATAAAGGCCTCGCTTCTGGGCATGCCCCTGCCGCTGTGCTCCTGCGGCGTGGTGCCGGTTGCAGCCTCGCTCAGAAAACAGGGCGCCGGCCCGGGGCCGACAACCGCATTCCTGATATCAACGCCGGAAACCGGCGTTGACTCGATCGCCATCACCTGGGCCCTGCTCGACCCCGTCATGACGGTTGTGCGGCCGCTGGCGGCTTTTATCACCGCAACAACCGCGGGCCTGCTCGTGAACCTGCTGCCGGCTAAACCGCCGGGCCCGGCATGCGCCCTGGGCAGGTCCTGCTGCAACACGACCTGCACTGCACAGCACAGTTCACCCAAGATGCCTCTTCGCCGTGCGCTACCGGATGGTATCCGCTATGCATTCACTCAGCTTTTGGGTGATATCGGACCGTATCTGCTGGCCGGTATCGCAATCGCCGGCCTGATTACCTGGCTGATCCCGGACGGTTTTATCGAGCAACACCTGGGCAGTGGCATCATACCCATGCTGATCATGCTCGCGGCCGGCATTCCGCTCTATGTGTGCGCTTCAGCGTCAACGCCGATTGTGGCCGCCCTGGCCTTGAAAGGCCTGTCCCCTGGCGCTGCCCTGGTCTTTCTGCTGGCCGGACCGGCAACCAATGCTGCCGCAATCACCGTTGTTGCCGCCCTGCTGGGCAGACCGGTGGCGGCAGTCTATGTGTCGGTGATTGCGCTGTGCGCGCTCGTGATGGGCATGGCAGTCAACATGCTGTACGGGTGGCTTGCAATCGATATCAGCTCATGGGCGTCCGGGGCCCAGCACAGCCATGACAGCATGCTGCCCGTCGTGGCGGCCCTGGCGCTGCTTGCGCTCATCCTCCGGGCCGTGGCGCGAAGAAGCTGATAGAATTCTAGTTAGGGTTAGGGGTCGGATCAGGATTTTTGTTCTGTGGCGTGCAGTCTAAAATGTAACCGGGACAGATACATTATGCAATTTTTGGCTGATAGCCTGAAATCTGTATGTTGCAGGATAGGATAGCAACAGGCCGGATACCCGGAAAAAGTTCTTGCCATTTGTGATTAAAATCGGCTATAAATATTTCCAGTTTCACCATCAACCGGAAATATTTATAGCCGGAGGTTATGCTATGATTGACATACTCAAAGAAATACTCCTCGATTTTCAAGAGATCGATCTGTCGACAGGCGTGCCCCGGCGACTCGATATTGCGCCGGTGTCGGGTAAAACCACGGTATGCATCGGTGTGCGACGCAGCGGCAAATCGACCTTCCTGTTTCAACTCATGAAAAAACTTCAGGACTCCGGCGTTTCTCGACAGAACATTTTGTATCTAAATTTTTTCGATGATCGACTCCACAAGCTGCAGCATGAGAGCCTGGGCGTCATTCTTGAAGCCTACTTCTCGCTCTACCCGGAAAAAAAGAATGTCGAGAAGGTCTACTGCTTTTTCGATGAGATTCAGGTCGTACCCGGTTGGGAGACGTTCGTTGACCGTTTGATGCGAACGGAAAAGTGTGAGGTGTACATCACCGGCTCATCAGCACAGATGCTCTCAAGGGAGATTGCAACCCAGATGCGCGGACGGGCGCTCTCCTGGGAGATGTTCCCGTTTTCATTCCGGGAGTTTCTTGATTACAAGGGAATTGAGGGTGACGTTCCATGCTCGACCAGGAAACGACTGATCATTCAGAAGGCTTTTGAGGACTATTGGGAAACCGGCGGCTTTCCCGAAGTCGCCGGACTCGACCGGCTGTTGCGGATCAAAACGCATCAAGAATATTTCAATGCCATGCTTTTCCGGGACCTTGTCGAGCGTCACGATATCTCCCATCCCAGGGCGGTCACGGATCTTGCATACTGGCTGGTGGACAACACGGGTTCGCTGTATTCCGTCAACAATCTGACCGGCTATCTGAAATCCCTGGGCCACAAAGCGCCGAAATCTGCCGTGTCCGACTATCTCGCATGGTTCGAGGACGCCTACGTTCTGTTTACGGTACGTATTTTCGATGCTTCGTTGGCACGGGCCAATACTAACCCGAAGAAGATTTATTGCGTCGACCATGCGCTGGTGAGGTCGATCAGTTCCGGCATACTTATCAACTCAGGCCATTTGCTGGAAAACCTGGTATTTACCGCATTGCGCCGGATCACATCGGATATCTTCTACTTTAAAACCAGGTCGGGTCGTGAGGTTGATTTTATTATCCGGCGGCACAAACGGGTTCTTATGCTCGTACAGGTCTGCGAGTCGATAGCCGACCCACAAACAAGAAAAAGGGAAACCACCGCGCTCGCCGAAGCCATGGCTGAACTGAAATTAAAACAGGGCACTATCGTGACCCGTGGAGAAGAGGAACACATGCAGCTTGGGGCTGGCACAATAGACGTGGTACCCGCATGGCGGTTTCTGTTGAACGTGTCGGCGGGGGGCTGACATCACAAACGTTTACGTGCGAACGCGTGCCCGGAGCATCAATGTGCAGGTTGTTAAAAAAGTATGTTTATACAGGCTGTTCAAAAATGCCCGGATGCAAGGCGTGCGAAGTCATGAGGAATGAGGCGTACTTTTCTGTACGCCGCAGTGACGAATGACGAGCACAACGCCGCAGACGGGTGTTTTGGGGCAGCCTGCAAAACCTACTCGCACCCGTTCCAGCAGTAGGTGCACACGCGGTCACGCGGAACACCGATGGCGCTGATCATATCCTCGAGTTTCTGATAGCGCAGCGACGTTACGCCCATGTGTTTGCCGATACACTCGACCATGGCGCAATATTTGTCCGTTGTATCATCGGCATAGTCCCCAAGCCTGCATTCTTTGCCGCCTTCAATTTCCTTGATGGCCCTGCGGGCTGCAAGATCGTATTCCGATCGTGAACGGGAAAAATTAAGATACTTGCAGCCGAACACCAGCGGGGGGCAGGCGGGCCGCATGTGGATCTCCCGGGCGCCGTATTCAAAAACACGCCGCAGCGTATCCTTAAGCTGCGTGCCGCGCACAACCGAATCATCGCAAAAAAGAATCCGGCGGCCGTCGATAAGCTCGCGGATCGGGATCAGCTTCATCCGGGCGACAAGGTCGCGTATATTCTGCTGCTGCGGCATGAAGCTGCGTGGCCAGGTTGGCGTATACTTCACGAACGGGCGGCTGTATCTCAATCCACTGCGCTGGGCATAGCCAATAGCATGCGACGTGCCCGAGTCGGGTATGCCGGACACGCAGTCGACCTCGATGCTCTCCTGATCAGCCAGTGCGGCCCCGCAGCGGTAGCGTGAAGCTTCAACATTGATACCCTCATAGCTTGAGGCCGGATAGCCGTAGTAAATCCAGAGGAATGCGCAGATCCTCATCATGTCACCGGGCGGGTTCTTCTGCTCGATTCCCTCAGGGGTGACCAGTACGGTCTCATCCGGCCCCAGCTCCCTGACAGCGCTGTAACCCAGATTCGGCAACGCACAGGTTTCCATGGTAACGGCATGGCCCTGATCGCCCCGGCCGACTATCACCGGCGTGCGGCCGAACCGGTCGCGGGCCGCGTAAATGCCCTCTTCGGTCAGCAGCAGCAAAGAGCAGGATCCCTCAACCTGATCGCGGACCGCATTAATGCCGGCCGTGAAGCTTTCCTCCTGATTGATAAGCGTTGCGATCAGCTCGGTCGGGTTGATTTCATTACCGCTCATCTCCGAGAAGTGCACCGCGCGCTTGCCCAGCAGTTTTGCGGCGATCTGCTCGATGTTGTGAATAACGCCGACGGTAACGATCGCGTAACGGCCCAGATGCGAACTGATCAAGAGCGGCTGGTCCTCATAATCACTGATCACGCCGATGCCGCTCAGGCCCTGAAGCTTGGCAATATCATCCTCGAACTTACTGCGGAACTGGGTGTTGGTAATATCGTGGATAAACCGGGTGATGCGGCCCTCGTTCAGCACGGCAAGGCCGCCCCTGCGCGTACCGAGATGTGAATGATAGTCAGTGCCGTAGAAAAGATCGGGCACGCAGTCCTGTCGTGAGGCTACGCCGAAAAAACCGCCCATGGGGGCTCCTTCCTGAAAAGTCTGCTGCCGGTCTGCGCAGGCAGATTCATATCCCGGGCCGACCGGCCCGCGCGCCCTCAGGCGCGATTGATATCCGCATGATAGGCCTGTACGGACTGTACCGTCGGGGCCTTTTGTTTAAAAGCCGCTATGCCCTGCACTGCTGAGAGCGCGGCCGCAATCGTGGTTACATACGGTATGCGGTAGCTGATCGCGGCCTTGCGTATAAAGGAATCATCCTCCTTGCTGCTTTTGCCCAGCGGCGTATTGATCACCAGCTGGATCTCGCCGTTCTTGATGCAGTCGGCAATATGGGGGCGCGGCTCGTGCATTTTATTCACCAGCGCAGCCTCAATACCGCTTTTCTGCAGAAACTCACGGGTCCCGCCGGTGGCGACGATGGAGAAGCCGAGCTCCGTGAAACGCCTGGCAACATTGACTGCCGCCTGTTTGTCTTTGTCGGCAACCGTCATCAATACGCTGCCTGAGAGCGGCAAACAGCTTTTGGCCGCGTCCTGGGCCTTAAAGTAGGCCACGCCGAAGGAGTCGGCCATGCCCAGCACCTCGCCGGTTGAGCGCATTTCCGGGCCCAGCACCGGGTCGACTTCCGGGTAGAAGTAAAACGGCAGCACCGCTTCCTTGACGCCGTAATGCGGAATCTTTTTTCTCTCCAGCTGCATGTCTTTGAGCTTTTTACCGAGCATGATCTGGGTGGCGATGTTCGCCATGGAGATGCCGCACACCTTGCTCACCAGCGGCACCGTGCGGCTGGCCCTTGGATTGGCCTCAAGAATATAGACCGTGTCATTGCAGATCGCGTACTGGATATTCATCAGCCCGACCACATTGAGCTCGATGGCGATGCGGCGCGTGTATTCTTCGATGGTTTTGATGTGTTTTTCAGCGATTGAAACCGGCGGGATCACGCAGGCCGAATCGCCCGAGTGCACGCCGGCCTCTTCAATGTGCTCCATGACCGCGGGCACGAAGGCATCCGTGCCGTCGGCAATCGCGTCGGCCTCGGCCTCAATGGCGTTTTCCAGGAACTTGTCGATCAGGATCGGGCGCTCGGGTGAGACATCCACCGCGGCCTGCATGTAGCGCTCAAGGCTTGCGTCATCATGCACCACTTCCATGGCGCGGCCGCCCAGCACAAACGAGGGCCGCAGCATCAGCGGGTAGCCGATGCGCCGCGAAATCGCCAGCGCTTCTTCAAGGGTCGAGGCCATGCCGCTTTCGGGCTGCGGAATGCCCAGCTTTTCCATTTTCCGGCGGAACCGGTCGCGATCCTCGGCCAGCTCGATACTGTCAACCGAGGTGCCGATGATCTTCACGCCTGCCTCCTGCAGCTGCCGGGCGATATTGAGCGGCGTCTGGCCGCCGAACTGGCAGACAACGCCGTCGGGCTGCTCCTTTTCATAAATCGCCAGCACGTCCTCAACCGTGAGCGGCTCGAAATACAGCTTGGTCGAGGTGTCAAAATCCGTTGAGACCGTCTCCGGGTTGCAGTTGATCATGATTGAGTCAACGCCTTCGTCCCGCAGGGCGAATGCCGCGTGCACGCAGCAGTAGTCAAACTCGATGCCCTGCCCGATGCGGTTGGGTCCGCCGCCCAGCACCATGATCTTGCGGTTGTTTGAAACCGGCGTCTGATCCGGGGCATTATAGGTTGAATAATAATAGGCCGCGTTTTCTACGCCGCTGACCGGCACCGCGTGCCAGCCGGCGACCACGCCGGCCTTTTTGCGCTGGTCGCGAATATCTTTCTCCGTCACACCCAGAAGGGCCGAGAGGTAGCGGTCGGAGAATCCGTCCTTCTTTGCGCGGCTGAGCAGCTCATCGGGCAGCGCTTTGCCCCGATGGGAGAGCACTTCCTGCTCGAGCGCGACCAGCTCGCGCATCTGCTCGATGAACCAGGCCTTGATATGGGTTTTCTCAAACAGGGCCTGCGTCGAGGCGCCTTTGCGCAGGGCTTCGTACATGATGAACTGGCGCTGGCTGGAGGGTTCATTGAGCAGCTGCATGAGCTCATCAAGTGAGCGTCTGTGGTAGTCGCGCGCGAATCCGAGCCCGTAGCGGCCTTCTTCAAGCGAGCGGATGGCCTTCTGCAGGGATTCCTTGTAGGTTTTCCCCAGGCTCATCACCTCGCCCACGGCTTTCATCTGCGTGCCCAGACGGTCGGTCAGGCCGGGAAATTTCTCAAAGGCCCAGCGGCAGAATTTCACCACCACGTAATCGCCCGAGGGCGTATACTTATCCAGGCTGCCGTCCCTCCAGTAGGGGATTTCATCAAGGGTGTGGCCGCCGGCAAGAAGCGCTGAAATATAGGCAATCGGCAGTCCCGTGGCCTTGGATGCCAGGGCTGAGGAGCGCGAGGTGCGCGGATTGATCTCGATAATGACGATGCGGCCGGTCTTTGGATCATGGGCAAACTGCACATTGGTGCCGCCGATCACCCCGATTGATTCAACGATCGCGTAGGAAAATTTCTGCAGGCGCGCCTGCGTTTCAGCCGAAATCGTCAGCATGGGGGCCGTGCAGAAAGAATCACCCGTGTGCACGCCCATGGCGTCCACGTTTTCAATAAAACACACCGTGATCATCCGGTTTTTTTCATCGCGCACCACTTCAAGCTCAAGCTCTTCCCAGCCCAGCACCGACTCCTCGACCAGTATCTGGCCCACCATGCTGGCCTGCAGGCCGCGCGCGGCAACTTCCCGGAATTCCTCCATGTTATACACCAGCCCGCCCCCGGTGCCGCCCATGGTATAGGCCGGCCGAATAACGCAGGGAAGCCCGATTCGGCCCACGGCCTTTTCTGCATCCTCAAGATTTTCAACGACCTCGCTGCGCGGCATTTCTATGCCCAGCTCCTGCATGGCATCCTTGAATGCCTGGCGGTCCTCACCCCGCTTGATGGCATCGAGCTGCACGCCGATCACCTGCACGCCGAACTTATCCAGCACCCCGGCCTTTGACAACTCCGATGACAGGTTGAGTCCGGTCTGGCCGCCCAGGTTGGGCAGCAGCGCATCCGGGCGCTCCTTCTCGATTATCTTCGTCAGGCTCTCAATGGTCAGCGGCTCTATGTAGGTCGCATCCGCCATGCCCGGATCGGTCATGATCGTTGCCGGGTTCGAATTCACCAGCACGATCTCATAGCCCATGCTGCGCAGCGCCTTGCAGGCCTGCGTGCCTGAATAGTCAAACTCGCAGGCCTGACCGATAACAATCGGACCCGACCCGATGATAAGAACTTTCCTGATGTTCTCCAGCTTTGGCATACACTCTCTCCTGCGATCAGATGTTCAACTCAAAACGGACATTGTAAAATACAAAAAGAAGCCCGCGCTGGCAAGTAAATTTGTAACCCACGCCGCGCGGGGTGCGATAAAGCGTTTCCCTTGGTACTATAAAAACGATGTAAATCCGTTCGTGGTTACTTTGCAGTCGCCTCTCCGTTCGTGGTGAGCCTGTCGAACCATGAACGGGCCTGCCGGGCTATATGTGATCCGTTCGGCCCTTCGACAGGCTCAGGGTGAACGGGCGATGCTTTTTACAGACTACAGCACTTAGAAAAATGAACTGAATCCAAAAAAAAAGCCCTGCGGGTGCAGGGCTTTTAAGATACAGACGGCGTTACCCGCTCTTAGAGCTGCACAACATTTGCAGCAGCAGGGCCCTTGGCGCCGTCAACGATGTCAAATTTCACGCGTGCGCCCTCTGCAAGGGTTTTGAAACCCTGGGCCTGAATGGCGCTGTGATGCACAAACACATCCGGACCGGAATCCTGCGCAATAAATCCAAACCCCTTCGAATCGTTAAACCACTTCACTGTTCCTTCTTTCATTACTTCTGTACTCCTTTTGTACTGGGGTCCCGCGGGACCCGCTTTTGTTAGTTGCCCGGTGCCGTTCGGCCCCGGGCGGACAGTACCTTCTGCTGTCGTGCGCGCAAAAAAAACCGCATTTCCCTTTGCGGATATGCGGTTTTGTTGTGCCATCGTATTGACTGCAACCGGTACTGCGCTTCAGGTGTTGGGTAATACTAGCACACCCTTCAGAGAAAGCAAGCTTTTTTTACGTGCTCCCGCAAAGTCCGATTGCGCCTTAATACGGCTCGCCCTGAGGGGTGATAAAAATCTGCACACGCCGATTCTGCTGCCGGCCCTCCGGGGTTTCATTTGTGGCCACGGGCCGTGTAAGCCCGAACCCGATTGTCTGGATGCGCTCGGCCTGAATGTTTTGAGCGACCAGTTCATTTTTTACCGACTCGGCGCGCCGCTCGGACAGGGTCTGATTATACGCCTCACCGCCGGTTGAATCGGTATGGCCCTCCACCCGGATGCGTGTCTCCGGATAGCGGTAGAGCACATCGGCAACCCGCCTGATTTCCGTCTGAGCGCCGGGCTTGACCGCGGTGGAATTAACATCGAACAGAACATCAGCCTTGAAGGTTAAAATCAGAATGTCCTGCTCACGCTTCAAAGAGGCGGACTCGGACGCTGCAATCGCGCTCTGCAGCTCCTGCTCCTGTTTATCCATGTAGCGTCCGATGCCCATGCCGGCCAGCCCGCCGGCAAGCAGCCCCGCACCGGCGCCGACTGCCGCGCCCTCCTTGCCGCCGATAGCATAGCCGATTCCGGCCCCGAGGACGGTTCCCACCCCGGCGCCGATTGCGGTTCCCGTTTTCGTCTTGGTCGCGCAGCCCGCCACAAAAAACATACAGGCGATCAGCACTGCAATAATTCTTTTCGTATCCATAACACGATCCTTTCTCTAATCAAGCGTATGGCACTACCCTTATGTTCAAAAGTATAGTGCAAGCGCGCTTTAAAATCAAGCGCTATAAATTGCTGCGGGAAGGGGGCTGTGGCTTTTTACAAAAGATTTACCGCTGCGCCGGCAGTGCCTGCATGATTAATAGACCCCGCATTGCATACGAAGTGGCATTCCCTGCATTAGTATGGCGAGACAACCAGAACCAGGCCCGAGCACACTCCGGTTGTTTCAAATCATTTTAGCACTGAAGCAGTCAGGAATTTTTTCATCCTGCATGCACTTCGCTCCTTTTGAGCAGCTGCGCAACTGTGGCGGTAAAGTCCTGAAGAGAGAAGGGTTTTTCTATAAAGTTGCTGCCCGTTTCAAGCATGCCCTGCCGGGCAATGACATTGGAAGGATACCCGGACATAAAGAGGCATTGTGTTTTGGGGCGTTTTGCCAAAAAGGCATCCGCCAGATCACGGCCGTTGCAATCGGGCAGGACCACGCCCGTGATGAGCAGGTCAATTCGGCCGTCGTGCGACGCTGCCAGACGCAGACATTCTTCAGCAGTTGCAGCGCGCAGCACGGTGCAGCCGAGGCTCTCAAGCATTGCCGCGTAGAGTTCCAGATTATCGGGTTCATACTCTACCAGTACAATGGTTGCGGAGTGCCTCGGCACGGGAGAGGCCTGTTCGCCGCCCTCAGTGCCTGCAGGTTCCTCAGCGCCGTATCGCGGCAGATGGATCGTGATGCATGTGCCGCTGCCCGGTTCGCTGGCAATGTTAACAAATCCACTGTTCTGTTTTATGATGCCGTAAACCGCCGGGAGCCCCAGTCCGCTTCGTGTATCCATATCATGCAGAGAACAATACGGCTCAAAAATCCTGGCTGCGGTCGTGCCGTCTATCCCTTTACCGGTATCACTTACTGTCAACGTGACAAACTCGCCCGGAGCATAGCCGGGGGGTTGAGCGCACAGGTCCTCACTGATTGAAGCAGACCCGGTTGCGATAGTAATTATGCCTTTACCCGCAAGAGCATTTTTGGCATTCAGGCACAATTCCGACAGCACGTGTTCGAGCTGTGCAGGGTCTGTCATATACCTCCGGCAAAGCCGGAGGCTTGAAACATGTGAACCGCTCAAAGCGGATTGATAAACCTTGAGCCACCCAAGGTGGCTTCAATCAAACAGTTTTAATTGGTCGAGCCGCTTGTCTGCGCTCTCCTGGTGCCGTATGTATGCCCTGACTTCCTCATCATCTCTTCCACATGTGGACACAAAGTACCCGCGCGACCAGAAACTCTCTCC
>VGSH01000024.1 GCA_016875025.1 Deltaproteobacteria bacterium
CAGTGCCGATTTTCATTGAACACCTGCTGAGTGCAAAAAATTTTTTGCACGACCGGCGTTAAAACGTACCACCCCGGCACACAGCAGCGAAAATGAGCTGAGATGTTTGATTAAAGAGAGTGCCGGGCGACAAATCGAAGATTCAACAGGCGGGAAAAATCAATTTCAGCTGCTTGAAATCTGCAGTTGCGTGCAAAATTCAGGTAATAAAGCAGTAGAAAAACTGGAGGGGCTTGATAAGGAATTGACAAAATTGCAGCCTCTCGTTGTCACTGGCAAAATACAGCAGGCATACTGGGAATATCAAAAAATAATCAAAAATTTTATCGAGAACCCGGGTTGGTATGAAAACACCTCCCCCGACCATTTCTATGAAATGCTTTCTGGCTTTAACTTAATGTACTACTTTTATTGTGTTTCTTTTGTGAGTTCCTATCTTTCGACAACTGATATAAATAATCCTAGCCAGAATAAGTATTTAGGTTTATCAGACGAAGACATTAGACGACACAAGAGATCATTTTTGGTCCAATCCGATGATCTCCTGAAAAATAGAAATCAAGAATTCAGTAAATATGGGGAGTATGTTAACAATATTTTCAATGTTGTTTATAAGCATTGTGGAGAAAAATGTAACAAACCCTCTTTATCTGAGCATTTTTTCACAGAGAAAGAATGGCCTGACTTTGATTGGGCTACCATGTATACAGACTTTTCGAATTTTTTACGCAAGGAGTTTTATAGGCCAGAGAATAATACCTGGTATAATGCTGTAAAAAAATACGACTCACTCAAAAAAGAATTTACAGCTTTCGAGTCACAGCTACAGACTTTTATAGAGTCGGAAAGGATGAAATCAGGGGGCGTAATAAATTCAGAAAACGCATCAGAATATCTCGAAAAAGTTGAAATGCTAAAATCATGGATAAATAATTATGACAATTTAATCAGGTATTATTTGTTTGACGTACCTGTGCTTTTATTCTCTTACATGACGCGGCAAGCTATTGCAGGATCGTCCGGAATTTTCTGGGGATATAACGCGGAAAAGGCTGAGGCGGTTGCGGTTCCATTTTCTGCATTAACAACACCCTTATTGCCTTTTACTTATGAAAATATTACAAGAGAGATGTGGTTCGAAACAGGGAAATTAATCAAAAAAGCACTTAATGAAAAAAAATACCAAGAGGTTCAGAATTTTTCGTCAAAGGTTAATGTTCCCATGCAAGTTCCCAAGGGCTTTGAAGTTAAGTGGCCTTAAAAAATCCCTGTATTTTCTTATTATCGCCCAAAATCGTGTTCGTCCAGAGATAATGATGCCGACGATCTCCTTTTAGGTTCGCATAAAAATTAAAACTTGGATAGCATTGCAGCAAGACAACCGTTGTCTTGCCGTAATGCTATTTTTTTGTCCAGAAGCCGGGAGGTTTGAGGCGGGGACGGATGTTTAATAACTGATGAAGGTGGAGCTTGTTATGGCGAATATATCTGAGAGCACACATATTGGCGGCGCGGTATTTGTTGCTGAGCAGATTGAGCAGGCTGATGTTGCAGAGAGCAGAAGCAAAGCCCGGCCGCGGGTGCGGCCTGTATTCGGGTTGCTGTTTTTTGCGACCACTGCTGCGGTGATGCTGCTTATAACTTTTAATGCCGTGCAGGTGCCGGTGGTCGAGGCTCCGGACCGGCCTGAGCCCCGGATTGACTATGCCGGGCTGGTAAAAACGCAGTCTGAGCTGGCGCATCGCCGCAACGTGCACGCGCTGGAAAGGTTTGAAAGAGAGCTGGGACAGATTGTGCGGACGCATGATGCAGAGCTGATTCGCCGGGGGCAGCAGGCCGCGGCTGAGGCATCGACGTATGGCTCGTGCAGCGAGCTTATTTATTATCTGGCATGGGACAGGGTGAAACGGGACAACAGGTCCGAAACACATTTAAACCAGGTGATCAGCCCGTATATTAATCCGGCTCTGCAAGCCCTTGGCACAGATGTGAATACATCTGTTGAAAAATTCGACCGGGACCTGCAGCGCAGCACCGTGCGGCTGGCCTATGATCTGGCAGCGCTGGGCTCGCAGCAGAGCAGCGCCGTTAGCGCTGTGGATATGGGGGCGATGACCGGGCTGGATTATCAGAATGCTTTGCGCAACCTCGGCTTTAATGCGCTCATGGTCAGCGCTGCAGTTGGATTTGACGCAGTTGCGCTGTATCACTCGAAGTATGCGGCCATGCTCTGGAAGAAAATCACCGCTGTTGCTGGGCGGATGTTCGGTAAACAGGTTGCCAGACTCGCGGCAAGCGCGGCTGTGGCTGCTGCCGACGGGCCCCTGCCGATTGGCGATATTCTGGCAGTGATCGGCATTGCCTGGACCGGCTATGATATTCACGCATCGCGTAAAAAGTTTGAGACCGAGCTCATTATCTCCATCGGCAATACTGTTTCTGAGATGCGCTCCGGTATGCATCAACAGGCGCTTGACCACGCAGAAGCGCTTGAGCGCAGGTATGAGGATGTTCAACAGGACATCAGCTCACAGACACTTGAAACGCTCTCAAAAGGAGGCAGCTGATATGAACGTTATCAGAGCTTTTGCAGTAGTGGTAAGCATTGTGTGTGTGCTGCAGGCCGGGCCTGCTGCAGCGGCGATTGTCGGCAAAGTGGCGGGAGAAATGATTGAGGCAACCATAAAGAAGGCAGCAAGGCGCAGCGGCGTGGAAATGATAGAGGCGGGCGCGCAGCGCTCAGCGCGTGCGACGCTTGAGCGGCTGGTAAAAACCTATGGCGATGATGTTTTGAGCGTTGCAGATGATGCAGGTTTTGAACTGCTTGAGGCGGTGCCGCGTTATGGTGATGATGTCATCAGGCTGGCAATGAAAGCCTCGCCGCAGGCCAGGCGTGCATTTGCGCTGAATGTTTCTGAAATGCTGCCGCTGGCGCGCCGCGTGGGTGTAGAAGCGCTGGAGCTTGAGGCCAAAACCCCGGGCCTTGCAACCCGTGCGTTCCGGGTGGTGGGAGATGATGCTGGCCGGGCGATTGCCAGAAGCGTTCCAGCAGATGATATCCCTCGCCTGATTAAATACGCGGAAAAGGCCGATAGGCCTGCCACGAAAAAGCTGCTGCTGGAGGCCTATAAGAAGGAGGGCAAAAGCCTGTTTGAGAGAATTCCGCCCTCGTTGGTAATCGCGACGGGCCTGAGCGCTTCCATGCTGTACGGCACCCATTCAGCGACTAAACCTCTTCGGGCTGTGGGGGCTGCTATTGAAAAGAATAATGATATTGCCGAGACTGCGGTGCGGCAGTTTTCCGCCTGGGGCACATCCGCGGCTGTATTCATTGTCGTTTTACTGCTGTGGCGGTTCGGCTTGATGCCGTGGCACAGGAAGGCGAAAGTAAAGGTCAGGGAAGACGCGCCGGCAGCAGGGGCAGGTTCTGCACCCGCCCGGTAGGCGAAGAATTTTTCGCCCCTATCATTCCTGATGCCGGATCGGAGTCTATGGCAGACCTCGCGGACGTGCGAAAGCCCGTCCCTCCAGCAGTTGATTTCAGGTTTACCGGTCTTGACTTCGAGGCTTGAGGTTTTAAAATCCCGTTGCAACGATGCCGAGCGAAGCGTGCGCACGCGGATTTCGGTCGGCACGCTGTCTGAGCACCCGAATGTGCGAGTTCGTGCCGACCCCGCGTGCGTGCGTTTCGAGAGGGCAGCCAAAGGCCGAGTTGCAGGGCGCCCTTTCTTTGGTTCGTTTCTTTGGAGCGAGCAAAGAAATGAACAAAAATCTTCCCTCCCGGCTACATGCACCAGGGGCAAAGTTCCACGCGCAGGCCTTCCTGCTCGATCAGGTCTTCGAAACTCAGCGTGCCGGTTACAAGCAACAATGTAAGCATGCCGGCGCACACAATCCCCGCAATAGTGAACCAGCGCGAGTGCCTGTTTTTCAATAGGCAGACAAGGGGTTTCTTAAATCCCAGGTGCCCGCCGGTCAGGCAGTCCGCACAGATGATTGCCGCGATAATAAGTGCCGCAACAGTTGCCATGGCATTCCTTCTGTACGATTACATGCAAGCCTCTGTTCACCATTTTTTACATAAACAGATAACATAAGATCCTGTCAGCCGCTGTCATGCAGGGTGCGTTGCGGAGAAAATGACAGCTTTATTTTTCAACACGAGTCAGGGAAAACGTGTTGACAATCGGCACACATCATACCATAGTATGTATATGAGTGATTTCGACTGGAGTGATGAGAAGAACGAAACGCTGGAACGTACCCGGGGCGTATGTTTTGAAGATGCACTTATCTACATTCAAAACAACGGCGTGCTGGATGTGGTGCGCCACCCCAATCGCGAGCGCTACCCTGACCAGAATATTATGGTGCTCAATGCCGACGGATATATCTGGCTGGTTCCGTACGTAAAGCAAAAAGGTGTGCGGTTCTTGAAAACGATAATTCCAAGCCGCAAGGCGACAAAGGAGTATTTGCAATGAAGGCCAAAAATGCGCATTTCGACCCGGAAGAGCTGCAGCTGCTGAAAGATTTCGAGGACGGAAATCTTCGCAGCATCCGCAACCTTGAAACTGAAAAGAAAGAACTTGAACAGGCGGCGCGCAGCACCCTGCAAAAAGACCGGCGGATCAACATCCGGATTTCATCGCGTGATCTTGAGCGTATCCAGCTGCGGGCCGCGCGGGAAGGCATTCCCTACCAGACCTATATTTCGAGCTCGCTGCACAAACTCGTGGCCGGCCGTTTAACGGAAAAAGGCTGAGCTGAGCCCCCGCCTGTCAGTTCTGTATCTGGATTGTGGGGTGCAGGGGCCGCCCCCTGTGGCTGCCCATCAGTTTAAGGTCCAAAGTTTTGCGTACCCTTTGCCGCCAAACAAGGGTACGCAAAAATCTGTTTGCGTACCCTTTGCCGCCAAACAAGGGTACGCAAAAATCTGTTTTTGTGTCGGGTTACGCCTGCGGCTAACCCAACCTTGCCGTATCGGAGTCCGGGCTATCGGTGGGCGCGCTTGGAGGGTCAGCTCTACTGTTTCATCCTATAGGCTGCACGTTTTTCCCTGGCAGTAAAGCCGATTTGTCGCCGGGGTTTTTCGGGTTCCTGCATAAGCGCCCGGATGGCCTTAAAAAGAAGTTCTATACTTTCATCGTGACCGACGATGCGGGTTTCAAGTTCCTGCAGTTTTCCTGCCAACTCCAGGCTGGCACTCAGTATGTCACGTAGCCGCAAAAACGCCCGCACCACACATATACTCATCTGTATTGCACGCTCGCTTGTTAAGATATTTGCCGCCATCACCGCGCCGTGCTCCGTGAAGACATGCGGCAGATAGCGTCGGCCACCGTGTAAACTTGAGGTCGCATTTTGCGACCTCAAATCTTCCCATTCCTGAAGAGTCAACCGAAACATAAACTCAGCGGGAAAGCGTTTTTCGTTTCGTCTGACCTGCTCATTCAGGCGTTTTGTGGTCACGCCATACATTTCGGCCAGATCAGAATCAAGTATCACCTTGTGCCCTCGGACTGTATGAATTTTAGCTCCGATATCCCCGGCTTCGTATGTTGCCAATTCTTCTGCCATGGCACGCCCCCCTCGTTTTATTGTAATGTTAGAGAATGTTGTTTTCAGTGGACATTACGTCCGACAATAACAGCTGGAAACGGGCCTGTCAACCGGTATGGAATGCTGAGTTCTTAAATCCGGGTCAGACCACGCGAAGTGACTGCAGCCGGTGACAGGCAAACTATTTCTTTTGAACAACACACCCTCTGTCACGATGCAGTCTGAAATTAATGAAGGCTACCGTTGAAGGTTTTTTTTATATCCGCATACTGAACGCCCGTCGAGAGTCCCGGGCATATCAGCGGCGTGGGAGCTGCCGCAGAAAGCAGTCGGCCAGCACAAGGGCTGCCATGCTTTCCACTATGGGAACAGCGCGCGGCAGCACGCAGGGATCATGGCGGCCTTTGGCTGCAAGGGTCACGGGGTTCCCGTCAAAATCAGCCGTTGCCTGCCCGCGCCCGATGGTTGCAACCGGTTTGAACGCCACGCGGAAGATAACCGGCTCGCCGTTGGAAATGCCGCCCTGCACGCCGCCGCTGTAATTGGTGCTGGTACCCAGCCGATCGCCCTTTTTAACAAAAAGATCATTGTGCTCAGAGCCGCGCATGCGCGCCCCGGCAAAGCCGGAGCCGATCTCAAAGCCTTTGGCAGCCGGAATTGACAGCATGGCCTGCGCAAGGAGGGCCTCCAGCTTATCAAATACCGGCTCTCCCAGGCCGATCGGCACGTTGCGGCATACGCAGGTCACCGTGCCGCCAAGTGAATCCTGCTCGGATTGCGCCTGCGCGATCAGGGCTTCGATTGCGCGGGCGCTCTCAGCGTGCGGGCAGCGGCAGGGGTGCATATCGACCTGAGGGCGTGAAATTGTTTCCGGATTGATCTCGGCGCATTCACTGTCGCCGGCCGAGCTGACCCAGGCGACAATATCAATGCCGGCACGTTCGCGCAGCATCTTTTCAGCTATCGCTCCGGCGCATACCCGGGCGGCGGTTTCCCGCGCCGAGGCCCGTCCGCCCCCGCTGGCAGCTGCGAGCCCGTATTTTTGCGCATACGTGTAATCGGCATGCGACGGGCGGGGAACAGTGCGCATGGCAGCGTAATCGCCGGGCCGCTGGTCGCGGTTGCGAATGATAAATCCGATGGGTGTGCCCAGAGTTATGCCCTGCTCAAGTCCGGAAAGCAGTTCAACCCGGTCCTCTTCCGCGCGTTGCGTTGCCAGAGCGCTCTGGCCGGGCCGGCGGCGATCAAGCTGGGTCTGGATATCGGCTTCGCTCAACAGCAGGCCGGGCGGGCATCCGTCAACAACGCCGCCCAGTGCGGTACAATGGGATTCGCCGAAGGTTGTCACCTTAAAAAGAGTGCCGAAGGTGCTTGACATAAACACGCCTCCTTAGCAGGCTGTTGAAAAACATCCATCTGCTGCGTTGCGCTCATCATTCGTCACTGCGGCGTACGAAAAGTACGCCTCATTCCTCATAATCTCGCGCGCCTTGCATCTGAACGTTTTTGAACAGCCTGTATAAATGATTTTTTCAATAACTTGTTAGATACTGCTATGTTGCAGCTGCTGCAAAAAAACCGCTTGCGCGCAGCGCAGCTATCACGCAGTCAGCTGTTTCAAAAATGCTCAAATGAGTATTATCAATACTATAATCGGCCAGCTCCATATAGACCGCATGGCGCTCATTCCACAGGCTCTTCAGGTATTCAGGGCTTGGGTTATCACGCAGAAACAGGGGCAGTCCCTTGGTCTGCATGCGTTCAAACAGCATTGCGGGATCGGTGCGCAGGTAGACGATTGCGCCCAGAGTTTTGAGCAGCATGCGGTTATTCTCGCGCATCGAGGCCCCGCCCCCGGGGGCAATTACACAGCCGTCCGCCTGCGCAAGTTCGGCCAGGACCGCGTGTTCCATCTCAAAGAAAAATTCCATGCCTTCCTGCTGAATAATTTCCCGGTAGTGAACCGGGCAGCCGTGCGTGCGACCGTAGCGCTTCTCGATTTCGCGGTCGATGTCGATAAAGCACAGATTAAGACGGCGTGAAATCTCAAGCGCGGTCGCGCTTTTACCGCAGGAAGCGAAGCCGATAAAGACGATGTTCATAGGTGTCGATTCAGGGGAAAGCCGGTGTTGCAGGTGCGTCTGCCGGCCGCCGTGCAGGCATGTCCCTGCGGATGAACGTGTATATCCCAAAAAGGATCGAATAGTGTGCAGTATAGGAGATGCGCCCGCTGCCTGTCAAGCGCAAACGCGCCGGAGCCATCCTGCTTGCGCCCGACTGGTTTTTTGCTTGACCCGGATCGCATGCCTGTGGTATTAACAGCTGAATTCTGGTACATGAGAGACGTAAACCGCTCCCGCGTTCTTTTGAAATGACTACCGTGCGAGACACTCACCAGCTGCATACAAAGCCTTCATCCCGTTAGGATGGAGGCTTTTTTTTAGGGAAAAATCATGGAACAGATCATCATCATGGACGCGCATGACATTGACCGCACCCTGAAGCGCATGGCGCATGAGATATGGGAGCGCAACCGGGGCGGCGATAATTTTTATTTGATCGGCATACGCCGCCGCGGGGTCACGATTGCCAACCGCATCGCCCGCAAGCTGCAGGAGTTCGAGGGGGTCACCATTCCGGTCGGAGCGCTTGACATCAACCTGTACCGCGATGATCTCTCGGAAGTCGCCTCCCAGCCGGTGATCAAAAAAACCGAAATACCCTTTGCGGTTACGGGAGCGAAAATCCTGCTCTGTGACGATGTGCTCTTTACCGGCCGCACGATCCGCGCCGCCCTTGCCGCTATCATCGACATGGGCCGGCCGCAGGTGATTCGGCTGCTCGCGCTGCTTGACCGCGGGCACCGCGAACTGCCCATTCAGCCCAATTATGTCGGCAATGTTGTTTCCACATCACGGGATGAGAGCGTTGAGGTCATGCTTGCGGAAGATGATGGAATCGATCAGGTAATTATCACCCGAGGCGAAATTAATGGAGCTGAGTCATAAGGACCTTCTGGGCATTGAGCAGTTAACCGCGCAGGAAATCAGCCTGATTCTTGACACCGCGGTTTCAATGAAGGAGGTGTCGGCGCGCGAGATAAAAAAAGTCCCCACCCTGCGCGGCAAAACAATCATCAGCCTGTTCTACGAACCCAGCACACGCACGCGCACGTCATTTGAGATTGCCGGCAAGCGATTGAGCGCGGACGTCGTCAACATTTCAGCCTCGAGCAGCAGCGTGGTCAAGGGCGAAACTCTTGAGGATACCGGCCGCAACCTGCAGGCCATGAATCCGGATCTGCTGATCGTGCGCCACGGCTGCGCCGGCGCGCCCAAGCTGCTGGCCGACGCTCTGCCCACAGCGGTTATCAATGCGGGCGACGGTGCGCATGAGCATCCGACCCAGGCGCTGCTGGACGCCTTCACCATCCGGGAGCGTCTGGAAACGCTTGCGGGCCGCAGCGTTCTGATCGTGGGCGATATCCTGCACAGCCGGGTGGCTCGATCAAATATCCTTCTGCTGAACAAAATGGGCGCGACGGTGCGCGTGTGCGGGCCCGGCACCATGATGCCGCGCTGTGTTGAGCATCTTGGCGTTGAATATGCGCCCCGGCTTGCCGACGCGGTGCGGGATGTGGACGTGATCATGATGCTGCGCATTCAAAAGGAGCGCCAGCAGGGAACCCGCTTCCCGAATGAGCGCGAATACGCCCGGTTTTTCGGACTGAACCGCGCGGTGCTGCGGCATGCCCGGAAGGATGTCTTGATCATGCACCCCGGGCCGGTCAATCGCGGCGTAGAAATCTCTCCGGACGTGATGAGCCTGCCCTACAGCATTATTCTCGACCAGGTGACCAACGGGGTGGCCATACGCATGGCCCTGATGTATCTTTTAACCGGAAAGTAACCGCTATGGGGCTTTTGATTCGCAACGCACGCGCGCTTGATCCGTCCGAAGGTCTTGATGAAACGCTGGATATTTTTATTCAGGATGGCCGTATCAGGGCGCTCGGCCGCGATATCGAAACGGGATCAGGCGATGCCTGTGAGGTAATCGATGCCACGGGGCTGATTGCAGCACCGGGCCTTATCGACATGCACACCCACCTGCGCGAGCCCGGCCAGGAGTACAAGGAAACCATTGCAAGCGGCGCGCGCGCAGCCGCTGCCGGCGGCTTTACGGCGGTGGCCTGCATGGCAAATACAAAGCCGGTCAATGACAATGCCTCCACAACCCGCTATATTATTGAAAGGGCCCGAGAGGCCTGCGTGCGGGTGCTGCCGGTCGCCGCATTGACCGTGGGGCTGCAGGGAACCGCGCTGACGGAAATGGGAGACCTGAAGGCGGCCGGCGCTGTGGCGCTCTCAGATGACGGGCGCAGCATTGCCGACGCGCAGGTTATGCGGCTTGCGCTTGAATATGCGCGCAGTTTCGAGATTCCGGTCCTGTGTCACTGTGAAGACGCGAGCCTGTCCGTCGGCGGCGTCATGCATGAGGGTACGGTTTCGGCCGTTCTGGGCCTGCGTGCCATTGCGCCCACCGCCGAAGA
Source organism: Deltaproteobacteria bacterium (assembly GCA_016875025.1). Classification (GTDB taxonomy): domain Bacteria; phylum Desulfobacterota; class WTBG01; order CAIYCZ01; family CAIRTM01; genus CAIRTM01. Next base: position 10,115 of record VGSH01000024.1, read on the forward strand.
GCTGATCGTTCAGCGCGATATCGCGCTGGCAGAGTGGACCGGCCACTGCGTTCACATACAGCATGTCAGCACAGCCGGATCCGTGCGCATTATCCGGGACGCCAAGGCCCGCGGGGTCCGGGTAACGGCTGAAACAGCGCCGCATTATTTCACGCTGACCGATGAGGCCGTGCGCGGGTTCGACACCAATACCAAGATGAATCCCCCGCTGAGGGGTGCTCCAGACGTGGCCGCGATTAAACAGGGCCTCTCCGACGGAACCATTGACGTGATCGCAAGCGACCATGCGCCCCACTCTTCGCTTGAAAAGGATGTTGAGTTCGATTATGCGGCCTTCGGGATTATAGGGCTTGAGACCATGCTGCCGCTTACGCTGGCGCTGGTGCGCGAAGGCGTGCTGACGCTGCCGCAGGCAATTGAAAAATTCACCTGCAATCCGGCTGCGGTGCTGGGCTATGAGCGCGCCCGGCTGAAGGCCGGCTCTGCAGCGGATATCACCCTCATCGACCCGGGTATGCTGTGGACCCTGGACCGCGCCCGTCTGCACTCCCTGAGCAGCAACACCCCGTTTCTCGGCCATACCTTCACCGGCCGTGCCCTGTACACCATCGTCGGCGGCTCAGTCGTGCACAAGCATCAGGTCTGACCAGCTAGAGCATTTCCCGTTTTTCTGTGAAATTCAGACGCAGCAGGCGTGCGCTTCGTTTGCCTGCGCTATGTTCTCGCAGATGAGCGTTGTGCCGGATACGGGCGCAGAGGCTCGAACCGCGCAGGCGGCACTTTCCGCACACCTGCTGTGTTGATCTGGCTATGCCTTTATGTAAAATGCACTAAAAAAAATCGCATTAAAGCAAAAGACGGCCCCGGGAAACCGGAACCGTCTTTTGCTTATGATAATACACTAAGCCCGCTTCAGGCCTTCAGGGCTTTCTGCACACTGTCAATCAGCTTCTTCGAGCCGACGTACAGGGCGGTTCGCTGATGATGGGTTTTGGGCTTTATGTCCAGAATCGGCGTTCCGCTCTCATCAAGGGCGTCTCCGCCCGCCTCGCGGCACATGAATGCAACCACGTTGGCTTCATACATGAGCCGCAGCTTGCCCTGCGGCCGGTTTTTTTTCGGATCCGGATGGTTGACAATGGCCGGATACATAAACATGCCGCCATTTGCCAGCAGGCGGTGGAAATCCCCGGCCAGCGCGCCCAGATACCTGAAGGCATATTTTGACTGATTCTCACCGATCCATTTTTTAATATTTCCGCTGAACGTGTCGGTATTGCCGGCGTTGAAGGAAAGTTCCCATTTTTTCTCATTGGCCGGCAGCTCCATTCTGACGGGCTTCACAAACGTGCTGGTCTCATCCATGTGAAACCGCCAGCAGCCCGCATCGCGCAGGGCCAGGGTAAACATGCCGGTTGGAATAACGAACATGCCGGCCGCAATATATTCATTGCCTGCGCGCAAGTGATAATTCTCCGGGCCCTGTATACTGGCATCCAGATTTTTTTTTGCAATACCGAACATGAAGCCGACCGGCAGTCCGTGGGCAACATTTGAGGAGCCGTCCAGCGGATCAAAGTATATAAAATAGCGGCCGCCGTCCTTGTTAACGTCGATAATCTCTTCAACCTCTTCGCTGACAACCTGAATAACACGCTCGGTTGATTTTAAATAGTGCAGCACGATTTCATGGGCGATGTCATCCATTTGCATGACTTCTTCACCCTGAACATTGGTGCTGCCCGCGAGGCCGAGATTGCCCTGCAGGGCCCCGGTGCGGTAGTACAACTCAATGCGCTTGGCAGCCGCAACAATGGCGTCCATCAAAACCAGAAAGTGAAATGTGCGGTTGTGCTTTTCCTGGTGGCGCATCAGGAAATTAAGCAGTGTCTGTTCAAACTTCATTACAGCCTCCTTTTGAATATATGTTCCTCTATCAAGACTCAGATGTCCCTGCGTTCAGTGTCAGGCCATAAATATTGCCTGCTACACACACCAGCAACGGGTACCGCTGCTGCATAAACACCGTAGAGCCGAAGCCACATGCATCATGGCGTGCAGGGAGTATCGATAAACACTGACTCCATATTGAGGGCTTCCCACAGGTGCGCGGCCAGAGCCTTCATCCCGAAGGTTTCGGTCTGATAGTGGCCGCCGTAAAAAATATTCAGGCCCAGCTCACGGGCCATGTATCGGGCCCCGTGTTTGGGCTCACCAGTAATAAAAAGGTCGATACCCTGGTTTTTAACCTCGCGCAACAGGTCCTGTTCTGTGGCTGAGCCGGCAACAATGCCGATTGCTTGAACGGTTTCGGGCCCGAATGTGAAGTACGCCTGACAGCCGCCTATCTTTTCGGTCAGAAACGGCACCAAATCGCTGCGCGGGGCAGGTTGAGCAAGGGCCCCTTGTATGCCGATTGCCTTTCCGTGCCAGAGCGCAAACGGCTCTGTGCCGAGCAGCCCGAGCGCTTGAGCGATTTGGGCATTGTGGCCCAGTTGAAGATGCGCGTCAAGGGGCAGGTGGGCGGCATACAGGGCCATGTCGGCCTCAATGAGTGCCCGGATCCGGCTGTAGTGGGGGTCGAGTGCCAGCTGCTGGCTTCCCCAGAAAAGCCCGTGGTGAACAATGAGCAGATTGCAGTTCTGCGCTGCTGCCTTTTGAATTGTTTCGAGGCAGGCGTCAACCCCCAGCGCGATCTTTTGCACAGCGCCGCGGTTCTCAACCTGTATGCCATTGGCTGAGGAGTCATGAAATGCTTTGCAGTCAAGCAGCTCGTCAAGATAGGCTGCAATTGAGGACAATTTCATGCACATAACTCCCTGAGGTGTAACGCAGCGCCCGTAGATATGGTAAATAAAAAACAGCTGTCTGTCAATGAGATTAGGCCAGGATTAGTCGTATACAGCTTTGACGCAAGCTGCTGTTACCGCAATCCGCGTTTTCTTCATGGACAGCAGAAACCGTATCTGGTATATGAAGCTTAATGGATTCAAAACGGATTTCAAAAATCAGCTTTTTGATGCTGCTGTTGCTGCTGATGGCGGCCTTTGCCGTCATAATCCGGCCGTTTCTCGTGCCGGCCATTGTGGCGCTGATCATAACGGTTATCTGCTGGCCCGTTAACCGGCTGTGCATGCGGGTGTTCCGGGGCAGGCGCTATGCTGCAGCGGCCCTTGCGACCCTGCTGGTGTCGCTGTGCATACTCGGGCCCTTGAGCGCGGTTATCACGGTTGCAGCCATGAATGCTGTCGGTGCGGTCAAGGCCGTTGTTTCGCATCTTGAAGCCGGCGCGATTGCCCAGGTGATCGACCAGGCAAACATCTGGATTCAGGGCAAGATGGTCGCATTTCCGCAGTTTGTTCCCGCTGAACTCAATATACGGGCGAAACTGCTTGAATTTGTGGCAGCGGCCGGCAAAGTCGCCTACGAGTATTCCCCGAAGGTATTTACGGCAACGGCCGGCTTTTTCACGGGGATTCTGCTGGTTTTGCTGTTTCTGCTGATGTTTTTCGCCGAGGGCGACCGGCTGCAGCAGGTGCTGCTGAGCCTGGTTCCACTTGACCCCGCGCACAAACAAATATTGACAAAAGAAATCTCCGGCGTCATAACGGGGACCTTTGCGGGCATGATCGTAACCGCTCTTACCCAGGGACTGCTGATCGGCATCGGCTACTGGATTGCGGGCATTGACAATGCCTTTGTCTGGGGCGTTGTTGCTGTCGGGGTAACCCTCATTCCGGTAATAGGGGCCTTGGCCATGTATCTGCCGCCGGCTGCAGCTCTTTTTCTCGGCGGCAGTATGGGCATGGGCGTATTTCTGCTTGTCTGGGGCCTGGCGCTGGTTTCCATGGCCGACAATGTCATAAAGCCTGTGGTTATGCGCGGCAAGGTCAACGTGCACCCGGTCCTGCTGGCCATAGCCATCATCGGCGGCAGCCTGTGGCTCGGGGCCATAGGTTTCATCATAGGACCGGTCATCGTTGCCATGATGCTTGCCATGCTGCGCATATACCGCAGGGAATTCATTGCATAAGTCGCCCTGGCTTCTGCAGTGGAACGCCGGATTTTGTTTCTTTAGTTTGAACACGGACGGAGCTCAAAGTTAGTGTTGACTCTGCTGCCGTCCGACTTTATAAAAAACAGATAACACTTGATCGGGATTCTTCCTCACACTCAGACTCAAAAACAAAACGGTTGAAATACAGCATGCCCACGGGCATGCGTCGAAAGAGTGTACGCGCTGGTACCGGCCATGGATTCCTGCAAGCTTCAGGCCTTTGAAAGAAATCCCCGGGAAGAGAACCGCAAGTTTTTGCGTTTTCCCCTGTCGTTGAAGGCCGAATGCCACTATAATGTCCGGGAAGCGGGGCAAAGCTGCAGGGTCGTTGATATCAGCGGCCAGGGCCTTGGCCTCGAGCTTGACATCCCGGTCAGACTGTTCAATGGCCAGCTTGTTCTCCTGAGCATTGATATCGGCCACCGCCGGGCGCCGGTAAGCGCCATTGCCAAGCTTGCCTGGGTGCACAGTCAGGAAGACGGGTTTTTTATACAGCGTGCCGGCAGTTCACTGCTGTTTATGGACCCTAAAGGAAAAGAGCGCCTGCTGGAGTAGGCCCATGCCGGCATTCTTTGTGGTATTTCACGGGGAGGCCCCGGCGTGCCGACCTGATGTTAGCGGCTATAAGGAAGGCGCTGCAGATCGTTTGATGCGCCGTGCACTCCATATTGCGCCGATATGCCTGTATTTGATATGGTTGGGGCTTCGTGGACCGCCAGACAAGTCAATAATTTTTGTTGATGAATTGTGCAATATATGCATATATACTCAAATAAGCAGAACAAAGCCATACTGAATGTTCCCCGAAAAAACTTTGTATACATGACACGAGTTCTTGCATTAGCAAAGCTTTAGGGGTATATATTAATACATTACAAGAAATTGAGGCAGGCGAGTTGATATCTCCTGAAGCCCGCAAAGGCGTATTTCGTACTATCGGGGTGCAGCAAAAAATTAAAAACCAGGGAGGAAGTACAATGAGAAAACTAACAGGCGGATTATTTTTTTGGGTAGTGGTTCTGTGTGCTTTTACTGCACAGGCAGCGGAGCCGGTGGATGTTTCCGGCGTAAGTTCCGAGCCGATGGCAATGACGATAGTGATTTGTTCGTCCAACAGCGATTGTGCAACCGGCGCTGAATGCGTGAGTGCGAAGGTTTGCGTTGATGATATAACGTCTATGCCGACCAGTGCGTCGTGTACGACTGATGATGACTGCGACGTGGGCTCGTCGTGTCAGGAGACAAGCATTTGCGTGGATGATGGAGGATGCTTCAGCGATGCAGACTGCGCAGGAAATCCCGATGGCGAAATATGCAACCTAAGTACCGGGCAGTGTGTTGAGTGCCTTACAGACGATAACTGCACCGAAGGGTCTTTCTGTGAGCGCGGCATGTGCGTGCTTTTTGAGGACTGCGATTTGCGCATCAGGCCTACAAGGGTCAGAATAAGCGGCAGGAAAAATGCGTTTGTCGTAAGCATGCTGCGTATCAACGGCAATGAAAATTTTGCTCCAAGGGGCACACGGAATGCCTGTACTATCGACAGTGACTGCGCAGCAGGAGAACGTTGCGCCGGGGGAAAATGCGAAATTGTCATCAATTTTGATATGAGTTTTGTAGGAGATCCCAATTTTACACCATCATTTCCTCCTGGTCCTGATGATGCCAAAAAAATGATTAATGTGATAAACCCAGGGGGTACCGAGGTCAGGAGAAGGCTTCTGAAAATTAGGATGCGTGCGGGGACTGAACTTGAGCCTGGGCCGGTTCCGCTGCGTATCGGCAAATGCCTCGGCGAGTTTGAGCTGCAGTAGGCTCTTTTTTTCAGTCCGGCAGAAACAACAAAGGCAGGGCCGTAAACCGGCTCTGCCTTTGTTGTTGGTTTTGGGGCGTGAAAAGTTGATTTCCTGCAAAAACAAACCAGGGTTAATCGCGCAATGTAAGAAAAAGGCACGTATGCTCATGATGCATACGTGCCTTATATGTTATGGTGGAGCTGAGGGGGATCGAACCCCTGGCCTCATGACTGCCAGTCATGCGCTCTCCCAGCTGAGCTACAACCCCACATGTGGATAGCCACTGAGAGTTTGAAATAATACCAGAAAAACCCAATGTGTCAATCTATAAATTGTCTATGCGCCATCTTAAAACTCAGGGGCCGTTTTGAGTTGTGTCCTTCGTACTCCATATTTGATTTTTTGAGTTTTTTTTGCTATGCTTCCGCCCGCCGCATGCAGGCAAGGCAATACTGTACGTTAAGTAAATCAGCTCGCTTGTTCATGGACCGAGCTTAACAGGCCGCCTTGTGAACGCGACTGCGGTACGCAGCACGATGCACTGCGATAGATGCGCAGTGCCGACAGAAGCCCGGCCGGGAAGAGTTCTCAAGAACAAACGTCATTGCATCCCGGAGATAACACAAGTATATGAGGTGATGAATGAAAATAAGCATCGAAGCGATTCCTGCCACCGGGCTTAAGGGCGGGGTAGTGCCCGGTCAGACGTTTGATTTCGGCAAAGCATTTACCGACCGCATGCTGACGATGAACTATTCCCCTGAAAAAGGGTGGCATGATGCCTGTATCAAAAAATTCGGCAATTTTTCGCTGTCACCCGCAACCATGTGCCTGCATTACGGCCAATTGATTTTTGAAGGGCTCAAGGCCTACCGCAGGCAGGACGGCCGTATCGGGCTGTTTCGGGCTCGCGATAATCTTCAGCGCATGAATGCTTCGGCCGAGCGTATATGTATGCCGACAATTGATATTGAGGAAACCTGCGATGCCATGGTGCAGCTCATTGCGCTTGAAAAAAACTGGGTTCCTCATGATGAAGGGGCCTCGCTCTATCTGCGGCCGACAATGATTGCCATGGATCCGTTGATACGGCTGAAGGCTTCGGCAACGTATCTGTTCTACATAATCTGTTCGCCCGTCGGGCATTATTACGCAAACGGCATGAAGCCGACCAGCATTATTGTTGAAGAACGCTATGTTCGGGCGGTGCGCGGGGGGGTCGGGTTTGCTAAAACCGCCGCCAATTACGCAGCTTCTCTGCTGCCCGGCAAACTGGCTGAGGCGGCCGGCTATGATCAGGTGTTGTGGCTCGACGGTGTCAACCTTGAGTATGTCGAAGAGGTCGGCTCCATGAACATATTCTTCAAATACAAAGATCGACTGGTTACTTCGCAGCTTAACGGCTCCATACTGCCGGGCATTACCCGCGATTCCGTTATCACAATCGCGCGTTCCTGGGGCCTGCAGGTGGATGAGGAAAAAATCAGCATCCATCAGCTATGCGCCGATATTGAGGCCGGTAAAGTTGAAGAAATTTTTGGTTCAGGTACTGCGGCGGTTATCGCATCGGTCGGCACACTGCGCTATAAAAATCGCGATTATATCGTGGGTGGCAGCGAACCCGGGGCCTTCAGCCTGAAGATGTATGACGAACTGACCGGCATTCAGTATGGCAGAATCGACGATCCCTTCGGCTGGACAAGTATCGTGGCATAGCCGTCCTGCGGGGAAAGCCCCGACAGCCCGCAGGACTCTTTACACCATTTGCCAGCCACATTCCGATCAGACCGCCCTGCATCGCACGCAGCGTAATAAGTGACGAGAATACAGTTCAACACGGCTATAGCTGCCCGGGCAGTCCGACACATCGGAGATGCACCATGCTAATGCGTATTTATGAGACTCACCCGCATCCCCGTATCATACAGAGGGCCGCAGAAGTTCTGCGCACAGGGGGACTTGTGGTCTATCCCACCGACACCATTTACGGTCTTGGCTGCGATCTGCATAATAAAAAAGCCCTTGAAAGGCTCTATCGCATGAAGGGCCTTGATGAGAAGAGCCCGCTGAGCTTTATTTCGCATGACCTGAGTCACGTTTCAGAATATGCCCAGGTTTCAAACCGTGCCTACCGATTGATTAACCGTTACCTGCCGGGGCCTTATACGTTTATTCTGCCTGCGACGCGCGAAGTCAATCGCTATATGCTCTACAAAAGAAAAAATATAGGATTTCGGGTGCCTGCCAGCAACGTGTGCCGCATGCTGAGCGAACAGCTCGGCAACCCCCTGATTTCCACCAGTGTTCCCCTGTGGCGCGAGCATTTTTTGAATTCCGGCGAAGTCATTGACGAGTATTTCGGCCGGCAGATCGATCTGGTGCTTGACATCGGCGTGCTGATTTCAGAGCCGTCTACGATTGTAGATCTTTCCGGCGATGAGTACGCAATCACCCGCCAGGGCAAAGGGGAGATTCAGCTGTAGTGCCTTTTAGCTGTGCGTTCTTGATTCGCAGGTGTGTGTTCGCAGCCGTCGTGCTGCGCCCTGTCATCTGTGTGGGCCAACGGAGGTTTCAAAACAGCCCTTCTGCCGGTTGTTGCCCGCTTTTTCGAGTCGGTGCCACTTGCGGCTGATTATGTCTTTATTTGCGGATCCCGGTGCAAACTGGTTAAACAGTTGCATTTCACGAACGCTGACATAGAGCTGCTGACGGATGGCGCTCGTTCCACGCCCTTCCCATGCAGTTTTCGGAACCGTGCCGGTAAAGGCATATGCCTCAAAACAGGGCACACCCTCGATGGGATTTCCATCCGCTGCATTGGAGTTGAAATCCGGAGCGGGCTGCAGATCGCTCCAGAGGGCCAGACGCGCTTCATGCTCAAGCCCCTGCGCCTCACAATGAATTGAAAACTTTTGTCCAGCTGAATCCTGAATCGGAGGGAAGCCGAAATAATGCCAATGGCTATCCCTGATATCGCTTAACGGCAGGGATATTCTGCAGACTTCTTTCTCTGCCGGGTCATGCTGCACAAGCCGGAATATCAAGGCGCCGGTTTGAGTTGCACAGGTTTTTGAAAAAAGAATACGTATTCCGCAGAGGTTGTTCTCAGCAACCTTAAATACATACGTAAACGGTTGTTCCTCGGTAATGTGCTTGCTTATGCAGTTGAAATCGGACTGTGAAGCAATACGGCGCAGGCGCGGTTCTTGAACCGCAGGTAAAAACACCGAAAAGAGTGCCAGCACACACAACGTGACCATCAAGGAAATCAACGCCACGGCAGCAGTTTTTTTTTGCCTGTTACCGAATAAGCTCAAGCATCCGCCAGCGACCAGAGCAGCAACCGCTATAATTACTGTGTAGAGATATTTCCCCTGTGGCGCGTAGTAGGTATAGTTGAGCAGTGCAAAAACGGCAGTTGCGCCCATGAATGCCGTGATGAGTACAAGTGCGGGAACAAGGGAATGCCGGGAGTATTCCTTTCGAATGACTGCGTTTATTAAGCCGCACATCCCGAAAACAATGATGAGTGCATACAGCAGGAGATATGGCAAGGGAAGTGCAATCTGGTGAGCGCCGAAATAGCCGAAAAAAGAAATAAAAGTTGTAGAGGCGATTTCCGAGAGATACTCGAGCGAAATCGGAGTTGTGCGGTTAAACCAGGGTTGTGATGTCTGAAGTGCGCTTAATGTTTTCCAATTTAGAGCATACCACCATCCGGATATCCCCGCAGCAGCACCAAAGACCAAGGTCAGGTCGCGTATAATGCGCAGGAAGGTTCGTTTGTGAGCAAACACAATAACAAGCATGCCCAAAGGCACAAGAAAAACAGTTGATGTTTTTGTGAGCAGGCTCAATCCCAGTATGCAGCCAATCAGCACTGCACCTCCGGGACCTGAAGCGCGACGGCAATAAAGCAGCAGCATGAGCAGACAAAGTGACGTCAGGGCCGCTGCAGGAATTTCATTTGATATACCTGTAGCAACATGCAGCAACTGGGGATTGGCTGCTATGAAAAAAGCACCCACGGCAGCGGGAAGCACTGTTTGTGGGAACAGCATACGCAGGGCGGCATATGCTGAGACAATAATTATTACGCCCGACAGCAGGGTGAAAAAACGGAGCCGGTAAACAGCGGATAAAAAATACCTGTCTTCTGTTCCGCCGCTGACTAAGGCATAGCCGGGTCCGTCATGAATGCGAACGATGTTTTTAACGCACCCGGATGCATGGTTAAAGAAAAGAGATCCCACACTATAGTAGAGCGGAGGATGAAAGGCCATGATGACCGGTTCTTTTGTGGTGCTGATGGCAGGCCGGGGGATTGCGTTGTTGCGTGCTATGTACTGGCAATAGGCAACATGCAGCTCTTCGTCGGGTGGAATCCACAGCGGTGTCTGTATGCACAGCAGGGACCCAAATACGAGATACGTTACAACCGCCGTGGCAACCGGCGCGTATCTGGCAAACATCAGGTGCAACCCCGTAAACAGTCAGGCGTGATACAGGTTTGAGAGCAGCGCGCCTGTTCAGGAATTATAGGCTTTTTGGAAAAGTTTTTTTGCGTAGTTCGTTCGGATGCCATTTTTATAGAGTCCGTAAGCGCACGCTGCCTTCAGGGTTTGATACCCGTAGAGAACCGATTTTGAAAACGTTACCGAGCTTGCTTCGGCAAAATATTTCGTCGGCACCTCGACATTCATCACCCGGAAGCCGTGCATGAGCACCTGCACGTTAAACTGCGGGTCGAACTCGAAATTATTCTTGTTCTCACGGTAGTTAATGGTCTGCAAAACTTCACGGGTAAAGGCTTTATATCCGGTGGCATAGTCGGAAAGTTTTTGCCCAAAAAGAATATTCTGTATTCCCGTTAAAAGAGTATTTCCCAGCTGCTTGTAGCGCGGCATGCGTCCCTGATGCCAGTTGACTCTGCTGCCCAACACCATGTCGCAGCGTCCTTCGGCAATTGGGGCGATAACCTGCGGCAGCCTGGACGGATCGTACTGGTTATCGCCATGCAGAAGCACGGCGATGTCGATGTCGCCTTTTTGGAGCATTATATCAAATCCGCGGGCTGTGTTGGCGCCGGCACCCTTGTTTTTTTCATGCGAGAACGTGTCTATGCCCAGGAAGAGACCTATTTCGCGGGTGCGGTCCGTGCTGCCGTCATCGCAGATAATTACGTAATCAACAATGTCCCTGGGCACCAGTTTGACGGTATCCTCAAGAGTACGCTCAGCATTGTAGGCTATAATAATTGCACCGATGCGTTTACCGAGCAGCATGTTTTTCTCCCTGCGGGTTCCCGCGCGCAATCGGTAGACCTAAGGTGCCATGGCGGGTCCCACAATTTGGGTAGGGAACCTGTTCAGGGCTTGCGCCAGTCAATATAGGCTGCGCAACCGATCATGCCGATTTGTGCGCCGGGAAACAGCCGCGTATAAAAATTCTTAAAGTCCTCAAAGTGGTATCTTTTTTCGCTCTTAATCCGGGCAATATCGCTTTTTACGTGCTGAAAACGTTTCGGTGTGAAAAAAAACAGCAGCCGGGGAATCAGGGTGATCATGCGCACAACGCCAATACGCCTGGTCGCGTCAAGCAGGATAAAGAAACTGCCGGAAAGCTTCCAGTAATCTTCAAGGCAGTCGACTGCGATCAGCCGGCCGCCGGGCTTCAGGCGTGCATGGATGCCTTCAGCGGCTTTGTCCATATTCAGGTGATGAAAACAAAAGCGCGAGTAAACAGCATCATAGGAACCTTCGAATTCAGATAGTTTTTCGGCGTCATGCACGAAAAAACGTATATTAGCATCGCTGCATAACGTCAGAGCAGCTTCAATTTCAGATGGTGTTATGTCGATACCGGTTACCGAGCGGACCCGCTGAGCGGCTTTTGCATCAAACACTCCCCGGCCGCAGCCTATATCCAGTACATCACCGTCTGCGGGCAGCCGATCCAGAACAAAGTCATCGGCAAAAATAACGGTTTGCTCTGTTACGCCCCAGTCGGCTATTCTGATCAGGTGTTTTTCTGCCATTGCGCCCGCCGGGTTCTTATGCGAAAAATTTTTTAATCAATGCTGCAATGATGCGCGCCTGTGAAGCGCGCATCCCGTGATACAGCGGTATACTTAACATTTCCTGCGCCATCCGTTCGGTTACCGGCAGCGACGCGCCGGAGTGCTCAAAAAATGGCTGCAGGTGGCAGGGGAAATAGCGCAGGCCGGCATGCACGCCGTTGGCGACAAGAAAATGTATCAGGTTGTCGCGATCCTGCGGCGCAACACGGATGATATACATAAACGGCACGATGGCCCCGTAGTCGCGCTTGAACAGTTTGATATCCGGTTGTGCCTGCAGCAAATCATCATACAACAGCGCCAGTTTTTTCCTTTTTTCAGCAAAGGCTGCAAACTGCTGCAGCTGCGCAAGCCCGATCGCTGCATTAATATTGCTCATGTGGTAGCGAAATCCGTGCTGGACGACGCGGCGGTCTTCCACCTTTTTTTTGGAAAAGCTTTGCCATGTGCTTCGGACAATGCCCAGCATTTTTTGCGAGCGCATGCTCTCAGCGATTGAAGCGTTTTTGACGAGAATCGCGCCGCCTTCTCCGCAGGTCAGGTTTTTGATGGGATCAAAGCTGAAGCAGGTGGCATCCTCACCGGTGCATACGCCGATTATTTTGCCGTTAATCCGTGAGCCGAAGGAATGAGATGCATCCCGGATAATTTTGATATCGGAGCGGCCGATAGCCCGCCGGATGGCTCGCACATCGCAGGGAAGCCCGGCAAAATCAGTCGGCATGACAGAGCGGGTTTTTGACGTCAGATGTTTCCTGATTTTTTCAGGGGCAACATTCAGCGTGTTTTCATCTATATCGCAAAACACCGGGCGTGCCCCGCACATCAAAACCGCCTGCGGATCACTGACAAAAGTCATGGACGGCAGAATCACTTCGTCTCCCGGCCCTACACCCAGGGCGTGCAGGGCCAGGTGCAGCGCGGATGTGCCGGTGTTGACGGCAACAACATGCCGTGCACCGGTGAATTCGCTCAGCGCTTTTTCGAATGATTCTGTAACGTGCCCTTCGCCGAGCCATCCGCTTTTAAAAACCGCTTTAATCTGCTTGATCTCTGCAGACCCCGTAGAAGGCCGCGCCATCGGTATCGTCATGATGTGAATCCCCGGGTTAAATCAACGTTTTACAAAACAGCATTTTCCGTTCTGCTCAAGTCGGATACTTCGCACAGGATCCAGGCGGAGCGGTATTTCCGGGCCAAGCAGTTTCTCAAAGCGGTGCCTGATGCGTGTATTGGTATCCTCAATCGCTGCATTGCTACAATAAACAATATCAACCGCTACATTAAGATTATCCCCCTGCACAGCCTGAAAAACAACCACCCCGGGTTCATCCTGCAGGATAGCGGCAACCTGCGAAGGTGCGACCCGCAAGCCGGCGGCTGTTTGAAAGCAGTCTCGGGTGCGGCCGTCTAAATCGCCCATCAGGGGCATGCCGCGGCCGCAGGTGCATGGCTCTTCATAATAATGGCCCACATCGCCTACACGGTAGCGGATTAGGGGCATCAGATAATTTTCCATATCGGTCACGACGATTTCTCCGATTTCTCCGGCGCTTACAGGCTGGTTTCGCCGGTCCAGGAATTCCGTGTGGTAGCAGTCCGTGGCCATGTGCATGCCGCGGTGAACATTGCATGAGAACGCGACCCCCTCGATTTCATGGGGTGAATAGCGGTTAAACATTTCGGTTGCAAAAAAACGCTGCAGTTCGCTGCGCAGCGACCGGCTGTATGTACCCAGCACGAAAGTTTTCGGGATATGCAGGCGCGGCAGACTGTGGCGCTCAATGAAATCCTTCAGTATCGGCAGATTGAAATCAAGCGTTTCAAACATATAGGGCCTGCGCGCTGCCAGTGTATCGTACCAGCTGCGGATCTGTTCATCGTCGCCGGTCTCCTGGCTGTGATAGGGTACAAGCACACGGCGCCTGTGGGCGACAGCCAGGGCGGCTTCGCGCATATTCATGAACGGTTCGCGATCATCGGCCCTTCCGGTATATTTCCCCCTGAACTGGGAGTGACCGGAGTAGTGCAGGGTTGCCGAAGCGACCCCCAGGCGCCAGCCGCAGGCATACATCTGCCGTAGATGGTTTGCATATTTTTTTTGAAACGTGTCAAAGGTAAACGGGATTTGAAACCGTATGCCCGTCGTACCCGAGGTATGCGCGACATCATAGCCTTTCTGTGCGCTGAGGCCGAAGCCGTCTTCCTGCTGGGCCCGGCTTAATAGCTGCTTGTCGACAACAGGCAGATCAAGCATATTGTGGAGAGCGTCGAATTTGCGGGGATCAACATTGCTGCTTTTCCACAGATTGCGGTAAAAGGGGATCGTTTCATAGGTGGTATCTAATAACTGCTTCAGACGAAGCCATCTGAGAACTTCGAGCTCCTGCCGGGTAAGCCACTGGTTTCTCTGAAGTTCCAGAAAGTGCGACCAGGCCCGGCAGGAGGTCATGGCCGCCAGAACCTGATAGCCGGATTCCACACAGCATGTGTAGGGTGTGCGAGCTGTTTTTGACAGGTAGCTCATTGACTCTCCTGTTACAGACTGTCGTTAAAAAGCCTTACACCGTATCGTACGTCATGCGCGTCTAACGGCACAAGTCTTATAAAATAAATTATTATATTTTGTAAAGTAAATATAATCTGGGTCAGAACCGACGCCCTTGCACGCCGAAAGGAACGGGCTGCGGTTCTCCTCACGTAATAAACGGAGGCGGGAACGGTTACGAGGCTTTTTTAAGGACGGCCGGCGCACCCGGCAATCAGCTCCCGGTTGGTGGGATAACGTTCAATCAGCGCCAGAAGTTCTTCCATAGCCTCTTTCGGCCGCATATCGGCAAATCGGCGGCGCAGGTCCGTCATCAGGGAGTATTCTTCGGGATCAAACAGGCGCTCTTCTTTGCGGGTGCCGCTTGCGCGGATATTGATGGCCGGGAATACGGCGCGCTCGGCCAGGTTGCGCTCGAGAATGATTTCACTGTTGCCGGTGCCCTTGAATTCCTCAAAGATCATCTCATCCATGCGCGAGCCCGTGTCAACAAGCGCGGTTGCCAGAATCGTTACTGATCCGCCGTCTTCCACCGCGCGGGCAAGGCCGAAAAAGCGGCGCGGTATTTCAAGGGCGCCGGTCTCAAGCCCGCCCGACATGGTGCGGCCAGTGCGCGTGCCGCGCTGGTTGAATGCCCTGCCCATCCGGGTCAGGCTGTCAACCAGGACCACTACGTCGTTGCCGCATTCAAGCTCGGTGCGGATGCAGGCCATGGTCATCTCCACCAGTTCGATATGTTCCTGCACGCTCTGGTCACTGCTGCTGTGCAGCACTTCGGCCGCGACCGCACGCCGGAAATGAGTTACCTCTTCAGGGCGCTCATCCACCAGGAGCACGATAATGCGCGCATCAGGGTGCGCGTGATGAATGGCCGCGGCCAGGTTTTCAAGAATAGTGGTTTTTCCTGCCTTGGGAGGTGCGACAATTAAACCGCGTGTGCCTTTTCCAATAGGCGTGACCAGGTCTATAACGCGCATGCTTGTCAGGCCGCAGGCTGCCAGATCAAAGCGTTCACAGGGATCAATGGCCGTAAGCCGGGTATAGGGCGTGCGCTGACTGAACAGCGCGGGATCGCGCTGGTTGATCGACGCAATTTCCGCCAGCACCCGCCCCTTTTGCAGGGCTCGGGCAGTGCCGCACACTGTCGCGCCGGGCACGAGACCGTGGCGCCGCGCCAGCGCCTGCGGCACCGTGATTTCATCGGGCTGCCTGCGAAACGAGCTGCCGGGATCGCGTAGAACACCGGATCCGTTTTGCAAAGGCTTGAAAACACCCTGTACAGGTTGTGTCATACTCTCCTCATGGTTTGCAATGTGGTTGATGGCAGCGGGCGGAAAGCGCGCACGCAACGCTTTGAACGTGAGCGCCTGCGCCCACCGGCGCAGCCTTGATTGAGCGGTGCTTCTGTGTAAGCAGGTTACCGGCAGGAACCCGTAGCGGTATTCCCCTTGTTCTGAGGGTGAGTATAGCACGAATGAAGCGCACCACCAAGGTATTTGCAGGCTCAGGCCGGTGCCATCAGCGCGTTCAGCGGATTACTTCCTGCTCTCGCAGCTCCGCAAGGTCATCCTCTCCGTACCCGAGGCCCAGCAGAATCTCGCGGCTGTGCTCACCGGGGGCGGGCGCGGCCGCGCGCATACCGGCCTGTGCGGCGCTGAAACGGGCCGGATAGCCGGGCAGCTTGACGCGGCCGTGCGCGGGGTGGTCGAACTCAACCACGTAGGCGTTTTCCAGGGCTTGAGGATCGTCGAGCACTTCACCGATATGCTGAACCGGGGTAAACATCAGCCCGTTTCGCTGAAACACGCCGATCCATTCGTCGCAGGTGCGCGTGGCCAGAACCCGGTCGAATATCGCAACCAGTTCGGCGACATTGCTGCGACGGGACTGCGCATCGCCGAAGCGGGAATCAGACAGCAGTTCCTGTTGGCCGGTAATTTCGCAAAACTTCTCCCAGTACTTTCCTTCAGGATGATGTACGCCGATGATCCACTGGCCGTCGGCGCATTGAAAGCTGTTGCGCAGGGGCGAGTTTTCATAGCGCTTCCAGGCAAAGGCGGTGTCGCGGTTCAACACGCTCTTGGCGTACAGGTTGCAGTACATCAGCCACAGCCCGGAGCTGTAAAGCGATGTATGCACGGACTGGGCGATGCCGTGGCGCTCGCGCGCGAACAGTGCGGCTAGGATGGCATGGCTCGTGGTAATGGCAGCAGCCTGATCAAGTACCGCCATGTGAATCAGGGCCGGATTTTGATCGTCGTACAGGTACATCATGCCGGAGCGGGCCTGTCCCATGGGATCAAATGCGCCCAGATCAGCTGCCGGGCCCTTTTCTCCGTAGCCGGAAACCCCGGCGTGAATAATGGCGGGATTGATGCGCCGCACGGATTCATAGTCAATGCCCAGCGCGGCCGTGGTGCTCAGGCGCAGATTGGTCAGAAACACGTCGGCTGTGGCGACCAGGCGTCTAAAGACTTCACGGCCCTTTTCTTTTTGTATGTCAAGGTGCAGCCCCTTCTTATTGCGGTTGGAGATTTCAAACATGATGCTCTCGCCGCCGGGAACGGTAATATCAACCCCGCCCAGCACGTTCCAGAAGCGCTCCGGGTCACCGTGGCCGGTTTCAATCTTGATGACCTCAGCACCCAGATCGCCCAGAATCGCGCTCGCGCCGGGCCCGGCATGAAACACGCCGTACTCAACAACGCGTATGCCGCTGAGCGGCCCCTGTGCAAGGACAGCGGACGCTGAAGTTTCCGGGTTTGTGAGGTTTTCCTGCATTGGTGCTCCGGACATTGGTGCGGGAAAAAAGTATTTTAAATCCGACAATCAATGTGTATAGTGCATCAATGAAGCTGATGTCAAGACAAACGCAGCCGGCATTCCCATCAAACAGCAGGAAAGACTGCACATGATACATGTTACGATAAAACGGCTCGGCCCCTTTCGCTCCCTGGCCGGCGTCTCAGGCGCGGACGGCGCGCGCACAGTTGAGCTTGCCCCGGGCGCCTGCCTCGGCGATGCGCTGCTGTGTGCGGAGCTGCCTGCCGATGTACCGCGAATTGTGCTGCTGAACGGGACCCAGCGCAGCGATGACCCGCAGCTGAATGACGGTGATATCATAACGGTATTCCCGCCGATTGCGGGCGGCTCTGCGGGGAAAGCATGGATACAGTAAGCGCGGGAACAGGGCTGTTTGCCGTGAGCGCCTCGCTGCAGACAATCGGTGAGGATGTGCTCATAGCGGTGTGGGGCGGCACGCTGCCGCATATCGGCGCGCTTGCGGTTGCAATCCCGCACCCGGAGAGCACCCCTGAGCGTGAGCGCAGCTCAACTGTGCTGCAGTTCAGCTTTCCGGGACATCGCGACGAGGTAGTCGCGCGCCGGGTTGCCGAGCGGGTCGCCTCAGCCCTGCAGCGCACGGTCGCAGTCAGCGCCGGCATTCATATCCCTGACATAACCCCGGATGGAATTGAAGCGGTGCTTGCCAACACGGACGCCCTCATTGAGAATAGTATCATCGTGCTGCGGGGGAAGTATCATGACTAAGATTGTCGTAGCCCTGAGCGGGGCAAGCGGCCAGGTGTACGGCAGGCGCCTGATGGAAGTGCTTGCGCAGACCCCGGGCGTTGAAACGCACCTGATTATCAGCCCGTCGGCCCGCGCTATTATCGCGCATGAACTCGGAGCCGACGCGCCGGCCGAGATTGAAAAACTGGCCGCGCATGTATATGAAAACTCAAATGTGGGCGCTGCGCCGGCCAGCGGCTCGTTTCTGCTTGACGCGATGGTTGTGGCGCCGTGCAGCATCAAAACCATGTCGGCCATCGCGCACAGCTACGCCGACAACCTGATTACGCGGGCTGCGGACGTGATGCTCAAAGAGCGCCGCAGCCTGTTGCTCATGGTGCGCGAAACGCCCCTGCATCTCGGGCATTTGAAAAACATGGCCCGCATTGCCGAAATGGGCGGCATCATCGTTCCGCCGGTGCCCGCGTTCTATCACCACCCCCGCACCATCGGCGACATCGTCGATCACAGCGTGGGCAGGGTGCTCGACCTGCTGAAGATTCCGCATCATCTGTTCAGGCGCTGGAACGGGTCAATCGCGGATTGAGTCCTGCTCCAGATCCTCGGTGTGCTGCCGGGACATTTCGCCCACGCGGCGGGCCTTGTCAAGCGGGCGATTGATTGCATCGGTTGCGTCCCGGGCAACGTCATCGGTAAACTGTTCGATACGACCCTGTTCCTCCTGGTCCGGCTCCTGTTGTGCCGAGCATGCAGCAAGGCTGATGGTCGCGCACAGGCACAGAAAAGGCAGCAATAGTTTTTTCATGCGGGATCCTTTCGGCAATAATGAGCACATATGCCTGCCACAGTATCACAACCAGGATGTGTGCGCAAAAATGTTTTCTTGACAGCCGGCGCACTCCTTTTATATCGTTGGTACCCCTGCGCTGTAAAGATTTTGGCCGGATGACCATGGAACATATATCCTGAACAGGTATACGATGGCACCACAGCGTGAACACTGGGCCAGCCGCTTCGGATTTGTGCTGGCGGCCGCAGGCTCGGCAATCGGGCTGGGCAATCTCTGGCGCTTTCCCTACAAGTGCGGTGAATACGGGGGCGGGGCCTTTCTGGCAGCCTACCTTGTCTCCGTGGCGATTCTCGGCCTGCCGGTGTTGATAGCAGAAATTATCATCGGCCGCAGCGCCCAGAAAAATCCTGTGGGCGCCTTCCGCGAACTGCGCGCAAGCCGGTTCTGGCCGCTGGTCGGCTGGCTGGGCATTCTGGCGGGTTTTATTATCCTGTCCTACTACAGCGTGGTCGGAGGCTGGATTCTGCACTATATTGCGTCCACGGTTCTGTCCGGATTTCAGGCCGGGCTTGCAGCCGGGCAGTTCCATGAGCTTATGTCCAGCCCGGCGCGGCAGATTGGATGCCACGGACTGTTCATGCTGCTGACCATTTTTATCGTGCGCGGCGGCATCAGCTCCGGCATCGAGCGCTGGAACAAGCTGCTGATGCCCGCCTTGTTCCTCATCCTCATCGGTCTGACGATACGCTCTCTCATCAGCCCCGGCGCAGGACATGCCCTGCGCTTTCTGCTGCAGCCTGATTTTTCACAGCTGACCCGCACAGGTATCCTTGAAGCGCTGGGCAGCGCGTTTTTCTCCCTGAGCCTGGGCATGGGCGCCATGCTTACCTACGGCAGCTATCTTGACAAAAACACCAACATATCCAGCGCAGCCCTTGAAATAAGCGCGCTGGACACGTGTTTTTCCGTGATGGCCGGGCTGATGATTTTCCCGATCGTATTTTCCTGCGGTCTTGATCCGGGTGCCGGACCCGGCCTGCTGTTTGTGACTCTGCCGGAGGTCTTCGCGCAGATGCCGGGAGGGCGCATGTGCGGATTTTTCTTTTTCGTGCTGGTAGCCTTTGCAGCGATTACCTCGGCCATATCTCTTTTGGAAGTGGTGGTGTCTTTTTTTATCGATGAGCTGTGCTGGACCCGCAGGCGGGCAGACTACACGCTTGGAGCGGTCATCTTCGTATGCGGCATCCCTTCGGCACTGTCGTTTAACCTGTGGAGCGGGCTCACCCTTATGGGCGGAAAAAATATCTTCGATCTGCTCGACGGGTTCGCCAGCAATATCCTGCTGCCGCTGGGAGGTCTGGGCATCGCGATATTCGCCGGCTGGGTGCTGACCCACGGTGAGAAGGAAGCCGAGATCAAACGGGTTGAAAATGCCTTTCACTTCTACGATATCTGGCATATTCTAATTAAATACATCACCCCGGTTGCGCTTGTTATCGTGCTGCTGTACACGACCGGCATAATCGGACTATTATCAAAGTATTTCTGAACGGCTGTTTCAAAACACCCATGAGGTATATGATGAAGTATGTTCAAACCATGAGTGCATTGCTTCTGGCAGCAACACTTCTTGCCTGTTCGCCGCAGTCCGATGAGCAGACACGTCTATCCGGCAGAGCTGATATTCAGGTGAAAGTACCCGCAGAAAGGAGTACTGTTATGAAACCGACCGATGCTGAATTAAAGCAGCGCCTGACACCCGAGCAGTACCGGGTAACGCAGCAGGCCGGAACCGAACCAGCCTACAGCGGAGAGTATGACAGGCATTTCGAGCCCGGCATCTATGTTGATGTCGTTTCCGGTCAAGTGCTTTTTACCAGCCTTGAAAAGTATGATTCGGGCTGCGGCTGGCCGGCATTCACCCGCCCGGTCGAAAGCACGGCGCTGGTTGAGCGGGCAGATACCTCCTATGGCATGCGCAGAACCGAGGTGCGCAGCGCCGGGGCTGATTCGCATCTGGGCCATGTGTTTGAGGATGGCCCGGCTGATAAAGGAGGCCTGCGCTACTGCATTAATTCTGCGGCTCTGCGTTTCGTTCCGCTTAAGGATATGGAAGCACAGGGTTATGGCGCGTACCTTGAGCGCTTCCGGGAAGCCGGCATTGCCGTGCCCGCGCCGCAGACAGAAACCGCCATTCTGGCGGGCGGCTGCTTCTGGGGCATGCAGGAACTGCTGCGCGATATCGACGGCGTGCTTGAAACCCGCGTGGGTTACTGCGGCGGAAACCTTCCAAACGCTACCTACGAAGATGTCGGTCGCGGTGAAACCGGTCATGCCGAAGCGGTTGAAATTGTGTTCGACCCTGGACGCATCAGCTTCACACGCCTGCTGACGGACTGGTTTTTTCGCATGCACGACCCCACTACCCTGAACCGCCAGGGCAATGATCTGGGCAGCAGCTACCGCAGCACGATTTTTTATTTTAACGAGACCCAGAAACAACAGGCCCTGGAAGCGATCAAGGAGGTCGAGGCAGCCCGCCGCTGGAGCGCCCCGATTGTGACAACGGTTGAGCCGGTGCGCAACTGGTCGGTGGCCGAAGGTTATCATCAGGACTATCTGAAAAAAAACCCCGGCGGCTACACCTGCCATTTCCTGCGCGAGTGGGATTGAACCCTGCACAGCGGCCATCCTTATGAAATGGCCTGTGCTTCGTTTAATATGGACAAATCGCTCAAAAAACGGCACAATAACTGAACATTTTGTGCGTATTCTCACTGGTTCACAGTAACAGGATAAACTGACTAATGCCCGCCCGCAAAGCTTTCACCCCGATCTGGCGTTTTTTAATTTCCCTGCGGCTAACCCTTGTTCTGCTCTTTATTCTTGCGGGCGCCTGCATCATCGGTACCGTTGTTCCCCAGAAAGCAGTTCAGGCCGACTATGTCAGGCTGTTCGGGGAGACCGGCTTTCGTCTGATTACGGCATGCCGTTTTGACGATCTGTTCGGCTCCTGGTGGTTTCAGGCAGCAATGGGTTTTTTCAGCCTGAACCTGATCTGCTGCACGCTGCACCGTATCCCGCGCATCTGGCGTGCACTGCGCAGCAACCGGGAATTGCCCGATTCCGCCGCACTCGAGGCCCTGAGCTGCTGCCGCACGGCCCGTCTTGAGAGTTTTGACGCCGGCCGCGAGGAGCAGTTCGCGCGCGCGCTGAGCGCGAAATTCAGCCGCCCTGTACTCCATCGGCAGGGCGATAGCGTTACGCTGTATACTGAAAAGGGACGCTGGTCGAGGCTGGGGTTTTTGTTCACCCATACGGCCATTCTTCTGATCATGGGTGGTGCGCTTCTGGGCAATCTGGGCTTTAAGGGTTTCATGCAGCTCTATGAAGGTGAGCAGTCGGATATCGTGTTTTTACGCGACGCTCAGGGTACCGAGCGGCTCGATTTTGTCCTGCGCTGCAATGCATTCGAGGTTTCGTTTTATGAAAACACCGGCCGGCCCAAATCCTACGTCAGCAGCCTGACCGTCATTGAAAATGGCCATGAGGTACTAACGAAGCAGATCAGGGTTAATGATCCGCTGATTTATAAGGGTA
>VGSH01000025.1 GCA_016875025.1 Deltaproteobacteria bacterium
CCCGGCCCGATCTGCAGTCCCGGCCGCCTTGCGATCCGCGCGGTTCTGCAGCCCGAAAAAACGGACTTTCTGTTTTTTGTATCCCGTAATGACGGCTCACATGAGTTTTCGCGCACATTGCAGGAGCATAACCGGGCGGTTGAAGCCTTTCAGAGGTCCCGTCCCCCCACCGGCCAATAACAACGCACGGCCAGCGCTGCCTGCCGATAGCGCTGCGCGGGCCGCGCCGTCTGTATTCATATCTCCTTGAAAAATAATGGGAAATATGCTTTTATATAATTTTTTTGTTTCCAGTGCTCTACGCATTGGCAGGCGGCAGCTGCACCGCCACGGTAGCCGCTGCCGCGCGCCACGCGATCACCGCGTGCGGCCCCTTGCAACACTGACCTGACATAAACACATGACCTGAGAGGCTCCTGCATGCATAGTGCCCGGGAAAAGACATGGGGCTACCGCCACAAAATTCTTTTTGTGATATGGCTGCTGTATGTAATCAATTACCTTGACCGCATATCGGTTTTAACCCTGCTGCCCTATATCGGCGAGGATCTGCAGCTGAGCACGGTCCAGCTCGGCTGGCTCGGCTCCATTTTTTTCTTCGGCTATGCGCTTGCGCAGTTTTCAGCCGGTATTCTCAGCGACCGCATCGGCGCAAAAAAAACCATGAGCATTGCCATCATCATTTTCACGGTCATCACGTTTCTGACGGGCCTTGTCAGAAACTTCACCCAGTTCGTCATCCTCAGGCTGGGCCTGGCGCTTGGCGAGGGCCACCACTATACGCCATCCATCAAAACCATTGCCCACTGGTTTCCAGCCCAGGAGCGGGGCCGGGCCAACGGCTTCTTCGCTACGACGTTCGGCATTTCACCGATGATTACCCCGATGCTGGTAACGTGGATGGCGGCAGCATTTTTCAACAACAACTGGCGTCCGGTTTTCTTCTGCCTGGCTGTGCCCGGCCTGATCGGCATTTTCCTGCTCTGGAAGTATGTGTATGACAGCCCTCACGAGGCCCTTCAAAAAGGCCTCGTATCCAGACAAGAGATTGATATAATAGATGCTTCCATCGGCGGGGGTACGCCCATTACGGCAAAGCGCTATGCAACAAAAATCATCACCACTGATATAAGGTTTTATCTCTATTCAATAGCATGGTTCATGCAGCTTATGATCTACTGGGGCATGACAACCTGGATCGCCTTCTTCCTGGTCAAGGCCCATGGCTTCAGCATAACCGCCATGGGTCTGCTGGCCGGAGCGCCGTACCTGGCTGCAATCATCGCGCAGTATTTCGGCGGGGTGGCTGCTGACAGATTTTTCGGCGGCCGTCCCCGCATCCTGTGCCTGATCGCCTACCTTGGCTGCGTTCCCGTACTGTATCTCATCGGGCAGGTGCCGCAGGGCCAGACCCTGCCCCTGCTGATTCTGCTGCTTTTGGGCGGCTTTTTTATCAATCTTAACTGGAGCGTTATCCAGGCATACCCGTCATACCGCTACCCCAAAGAGGTCGTGGGGCGGGCCATGGGTTTTGCCAACGGCATCGGCCAGTTCGGCGCTTTTTTATCGCCGCTTGCCGCCGGTTACCTGGTAACCACCCGCGAGGACGGCTCGTCCTGTTTCGCCACGGTGTTTCTCTTCTGGTCTATGATCGCCGTGGTTGCGGCAGTCTGTTTTTATTTTTTAAAGGAAACCCCGATAGAGGCCGGGCGGTTTGAAATTCGCACTGACACTCCCTGAGATGAGCTGTTGAACCGCGATGAACGAAGAACAACGCATCACTCCTCAGGATGAAGGCTTCACGGCCATAGCTCCCGCGCCCCGGGCACACCTGCCCGCGACACAGGATCCGCTGCAGTTGTATTTGCGCGAAATCCGCAAAACACCATTGCTGACGCCGGAGCAGGAGCAGGACCTGACTGCGCGCTACCGCGAAACCGCCGATCCGGAAATCGCGTATCGTCTGGTAACCGCCAATCTGCGCCTGGTTGTAAAAATTGCGCTTGAGTACCAGCGCCACTGGACATTCAACCTCATGGACCTGATCC
This sequence comes from Deltaproteobacteria bacterium, assembly GCA_016875025.1. Classification (GTDB taxonomy): domain Bacteria; phylum Desulfobacterota; class WTBG01; order CAIYCZ01; family CAIRTM01; genus CAIRTM01. The sequence continues at coordinate 2,049 of VGSH01000025.1, forward strand.
AGGAGGGCAACCTGGGACTTATGCAGGCCGTGAAAAATTACGATCCCCTTCGGGGCGTCAAGCTTTCCTATTACGCTTCTTACTGGATCAAGGCCTACATGATCAAGTATGTTATGGACAACTGGCGGCTGGTCAAAATCGGCACAACCCAGATGCAGCGCAAACTGTTTTTCAATCTGCAGAAAGAAAAAAACCGGCTCGAAAAGCTGGGCTTTACACCCGGGCCGGCACGCCTGGCAGCGGCCTTTGACACCACCGAAGAAAACGTGATTGAAATGGAGCAGCGGCTGGGCGACTGGGAGCCCTCGCTTGACCAGCCCATTGGTGACGGCTGGAAAGAAACCCGCGGCGACCTCTTGAGCGCCGACCGGCAGCTGTTTGACACCACGATTGCCGACCATGAACTGCAGCGGATTTTCAGCCAGAAACTGCGGGAGATACGAAGCCGGCTCGATGACAAGGAGACCGAGCTGCTTGAAAAACGCCTGCTGTCTGAAACCCCCCTGACACTGCAGGAGATCGGCGATAAATATAATATCACGAAAGAGCGGGTGCGGCAGATTGAAAACCGCCTCAAGAAAAAAATACGCGATTACATGGAGCAGACCATGCCGGAGTTCGCGCAGGCAATGCTGCCGTCCGGGTCACGCGATGACCGCTGAATACGGGCCGAACCGGACTGTGCTGCTTGACTGGCGGATATTCGAGTTTACAATAGAAAGAAAATTCTTTAATAATCCGCAGACGCTTCATCTGCAGCGGATTCCCGCAACCCGTTACTGACAAAGCCGGGAGTTCAGGAACACCGCTTCCGGATACTGCCGTGCACACACCAGCAGAGCGTGCACGCAGACCCTTACACCCTTTGACGCAGCCGCATACCATGCGGCCCATGAGAGCTGAACTGATGGCAAAACGTTGTTACTATGAAATTCTGGAGGTCGAGCGAACCGCCTCCGACGACACGATCAAAAAAAGCTATCGCAAACTTGCCCTGCAGTATCACCCGGACCGCAACCCGGACAACCGTGCGGCTGAAGAAAGATTCAAAGAGGCCAGCGAAGCCTACGAAGTGCTGCGCGATCCCGAAAAACGCAGGCTCTATGACCGCTTCGGTCATGACGGGCTCAGGAATTCAGGATTTTCCGGCTTTCAGGGCTTTGACGATATCTTCTTTTCATTTGGTGAACTCTTCGAGGACTTTTTCGGCATGGGCGGGTTCGGCGGCAGACAGCGCGGCCGCTCCTCAGCCCGCCGCGGCGCTGATCTGCGCTATGACATGAACATTACCCTGCAGGAGGCTGCCTTCGGGATTGAAAAAAAAATTACGGTCCGCAAGCACGTCAGCTGCACCGAATGCAGCGGCACCGGTGCAGCCGAAGGAACTACGCCGCAGACCTGCGCTACCTGCCAGGGCGCCGGCCGCGTTGCGCAGCGGCAGGGTTTTTTCAGCGTGGCCACTACCTGCCCGCACTGCCGCGGCACCGGCACCATCATTGCAAAGCCATGCCGGAAATGCTCCGGCTCCGGCAAACTGCTGCAGGATAAAAACCTGATGGTCAAGATTCCCGCCGGCGTGGAAACCGGCATGCAGCTCAAGCTCACCGGCGAAGGCGAACCCGGGGATCGCGGCGGCCAGGCCGGCAACCTGTATGTGTTCCTCAATGTCGACGAAGACGAATTCTTCAAGCGGCACAACAACGATATTGTCTGCCAGGTGTCCGTTTCTTTTGCACAGGCCGCACTCGGTACCGAAATCAGGGTTCCGGCGCTTGACAAAGAGCCCCGGGAAGCAACCCTCACGATACCCCGAGGCATTCAGTCCGGCGAACTGCTTACCATCAAGGGCGGCGGCATACCGTATCTGAACCGCGGCGGCCGCGGGGACCAGATCGTGCAGGTTATCGTCAAAACGCCGCGCAAGCTCAACAAACGGCAGGAAGAACTCCTGCGAGAACTGGGCGAGCTGGACAGCAAAAATAAAGGCGGGGGCTGCTCAAAAATTCTGTTCAGCTAATCCGTGGCTTGACGGGCTGCGCACCGGCAGGATGATTTGGCTGTATTCTCTGCCGCAGCGCTGACGGCTGCACATGCCTTGATGGCCATACCGGCGGCAAAAGCCTCTCTCGTTTCCAAGCTGGCAAAACATAATGCGGCTGTGCTCTGTCATCCTTAATTATTTCGGCGCCGACGACACTATCGCGTGCGCGCGGCAGCTGTGCAGCCAGCAGGTCGACCGCATCTGCATTGTTGACAATTCAGCCGACACTGACCAGGCCGCCCGCCTTTCCGGGGCCTTTGCCCGCGAAACCAGCGTGCAGGTGCTTGAAACCGGGCGCAACACGGGTTTTGCCGCAGGGGTTAATTACTGCCTGCGGCGCATGCACCTGCCGGACTATGACGCTGTGCTTGTTCTCAATAACGACACGGTCATCCCGGACGGCTTTATTGAAACGCTTGCCCGCGGCGCGCACTCGGCTGGCCTGCGCATTGCGGGTCCGCGCATACAATGCTACCCTGACACCGCGCGGCTGTGGTCGCGGGGCGCGTGGTACAACCCGTGGTTCGGGCTCATCACGCACAGGCCCCTGCCGGGAAGCCTGTTCTACCTCAGCGGATGCTGCATGCTGATTGAACGCCGGGTGTTTGAAACAATCGGCCTGTTTGATGAGCGGTTTTTCATGTATGGCGAGGATGTTGAATTCTGCGTCCGCGCTGCACGCGCGGGCCTGAGCGCCGGAGTTGTTGACGAGGCTGTGCTGTTTCACAAAACCAGCGCGTCCTCGGTCAATAATTCCTGCTTCTACGAACAGCAGGTCTCCCGCGCGCATCTGCTGCTGTCGCAGTGTCTGTTTAAGAACAACGCATCCCGGGCACTTTCCGTTTGCATGAAAGTTCCTTTTCTGTGCCTGCGCGCCATCGTGCGCTCGCTGCGCTACGGCACCACCAACGCCCTCACGGCCCTGATGAGCGCCCTGCGGGCCTTGACCCCGCTTCATCGGGAATAAGCGCAGCTCAGCGATGGGAGTTTTTCAACCGCCCGGCAGGGCTTAAAAAAAGCAGTGCCCTTTTCCGTGAAAAATATTACAATCAGCATTTGCGCATGATGACAGAAAACGCTGCGCTGACAAGCGGTTCAGCAACGGTCGACACCATGGGAAATATATGTCTGAAATAATCATCGAACCCCGCAAACGGGTTCGCCACATATGGCGTGAGCTGTGGCTCTACCGTGAGCTGCTTTTTTTTATCACCTGGCGCGACCTGATTGTCCGGTACAAGCAGACGGTGATCGGCATTGCCTGGAGTATCGTGCGCCCCGTGATAACCATGGTAATTCTTACGCTTGTGTTCGGCAAGCTCGCCAAGCTGCCCTCCGGAGATGTGCCCTATCCCCTGCTGGTCTACGCGGCCATGCTGCCCTGGCAGTTTTTCAGCGGCACGTTCAGCGTCAGCGCCAACTCGCTGACGTCAAACGCCAACATGATTTCCAAAACGTATTTTCCCCGCATCATTCTCCCCGCTACGGCCATGCTGACGAGCCTGGTCGACTTTCTGATCGCGTTCAGCATTTATTTCCTGATGATGGCCTGGTACGGAATGTGGCCGGACTGGAGGATCGCGGTTCTGCCCCTGCTGATGATTCTGGCGGCAATGGCCTCACTGGGAGCCGGCCTGTGGGTTGCGGCCCTGAATGTCACCTACCGCGATTTCGCCATCGTAGTGCCGTTTATAATGCAGTTCGGCCTGTACATATCACCGGTCGGTTTCAGCAGCTCGCTCGTGCCTGAACAGTGGCGGCTGCTGTATTCGCTGAACCCCATGGTCGGTGTTATCGACGGATTCCGCTGGGCTCTTCTGGGTGGTGAAACCCGGATATTTATGCCCGGATTTGTGCTTTCCACCTGCTTAACAATCCTGATATTTTTCCTCGGTATCCGGTTTTTCTACAAATTTGAACGAACATTCGCCGATATCATTTAACCATGACATGCGCGCTGAAAACCGAAAACATAGGTAAAATTTATACAATCGGGCACATGCAGCGCCGCCGCGGGCGCAACCTCCGGGAAACTCTGGTTGCGCAAGGCACCAGTCTGCTGCAGGGCCTGCGCCATCCGTTTGCACAGCGCCGCTCAAGTTCCGCCACGGAAGAATTCTGGGCCCTGCGCGATATCTGCCTGACGGTTGAGCCGGGGGAGCGGGTCGGCCTGATCGGACGCAACGGCGCCGGCAAGTCAACGCTGCTTAAAATACTGAGCCGCATCACCGAGCCCACTGCAGGGCGGGCCTTTCTCTATGGGCGCGTCTCCGCTCTGCTGCAGGTCGGAACCGGATTTCACCCTGAGCTGACCGGCCGGGAAAACATCTTCCTTAACGGCGCGGTGCTGGGCATGACCCGCAGGGAGATTCTTCGCAAATTTGATGAAATTGTCGCTTTTTCCGAGATAGAGCAGTTTCTTGACACCCCGGTCAAGCGCTACTCCTCGGGCATGTACGTGCGCCTGGCCTTCGCGGTAGCCGCCCACCTTGATCCGGAAATACTGCTGGTGGATGAAGTGCTCGCGGTCGGAGACCTTGCGTTTCAAACAAAATGCCTCGGCCGCATGAACAAGGTTGCCGAAGAGGGGCGCACAATCATTTTTGTCAGCCATAACATGGCAGCCATCAGCCGCCTGTGCAACCGGGTTGTCCTGTTTGAAAAGGGCCGCATTGTCAGGCAGGGAGATCCCGAGACCGTTATCCAGGCCTACTACGCTCAGGCCGAGCAAACATCCGGACGTCTTGTACTGCCGGCCGATTTCAAGGCCGGAGCGCAGATTGAAGAAATAGGCGTAACCGATGAAAACGGTCTGTTTTCCTCGATCGTGAAAGTGCACCGTGATTTTTTCCTGTACATGCGCTGCCGCGTGCATGAAAAAATCAACCGGGCAACCATCAGCATGACCGTGCTCACGCTGGACGGCACCACGATATTCGTCAGCCGGCACACGGACGCGTTGCACACTGAAACATCAGAACTGCCGGCTGGAGACCTGTGCGCCCGTGTGCGCATACCGGCCCATTTTTTAAACACCGGGTCCTACAGCCTGAATCTCCAGATCATCGGACAGAGCGCGGGCAAAGACCGCGCCGTGCTTGACAGCGTGCAGCAGGCCCTGAACTTCCGTGTTGAAGAAACCGGATCGCTGTCCCCGCAGCTCAATGCCGGCCGCGCGGGCGTTGTCACCCCGATTTTGCCCTGGTCGTTTGAGTGACCGTGAGGTGCCCATGACCATGTGGATAATAAGCGGGCCAAGTTCAGCCGGCAAAAGCCATTTCATAACAAGCGGCGCCGCAGCCGCCGTTACCGGCCTGCAGGGCGACATTGCGACACTGTTTCCCGATGAGGCCAAAGGGTGTAACGAAAAACCGGATACGTTCTTCCTGCACTATAATATCTTAAGACCGTTAAGCATAATCAGAGCCGAGCGGGCGGGTGCACACGGCGGCATTCTATCAAAGCTGGCCTGCCTTTTTAGTCGATGGCGGGAGCCCCGCAACACCATTTCGTGGCCGCACATGCTGAATCTCTGGCAGTATAAGCGGGACGCTGCACTCGATGCTTTGCTGCGCACTGAGCCACTTATAAAGGCGATTGTACTGGTCGCCGACCGACAAACCATACTGGACAGAATAAGGCAAAGGGAAACGGTCGAGCCCTTTCTGCAACGGAACAGACGCGCTGCACGCTACCCCGGACGCTACTGGACCTCGGTTTACAATGCTGTTGATCTTCCGGAAATTTACCGCCGCTGGTGCGACTATCTAAGATGCAACGCTATCGAATACAAACATATCCATTCAGCGCACGACAGATTTGAACCGCTGCAGGTTGACACGAAAATCGAAACCATCCTTACCTGAGCGTGCTGCAGCGCAGCCGCTGATTATGCTGTGCTGCGCAAAAGAATTACAGGCTTTATTAATTACCGCCGGAGTCGCATTCATTGATATCAGGACACCACGACATGACTGCTGACCTGCATGCCACACCCGAAAAACTGCACCTCATGGATCGCACGCGCTATGCCTGCAAAATAAGCGGCATACATGCCGTGCGAGGCCTCACCTTCGCGCTTGGCCGCAGGCGAACCCTGCAGCTCGGGCGCCTGCTGGGCCGTGCGCTGTACGCCGTAGCCGGCCGCCTTCGAAAAAAAATACTGCTGAACCTTGATATCGCGTTCGGAACGGCAATACCCGTGAACCACAAGCACGCAATCGCACGTGATGCCTGTACGCACTTCTGCGCCAACTGGGCGGAGCTGTTTTTTGCAGCCGAACCGCGCCGACGTGAAGCATGCATGCACCACATCACCATCGCCGGTCGGGAGCATCTGGACAGTGCGCTTGCGCGCGGCTGCGGAGTGATCGCTGTCAGCGCGCACATGGGTGTCTATTCCCTGATCGGGCCCCGGCTTGAACACGACGGATATCGCTTTCTCATGGTCGTCCGAGATCTTGAAAGCGTATCGGGATCGGCAATGTATGCGCGCTGCCGGGAGATGATCGGCCTGCGCGCAGTGGCGACCGTTCCCGAAAAACAATTTTTAAAAAACACGCTTGGCATGCTGCGATCAGGAGGTATTGTCGGCATCATTGCTGATGAAAACAGACGCCGGGGCGGCATTTTTGTCAATTTTTTCGGGCGTAGCGCTTCGACCGCGCCCGGGCCGGCCGCGCTGGCCCGGCGCACCGGCGCAGCTATTGTGCCGATGTTTATCGTGCGCAACCAAGATGACACCCAGACCATCCATATCCACGAACCGATTTTTTGCACACGCGGCGCAGATGAGCAGGCTGATGTGCGCACGGCAACCGCAGCTTTTACACAGGCAATTGAGCTGCAGATCAGGCAGGATCCGGCCCAGTGGCCCTGGAACACCTGGCGCTGGCGCACCCAGCCGCACGGCAAAGATCCTGGCGCAAAGATACGCAAGAAGAATACGCTCAAGCGCATCCGCAGATTTTTTAGACGCATGCGCGCTCGCGGACAGGCCCCGCAACGCAAACGGCCCGCTTAACTTCAAACGCAGCAGTCTCTACTCGCTCTGCTGCAACGCAACGACACCACCCCGCACAGGAGCAATAATGCAGACGTTTATTATCATCGGCGGAGTTGCCGGCGGCGCATCAGCCGCGGCCCGGCTCAGACGGCTTAATGAAACAGCCCGCATTATCGTAATCGAACGCGGGCCATACATATCATTTGCAAACTGCGGCCTGCCCTACCATATCGGCTCGGTCATATCGGAACGCGACAGCCTGCTGGTAACCCGGGCAGCGTTTTTTTCAAAGCGGTTTAATGTGGAAGTGCGCACCGCAACCACGGCTACCGCGATCGATCCGGCTGCGCAGACAGTGCACGTCGTTGACAATACAACGGGAGAGTCCGCCAGCCTGCGCTATGACGCGCTAGTGCTGGCCCCGGGCGCCCGCCCGCGCATACCTCCGGTTTCCGGCACCGATGTGAGCGGCGTTTTCAGCCTGCGCACCATGCAGGATATGGACGCCATTATCGCGTTCGTTAAGGAAAAATCGCCGGCACAGGCCGTGATTGCCGGAGGCGGCTTCATCGGCCTTGAGGTTGCCGAAAACCTGCACCATCTGGGCATCAAAGTGACTATTGTTCAGCGCGGCCCGCAGGTCATGAAGCATCTTGACACCGAAATCGCCGCCGCGCTGCACAAGCATCTGCGCTCGCAGGGTATTGAGCTGCGCATGGGCAATGCCATGCGCGATATCGCGCCGACGGGAAACGGGCTTGCGGTGAACCTCGAAAACGGCGACCGGCTTTCCTGCGATATGGTCGTGGCCGGACTGGGGGTACAGCCCGAGTCGGATCTGGCCCGCGCTGCCGGACTTGAAATCAGCGACAGCGGCGGCATTGTGGTCAATGACCGTTTGCAGACAACCGACCCCCGCATCTACGCGGTCGGCGATGCGATTGAAGTGCGCCACCTCGTCAGCGGATGCCGCACACTGCTGCCGCTGGCCGGACCCGCCAACCGCCAGGGACGCCTTGCGGCCGACAATATCTGCGGGGCTGACCGGGCGTTCGCACCGGTACAGGGAACCGAAATTATCGGACTGTTCGGCATGGCCGCCGGCCGCACGGGCCTGTCTGAAAAAGAACTCGCTTCAGGATCGCAGCCCTTCGGGACAGCCCTGATCCATCCCCTGCACCATGCCGGCTATTATCCGGGCGCGCGCCAGATGACCCTGAAGCTCATGTTCTCACGGCCAGATGGCCGCATCCTGGGAGCCCAGGCCGTTGGTTGTGAGGGCGTTGACAAGCGCATTGACGTGCTGGCAACCGCGATCCGGGCCGGCCTGAGCGTGCATGACCTGGCAGGCCTTGAGCTGGCCTATGCGCCGCAGTTCGGGTCCGCCAAGGATCCCGTCAACATGATCGGCTTTGTTGCGGAAAATATTTTGAACGGCAGGGTGCATACGGCCGGCTGGCATGAGGTTGAACTGCTCTCAAAAACCCACACCCTGCTCGATGTGCGCACCCCGGCGGAATTTGCCGCCGGTACGATCGCAGGGGCCGTCAACATTCCGCTCGACGAACTGCGGGATCGTCTTGATGAGGTGCCTCGCTTACCCCTGCTTATTTTCTGCGCGGTCGGCTTGCGCGGCTACCTCGCGGCCCGCATCCTCGCGCATCACGGTTTTGAATGCCGCAATCTGAGCGGAGGCTATACAACCTACAGCCTGGTCATGCGCAACAGCACATGACCGGAGCATTTTCCTTTTTACTGCATCCCTTGCAAAGAGAAAACCCGTTCGTGGTGAGCTTGTCGAACCATGAACGGGCTCTGGTAAACTACAGCAGCCGTTCGTCCCTTCGACAGGCTCAGGGCGATCGGTTCTTTTTTTGAGGCTCTACTATTTAGAAAAATGATCTCGTACAGGCGTTATGCGGAGAGGATCAATGCAGGAAAATTATTTTCTTGCGCGGCCCGGCTTTACGTATTCAGCCGTGACATTGGTGCGGATGCCGCCCCGGGCGCTCCAGCAGGTTTCAACCCGCATGGCAAGCGGCCGGCAGGCTGCCACCAGATCGTCCAGAATCCGGTTGGTGATATCCTCGTAGAAAATCCCCTGATTGCGATACTGCTGCAGGTAGAATTTGAGACTTTTGAGCTCAAGGCAGGTTGTGCCGGGCGTGTAGGTAATGGTAACGGTTCCGAAATCAGGCTGCCCGGTTTTGGGACAGACCGACGTGAACTCGGGCTGGATGATCTCAATGGTATACCGGCGTTTGGGATGCGGGTTGGCGAACACCTCCAGCATCGCCACACCTGTTTTTTTCAAAACCGGTTTTTTCTGGGCAGCCACGTTTTTAACCTCTCTGCGATACTCTGTCCTGTTCCGAAATTCAAACAAACTAAAAAAATGCACCGCCAAATTTTGGGGCACTGTAGGCCGGCCTAATCCGCCGTGGCGGAGTGTCCGGCGTTTTTTATTTGGAGTATTCTACCGGACACGCTTTCGCTTTGTCCGGCCTACATCTTGTGGAAATAATTCGTAGGAACCGTTTTCCGCAGCAGAGCTGCGACGAAGGATGAGCGTTTTTCAAAAGCCTGCTAATGAATGACCGACATCACCTCATACCCGCCCTTACGCAGCGATTCCGCAATCGGGTCGACATCGCATTTTTTAAGACGGAAAAAATAATATTAGGGCCCGGGGCATCGCCCATGCCCACGCTGAGGATATCGCCGCCTTTTTTCTTGATGATGCGCGACACGCTTTCAAAGGCCTCCGCGTCATCTCCCAGCAGGATATCAATGCGCGAGCTGGCCTGCAGCACGCCCATGATCTCTATGAAGGCGGCAAGGATATCCACGACTGTTACAATACCGACCAGTTTGCCGTCTTCAAGGACCGGCAGCCCGTCGGTTTTATGCTGATAGATGCGCCGGGCCGCTTCTTCAAGATTTTCCTCAGGCCCGATGGTGACCGGGTCCGTGTTCATCACATCCTTGATGAGTATTGCATTACCGCCGGGCAGCAGCAGTACCTGGCGCAGATCGCTCTCGGAAACAAAGCCGACAAATGTTTCACGGTCTACAACCGGCAGGTGCCGGATGTTGCTTGCATGGAGCAGATGCAGGGCATCATTCACGGTGGCCGAAGGGGCGATGGTAATGACCTCGCGGACCATTCTGCGTGCGACTTTCACGGCGCTCTCCTTATAACGAAGACAATGCGTTGTTGTATGCACCAATACTACTATCAACTGAAACGCAATGTCAATTTTTTTGAGAGCGTGCGTTGCCGGTACAACACGAGACGGGATGCTGAGGCGGGGTGTGTGCCGGCTGCAGCTGTTCAGGCAAACAGCGCATGTACAGCTGTAACCGACAGACCTGAGGTTTTATGCAGCGTTCTGCGAAGCGCGCCGGACCCCAAAGCGGCTCCTGTCGCCGGAGCGAGCATTCGGCTTCCGGGCCGGCTTTGATGAGACAGCCGGACGCCGTGTCTTGTACATCGGCCGGCGCGGACGGTCCGATACCTCGGATGCGTCGGCCGCAAAACCTTCCATATGCCCGTGCTGCAAACGATCGCCCAGCATCCGCTTGATTGAACCGGCTGTTGAGCCGTCGCTGCCGGTGACAAAGGTGAAGGCTTCGCCCAGAGCGCTGGCGCGGCCCGTGCGGCCCGTGCGATGCGTGTAGGCATCAACCGTGTCGGGTATATCGTAATTGATAACATGCGACACACCGCGCACATCAATGCCGCGCGCGGCAACATCGGTTGCGACCAGTATTTTATACGTGCCGCGCCCGAACCCGTCCAGGGCCTTCTGACGGTTATTCTGAGACAGGTTGCCGTGCAAAGCCGTGGCCCGATGGCCCGAGCTCTCAAGCTGATGGGCAATAGTTTTGGCGCGCATCTTTGTGCGGGCGAACACCAGCACCGGTCCGGTCGGGGTTGATGCCAGCAGCTTTTTCAGCAGATCCGTTTTGCGGGCGGTCTGCACCGGATAGAACACATGCGACACCGAGTCGATCGGCGCGGTGTGGCCGATCTGCACCCGTACCGGATTATTCAACACGGCGTCGGCCAGATGACGGATGTCGTCGGGCATGGTCGCGGAAAACAGCAGGGTCTGGCGCTTGACGGGCAGCGCGCGGATGATCTTTTTAATATCCGGCAGAAAACCCATGTCAAACATGTGATCAGCCTCATCCAGCACCAGCATATCGATGGCGGAAACATCGATCGTGCCGCGCTGAATATGATCGAGCAGCCGACCGGGGCAGGCGCAAATGATATTCACGCCCCGCTTCAGTGACATGATCTGCGGCTGCATGCTGACGCCGCCGTAAATGCTCATGCTGCGCAGCCCGGTGCCGCGCCCCAGCTGGCCGATTACCTTGTTGGTCTGCTCGGTCAGCTCGCGCGTAGGCGCGATGATCAGGGCTCTGACCTTTTTGCGCGGCCCCTGCATGAGCTGCTGCAGTATGGGCAGCACAAACGCGGCGGTCTTGCCGGTGCCGGTCTGGGCCAGGCCCATGACATCGCTGCCGCCCAGTATCGGAGCTATTGTCTGCGCCTGGATCGGGGTGGGCTCGCGAAAGTTAAGCGCCTGAATGTTGGCTCGTATTGTTGCGTGAAAATTGAAATCATTAAAATTCATTACGTATTCTTCTTTCTTTTTGTGGTGTTACTGCTTTTGTGGTGTTGCATGTTTCAAAACAAACTATGCCGGCCCTGATGCCGGTCCGGTATGTGGGTCTACTGTGGGATGTGTGCTGCTCCTTCTATAACCGGCTGTTGAAAAATGTCCACCTACTGCGTTGCGCTCGTCACTCGTCTTTGCGGCGTACGGAAAAGTACGCCTCATTCCTCATGATGTCGCGCGCCTTGCATCTGCACTTTTTGAACAGCCTATAAAACAAACCTTTTTCATAACGCTGTGTTGCAGTCCAGCATAAAAAAAGCCCTGCGGATTTAATTTAAAATCCACTGGGCTTTGCATTTAAAACTTACTGGATTTCAGATTAGGTTTTCAGCGAAACGCTGAAGGCTTTTAAAATTCTTTAGCAGAATATACGATACATAACTAAATGTCAATTGTTTTATTTAATCTGTGAATATAACCTGTTATGTGCCCTGCCCTGTTAAACCTGGCAGTTCACCCTGGCGCGGTTATGTGTTGTGCCCCACACAAATATTTCCAAGCGTTTAAGTCCAATGCAGCCTGGTGGGCTTTCACATTTACAATGAGCTGTTGCTGACAATGTATATTCATTGAAACATACACCGTCAGCGTCACTCAGGCTTGCCCGGCATCCTTACGCTGAGGAAGAAAATATTCCGAGACAAGCCGGAAGGGCAGCAAAACCACTCGACCGCATCCAGCTTCGGCAGGCAGATATGCCGCGGGTCGGCCGCATACGCTCCGCAAAACTGGCACCTGTAGGTATCCTCAAATTTGCCCGGATTGCATAAATGTTTTGCGTTGCTCGTGGTCCTGCCGCAGGTCTTGCAGGTATACACTTTTTTTACGGCACTTTTTGCGGTCGAAGCTTTCTTTTCAGGTGCTTTTTTCGCAGCAGGCTTTTTAACGACTTTTTTGGTTACCATATGGATTCTCCTTTTAAATGGGCAAACATGTACGGCTTCCCTGCGTGCCTACATGCAGGGTGTATGCCATTTCAGAAACAGCCGGCTGGCCGCTAAAATACAAAAGCTTTTAAAACGGGTTGGAAGCCTTCCGTGCTTTATGCCTGAAAAAATTTTCAGGGTAAAACAAGGCTGAAAGCATGGCATAATGGGAGACGGGGAGATAAATAGAGAGCATTTTCAAACAGTTGCCGGTAATGTGCCGTTTTGGCACGAATGCCCGGCCGGCATTGCGTACCTGTCACCGATAAGCATTGAGATATCCTGAATCGGATTGAAAAACATGACCTGCAGGGCCCGCATGATCAAGTCAAACCTGTTACCTCTGACTTGAACAGGGGGATGCCACCCCGCACGTGATACGGGCAAACGCACAGCAGCAATCTCAACACTACAATACACTAAAAAGCTCAGCCTTTTCTCAAGAGCCTGCCCGCAAGGTTGTCGGTGCAGGCTCCGTCCCTGAGCGCCCAGACGCCGTTGACCATCACTGCGCGCACGCCCTCTGGATACTGGTGCGGAGACGCATAGGTTGCCCGGTCGCGCACCGCGCATGGATCAAACAGCACAAAATCGGCCCGGTATCCCTGTGCAAGCAGGCCGCGATCTTTAAGACCCATACGCTTGGCCGGCATGCTCGTCATTTTGCTGACCGCCTGCTCAAGCGGCATCAGCTTCTCATCACGTACCATTTCAAGCAACCGCGCGAAGGCGCCAAATGCGCGCGGGTGCGGCATATCGCGGCTGAGAACTCCGTCGGTATCGCGCACAGCAGCATCGCTTCCCAGCATGACCCAGCTCTGGCGCAGGACCGTGCGCAGATTGTCCTCGCTCATGCAGAAAAAAATCGCGTCAATATCAAGCTGCTCTTCAATCAGCAGATCGCACAGCGCTTCGCCCACGCTCTGGCCGCGAAGGGACGCGGCCTCGGCAAGCATGCGGCCCTGCAGATGGGCGTTTTTTTCCGAGGCAAGGCGCGCAAGCATGGTTGTCGCCCCGACTTCCTCTGCAGGTGTGCGCTCGAACAGTTCCGCGAGAATGCGCGCGCGCTGTGCCGGATCGCGCAGGCGCTCAAGCTCGGCCGCATTGCCGCCCTCGCAGGCCCACAGGGGCAGATGCGCGTCAAGCCCCGTGCTCGAGGCGCAGTAGGGATAGCGGTCGGAGGTAATATCCAGGCCCTCGCCCCTGGCCTGTTCGATCAATTCCAGCACCTCAGGCAGCTTGTGCCAGTTGCGTTGATCCATGGTTTTCAGGTGTGAAATCTGCACGGGAACGCCCGCCCTGCGGCCGACCTCAAGGGCTTCAGCAACAGCCTCGCTCAGATGGTCGGATTCGCTGCGCATATGCGTTGCATAAAACCCGCCATATTTTTTAAGCACTCCTGCCAGATGCACCAGTTCGTCAACATCCGCGAATGCGCCCGGCGGATAGATGAGCCCGCTTGAAAGACCCCAGCAGCCGCAGTCCATGGCTTCTTCAAGCAGGGCGCACATCTTTCCCAGCTGCTCAGCAGTCGCCTGCTGTGGCCCGTAGCCGATGACTGATCCGCGCAGATTGCCGTGCCCGGCAAGCAGGGCGATATTGGTGCGCAGGCCAGTGCAATCAAGGCGCTCAAAGTACTCAGCCATGGTTATCCAGTCCGGATCAAGGCCCAAGGCTGCAAGGGCCGAGCGCCGCTGCTCGCGCGCCATGCCCAGAAGCGGCGCGGCTGACAGGCCGCAATTGCCGCACACCTCGGTCGTAATACCCTGCATGAGCTTGGAGCGGCCCGCGTCGATCAGAACATTAAATTCCGAATGCGCGTGGATATCGATAAACCCCGGGCACAGGCACAGGCCTGAGGCGTCGACTACCTCGGCCGCCTCGCACGCGGCCAGATCGCCGATGGCTGCAATGCTGTCCCCGGCCACGGCCAGATCCTGCCTGCGCGCAGGCGCGCCGCTGCCGTCGATCAGAGAAGCATTTTTAATCAGGATGTCGAACTGCACCGCACTCAACCTCCGCACCTGTGTGCTCAGTATGCCTGCCCTTCAGAAACCGTGAAAGCAAGGCTTGGCATACAGTCTCAGCATACTATGCTGCAGGGCCATACGCAATATCCATATTTTCAAGCACTCGCACCTTCAAGAAAATCCATACAGGCTGTTGAAAAAAGCTTATTACACCGAGCCATTCGGCTTTATCAGGCGCACGGCCGGGGTGACAGACAATTTTTTTTTACGGACGCAAAGCCCGGGGAATACAGGAACACTTTGCCTGTTTTAAAAATGTGCTTCGCGTTCTCGATACCGGATTGGTGTATGGGTTGGGAGGGAAACAAAAGTAGGCAATTATGTTTTTGCTTACAAAAGTATAATCCTGTATACTGTATAATAATGAATACAAAACACAGAGGAGTGCGGCATGAAAGAAATAATCTTCTTAGTTGAAGAAGACCCTGAAGGAGGTTTTAACGCTCAAGCGCTGGGCCACTCCATATTTACGGAAGGAGATACAGAGGAAGAGCTGAAACACAATGTTCTCGACTCTGTTAAATGCCACTTCGAGGAAGCGGACGCCCCTGCGGTTGTGAGGCTGCATTTTGTCAGAGAAGAAGTGATGGCCGTCCATGCATAAAACACCCCGGGATATTTCAGGCAGGGAGTTATGCAAACTGCTGGGACGCTTCGGCTACACGGTTACCCGCCAGACAGGAAGCCATATACGATTGAGTGCTCTGCAAGCCGTTCGAATCCATCATATAACTATTCCCAATCACGATCCGGTTAAAATCGGCACCCTCAATAAAATTCTCCATGACATTGCGGAATTTCAAAAAATTTCAAAAGAAGACCTGCTTCAGCAATTGTGGGGCTGATCGAGCTTTCAGCGAACAGGTGACAGTGCCATCTCTTGCACACAGCAATCAGGATAGTGGCGGTGCGTGCGGCGCAGCCCGTAGGCTCAGCCTTCGTGCCGGGTAATTTCAAGACCGTTTTCTTCGCACCACTGTTCAATCGCCCTGCGCAGTGCTGACTCTTCAAATGCATACCACTGTTCGAGCAGGTTGCGCCGCTCAAGGAAATTCTTGAACCGGGCATAGGCGCCGCGCCGCCTGAATATCTGATACACAGTATCTTCTTCATCAGGAAGCCTCTGCCGGACGAACTCAAATACGAGCTCACGGCCAAGGTCAAAATCATTTTTGTGCGGAACCTCAACGCATTGATCCCAGTCGCTATCCTCCGGGATTTCGCTTTCGTCGAGCATATCCGATTCGAAGTAAAACTGCTCCGTGGTTTTGTCGTATACAGCGCGGTTCTCGCCGCTTGAAGCACTGCCAACATAGTCAAACGCCAGTTCGATCTCTCTATATGCGGGCATATATCAACTCCGTGCAAGAGTCGGCATACGTGTCAGCGGCTGTATGGCGCCGCCCCCTGTGCCGTGGTTTGCATCTAACCGTATTTGATCTGCGTAAAAAAAGCTTGGCAGATGAACTCAGCATGTTATTATAAAAGCACAGAACACGACTATTGTCCGCTGTGTCTGGGTTTCCCCGCGATGCCCGTGCGCCGTTTGACTCCGATATCATAACCCTGCTGTTCTCCCGTGCCGCTGCTGTCGCCGCGCGCCCGTGTGCCACGCTTTTCATGCTGGCGCAATAGTAATGGAGGTTGCCATGTTTGACAAGAGCTATATCGACCGGATGTTCAGCATTTATCCTTCGATTAAAACCCTGCTGCAGGAATCAAAAAACGTCAAAATGGCGCGCTTTTTCGTGACGCGCTACCTTGAGGAACTCACCCAGGTTCTCAACACCGACAAAAGCAAGATCATGCCCGTGGAGTGGCTGCTGCAGGCGAGCTGCCTGACCGCGTTCCGTCGCATCCTCTCAGTGCGCAGCGAGCGGGTCGTAAAATTCAGCCTGCTGCGACTGCTGTGGCTGCTGGCGCGCGAGAGCCACGATCAGCTGCCGTCCGATCTCGATGACGGCTTTTTTGAAGAAATGATTCATCTCATGCACGGCATCAAAGGCGAAAGCCACATCTATGATGCCGTGCCCTACCCGCGCTTCATGTCGCTGCAGGGCCGCGAGTCGGCCCTGATGCGCTCCGGGCAGCTCGACGACATGATGACCGCCAATGCCGCCCTGATGAACCGCTATCCCTGCGGCCTGGATGCCGACGTTCGGACTGAGCGCGCGCGCAACCGCGAACGGATTCTTTCATTTTTCAATGCAACGGAGACTGACTGGCAGGACTTTGAATGGCAGAAACGCAATGTTATCCGTGATGCCGGCACACTGGAAAAACTCATTGATCTCAGCGAAGCGGAGCGTGCCGCCATCCAGCAGGCCCGCTCCGCAAAACTGCCCTTCGGCATAACGCCGTTTTATGTTTCGCTGATGGACCGCGCCGGCGGGCGCAGCCGCGATCATGCCGTGCGCGCGCAGGTCATCCCGCCGCTGGACTACGTTGCGGCCATGCGCACCCATACACATGAGCGGCCCCAGTCACTTGATTTCATGATGGAACACGATACCTCGCCCGTGGACCTCATCACCCGGCGCTACCCGGGCATTGTCATCCTCAAGCCATACAACACCTGCAGCCAGATATGCGTGTACTGCCAGCGCAACTGGGAAATTGATGACGTGCTGATGCCCGGAGCGCAGGCTGCGGACGAAACCGTGAATGCTGCCATTGAATGGATCGCAGCGCATCCGGCTGTCACCGAAGTGCTGATCACAGGCGGCGATCCCCTGATCATGCCGGATGAGCGCATCCATGCCATCCTCAAACAGATCGCCGCCATCGAACATGTTGAGCGCATCCGCATCGGGTCGCGCACGCCGGTGGTGCTGCCCCAGCGCATCACACCGGAGCTCATGCAGATCATTGCGGCCTTTCACGAGCCCGGCCGCCGCGAGATCGTGCTCATCACGCATTTCGAGCACTCCTACGAAATAACCCCTGAGGCCATGGCTGCCGTGCAGCAGTTCCGCTGCCGCGGCATGTCGGTCTACAACCAGACGGTCTTCACCGTGGAAAACAGCCGCAGATTCGAACTGGTCGAGTTGCGGCGCAGGCTGCGCCTGATCGGGGTTGACCCCTACTACACCTTCAACACCAAGGGCAAAGAGGAGACCAGAAGCTACCGCGTGCCCCTGGCGCGCCTGCAGCAGGAGGTCAACGAGGAGGCCCGGCTTTCACCGGGCCTTGTGCGCACGGATGAACCCGTGTATAACGTACCTCGCCTGGGCAAGAATTATGTGCGCGCCCAGCATCACAGCCTGCTGACCATCCTGCCCGACGGCCGGCGGGTGTATGAATTCCACCCCTGGGAGAAAAACCTGGCCCTGGCCGACACCTACATCGACATTGATGTGTCAATCCATGAGTACCTGCAGGAGCTGCAGCGCCGCGGGGAGAACATCGATGACTATAAAACGATCTGGTACTATTATTAGCGGCATGCAGCGCGTAATTGCGCCGATCAGGTTATTGCCGATGCGGATTCAACGAAAGGACGTGTGATGAAAGAAAAATTATCCGCCCTGCTGATTGTATCCATCGCCCTGCTGATGTGCGCAGGATGCCAAACGCTTCCGCCAGCGCCTGAAGCACAGGTTACTCAACCGGTAACCGCTGCGCCCGCCCCGCCGGATATCACCGGACCGGCCCCTGAACCGGCCCCGCCGCAGTCCGTCGTGGGAGTCGCCCGCTACTATGCCAGCCGCTTCCACGGCCGCAAAACCGCCTCAGGTGAAATATACGACCAGAAAAAAATGACAGCCGCCCATGAAAGCCTGCCGTTCGGCACGCTGGTGAAAGTCGAAAATCTCGCCAACAGCAGATCCGTTATCGTCAGGGTCAACGACCGCTGCCGCAAGCACGAGGAAGTATTCATTGATCTATCCCGCGAGGCCGCGTTGGAGCTCGGCTTTATCAGGCAGGGCAAAGCCGATGTCCGGCTCACCATTCTTGAAAACAATCCAACAAAGGCAACCACAGCTGCCGCGAAGGATTAAATGCCAGCCACGTGAGGATTGTGCCCCTGTTGAGCTTCTTTTCAGGCATATATCCTGAGCTTCACATGCCTGGCAATATGGTCGAAGTCGCGGTCATTGTGAAGCAGGCGGGCATCATACTCAAGGGCAACTGAAGCAATCATGCAATCAACCGGCTGCCGGATTGTGACACCTTGTTTGCGAAGGGTTCTGTACATCTCGGCTGCCCCCAGAAATGTCGTCTGCCGCATAGGCAGAAAAATCAGATCATCCAGATATTCTTTTGTTCTGGCAAAGTCCTTGTCAGATCGTATTCCCTGCAGCACCTCCGACAGAATTACTCCGCACAGGCACACATCCTCTTCATCTTCTATCAATTGCTGAAGCCTTGCCACATGCGGCTCATTTCGGCCGGCAAAAAAATCGATCCAGACGGTTGTATCGATAAGCACCATCAATGACGCACCTTGCGCCATTCGGCAAGGTCCCCCTCCCATTTGACAGTGCCCTTCAGTTCAAGCAGGCGCTTCTGACGGCCACGGCGGCGAACCTCATGCAGCGCATAGTCAATGAGGGCCCTGCGGGTAGGGATCCCGGTCAGTTTTTGACATTCATTGACCAGATCATCGTTAATCACTACGTTTGTTCGTCCCATATGATCACCTCCGGCTTTCTATACACATTATAATGGCTTTTTTGTGTATTTCAAGGAAAAGCATGCTTGCCTCCTGCGCGACACAAGGCAGGACAAACTCGATTATTTAAGGGCGCTGTCCGGATACTGTTCTCAGGCGGGCCAGTTCAATTCCCTGCTTTGGAAGATTTCAGTTCCGCCGTAAAATTGCCAAGCGGCAGGCCGCACATGATTTTTACGGGCAGCCGGCGCTCATCAGCGCTTATCCACAGCTTCACTGTTGCGCCGGACAGCATGTCAAATATTTTTGAAAATCCCGCGAGCTGCGGCTCAACCACATACGCGTCATACTCTCCGCTTTCCACCCGCACCTTTTGCTTCCCCGGCACCTTGGCCCTGACAACGACGCACGCCAGGCCATCAGAAACGGGCCTGGAAATTTCCTGTATTCCCTTGAGATCAAGCAGGCGCAGGGCATACAGAACCGACAGCGGGTCAAAAGCCCCGGGCACAAGCGGTGAAGGCCGGTATTTCTTCCCATTGAAGCTATACTGAGCTTCTTGTTTTTTCCAGTCAAAGGTAACGGTCACGTCCTGCGCCGTTGTGCCGCTGTTGCGTTCTTTATACAAAAGCGCATGCGCCATGCCAATATCAGCATAGGACTCAACCCGGTCGCTGATCATAAGGATTGCACTTAGAAAAGGCGATGTCGCGGAGCTCATCGTGAAATGATAAGCCGGTATGCCATTTACCGCAGCCATGGGCTTAACCTCAAAGGTCACAACGCCTGCCGCAATATCTTCCCAATAGATACTGTACTGAAGTTGTTCTCCCGGCTTGAAGGGTATGGTGCCTGCTGCAGGGCACACGCGTGCTGCCAGGAGCAGCATGCCTGTTAAAAAAAAGACTGTGCGTAGCTTTTGATGCATTCGTTTGTTTCCTTTGCTTTGATGCACGAGTCGATTCAGCAGCAATTCAACGAATTCAATAACGTATTCGCACCTGTCTCTGTTCTTTTATGACGCAATCAACCTGCCGTATTAAAAAGCGGCTCCCCTTCCGCAAGGCAGCTCAACGGTACGGCCTCGACTCTGTCAGCCAGCTGATAGCGTTTACTCCCCGGATAAATTACGGCTATGCGCTCAAGCCCCAGATCTGTGAGTGCATTGCGCATTGAGGGCGTCAGCCGCGGCGCATCAACCCGCTTACATTCAATTCCGTAGAGCGCATCAGCGCGCCGCACTATCAAATCGATCTCGGCCCCCTGATGGGTGGCCCAGAAAAACGCTTCATCGCAGGGCTCGTTCATCAATATCTGCTCGATCACAAAGCCTTCCCAGGATGCGCCTGCTCTGGGATGCGTATACAGGGATTTGAGCGTTGTCGCTCCGAGCAGCTGGTGCAGCAGGCCGCTGTCGCGCACGAAAATTTTCGGTGCTTTTACCTGACGCTTGCTCACGTTGGCAAAATACGGCGGCAGCTGCCGAACCATGTAAGCGTCGGTAAGCAGGTCAAGGTATCGGCGTATGGTTGTCTCGCTCACGCCCAGAACCCGGGCCGGCTCGGCGGCATTCCATGTCTGGCCATGATAATGCGCCAGCATCGACCAGAAGCGCAGCATCGCAACAGCGGGGACCCGCACTCCCCATTGCGGAAAATCACGCTCAAGCAGGGTTTGGATAAAATTTTTACGCCATGCAGTGCTGCTGTCTTCATCCGGGGCCAGGTATGCAAGCGGAAAACTTCCGCGCAGCCACAAAACGGTCTCGGATGCCGCGCCAAGTTCCCGCAGGGAAAATCCGCCGATAACGATGCGCTCCATCCGGCCTGCCAGGCTTTCTGATGACTGGCGCAGCAGAGCCCCTGATGCGCTGCCAAGAATCAAAAAGCGGGCGGGCTGATCCCGCCGGTCGGCCAGCACGCGCAGCACGGGAAACAGGTCGGGGCGGCGCTGTACCTCATCGATCACCACCAGGCCGGTAAGCGGCCGCAAGGCGGTCATCGGCTCGTCCAGCCGTGCCAGGCTGGCCGGATCTTCCAGATCAAAATAATTGGGCGAATTTTCAGAAACAAGTTCTCGTGCCAGAGTGGTTTTGCCGGATTGGCGAGGCCCTGTCAATACAACTAGCCTGCTTCGGTCAAGTGCTGCCTGTAATTCATTAAATATGTATGTTCTTTTGATCATATATAAAATATATACCATGAAAATCGATTATTTCAAGTTGTATTTTCATGGTATTTTAAGGTGGCTTTGTGACGCTTATTAGTTTACCTGCTGTCTTCTCAGAACAAGCCTGCCTTATCTGCCAAAATACCTGCGCACGGTCTGCTCGGCCTCGAGCATCTTTTTGCGGTAGAAGGCAAGCTGCTTGTCGAAGTTTGAGAGCGGGTGGCCGATCTTGAAGCCGATGAACATCTGGTCGAACCAGTCCCGGAGCATGTCTTTGCACTCCGGCTGGTAGCGCTGCGGCATGACCACGGCCGCGCGCGGCTGGCGCGGCGGTATGCCCGGCAGTTTCAGCGTTGACCGTCCCAGCACAAGGGTTGTGAGCGGCAAAACGCCCTCGGGCAGGCCCAGCTTCTCAACCAGAAAAGCCGTGTCGAGCAGGCCAGTGCGACCGGTTTCAGACAGCATGATGCTTTGAATGCCCAGGGCCTCGGCTGCCAGGTTCATGTTCATGGCCGCGATTCCGGCATTGAAAATCGCGAAGCTCATGTTGATGGCAGGCGTTTCGGCAAAATCGCTGAACAGCTCGCTCAGGCGGTTCTGGTCGGCGCAGATGACGACCGCGTATGCGCCCTTGAAGGGAATCGGCCGCTCGAATGTCTGCTGCCACTGGGGGCGGTCAAAGGTAATAAACGACCAGGTTTGCAAATTGACCGTGCTGGGCGCAAAGCGGCCCGCATCTAAAATGGCCTCGATGTCCTCGGGAGAAATGTCGCCGGAAGCGAAGCTGCGGCAGCTGCGGCGGCTGAAGATAAGCTTCAGCGTTTCGGGCAAATCAGTGCGTGAGGCTGCCGGGGGACTGCCCGTGAACAGGGCCAGAAGGTTTTTGATCGTTCTGAACATACCGCAGTAAAAATAAAATTTTTCGGTTGAAATCATTACGGCAAAAAAACTGGAGCACGATATCGCCTCATGTCATTCTGAGGAGCCGAGGGCGACGAAGAATCTCCGTTTTTAATTCAATGCAGTAACGTGTACATAACACAGAGATCCTTCGCTTCGCTCAGGATGACAATGTTTAGGTATGACGACGCAGCACTCAGGCCGGCTCGTCCGGCAGCAGGGCATAAATGCCCGGCAGACCGCGGTAGCGCTCGCTGAAATCAAGGCCGCAGCCCACCACGAACACATCCTCGACCTCAAAACCGACGTAATCGACCGCGACAGCCACGCGACGACGGGCCTGCTTGTTCAAAAGCGCGCACACGCGGATGGATGCCGGAGCGCGCACACGCAGATCCGCGATCAGGTTCGACAGGGTCAGGCCGGTATCGATAATGTCCTCGATGATCAGCACATCGCGCCCGTCGATATCAATGCCCAGATCCTTCACCAGCGTGCAGGCGCCGGCGGTCTCGCGGCGGGACCCGTAGGAGGCGACTTGGACAAAATCAACCGTGATGTCAACATTGAGGTGGCGGATGAGATCGGCAAGAAAGACAAAGCAGCCCTTTAAAACGCCGACAATGGCCACATGGCGGCCGGTGTAGTCGGCGCTGATCAGTTCGGCAAGCTCGCGGATGCGCTGTTCGATCTGCTCACGCGAAAAAAGAAGCTGAAGGCGCTCCTGCATCATGGTCGCGGTTTCCTGTGAAAAGGTGGGCCGGTTTTGCAGGATATGATTTCATGAAAAAGACGCACCTGTCAATAAGGAATTGATTTTATTGGAGTTTTTTTATAAGATGTTTCAATTTTAACACACCGCAGACAAGGCCATAAAAGGCCCGGCGTCTTATTTTCAACGCAAGCTTCTGGATGGACGCGCTTCTGCGCGTCCGCTCGACAGCGTTAGACGGCCACGCGAAAGCGTGGCCCTCCAAAATTTCTCCTGGATCTGTCCTGAGCGGAAACGAAGGGGGAGAGATTACAGAAAGCGAGCATGGCTGCAATCATCAGCAACATTTTCTTGAAAGCGTGAATACATGAGCACCGCCGAACTCGACAAAAGCTACGACCCGCACGCGGTCGAACAGAAATGGTACAAAATCTGGGAAGACAAAGGGTTCTTCAAACCTGCCGGCCGCGATGGCGCTGACCCCTACTGCATCGTTATTCCGCCGCCGAACGTGACCGGATCGCTGCACATGGGACATGCCCTGAACAACACTCTGCAGGACATTTTGATCCGCTTCAAGCGCATGCAGGGCTGCACCACCCTGTGGCAGTGCGGCACCGATCACGCGGGCATTGCCACGCAAAACGTGGTCGAGCGCAACCTGGCGCGCGAAAGCACCTCGCGCTTTGATCTTGGCCGCGAGAACTTTGTGGAGCGCGTCTGGCAGTGGAGAGCCCAGTACGGCGGCATCATCGTCAACCAGCTCAAAAAACTCGGGGCCTCGTGCGACTGGTCGCGCGAGCGCTTCACCATGGATGAGGGCTGCTCACGCGCCGTGCGCGAAGTGTTCGTCACGCTCTACGAAGAAGGCCTGATCTACCGCGGCGAAAAGCTTATCAACTGGTGCCCGCGCTGCCACACGGCCCTGTCCGATCTGGAGGCCGAGCACGAAGAGATACAGGGCAACCTGTATTACATCCGCTACCCCGGACCCGACGGCTCGGGGCACCTGTGCGTTGCCACCACGCGGCCCGAGACCATGCTGGGCGACACGGCCATCGCCATCAACCCTGATGACGACCGCCACCGCGCCTGGCAGGGCAAGCGCGTGGTGCTGCCGCTCATGAACCGCGAGATCCCGGTCATTGCCGACAGCTATGTTGCGCTTGATTTCGGCACCGGCGCCCTGAAGATCACCCCGGCGCATGACCCTAACGACTTTGAGATCGGCCGCAAATATGGGCTTGCAACCATCAAGGTTATCGACAATGACGGCCGCATGAGCGCGGAAGCCGGAGCCTACACAGGCCTTGACCGGTTCGAAGCGCGCAAAAAGATCGTCGCTGACCTCGAGGCCCTCGGGCTGCTGGAAAAAATCGAGCCGCACACGCACGCGGTCGGGCACTGCTACCGCTGCAAGAGCATAGTTGAGCCCAATTTGTCGCTGCAGTGGTTCGTGAACGTGAAGCCCCTGGCAGAAAAGGCCATCGAGGCTGTCAAGGACGGCCGCACCCGCATCATCCCCTCCAGTTGGGAGAAAACCTATTTTGAATGGATGAACAATATCCGCGACTGGTGCATCTCGCGCCAGATCTGGTGGGGCCACCGCATCCCGGCCTGGTACTGCCCGCAGTGCGACCATATCACGGTCGCCAAGCATGATCCTGAGGCCTGCGCAGCCTGCGGCAGCCCTGACATCACTCAGGAAAGCGACGTGCTCGACACCTGGTTCAGCTCGGCACTGTGGCCGTTTTCGACCCTGGGCTGGCCGGACCGGACACCCGAGCTTGCCTCCTTCTACCCCACGTCCTGCCTTGTGACCGGGTTTGACATCCTGTTCTTCTGGGTGGCGCGCATGATGATGATGGGCCTGAAATTCATGGGTGATGTGCCCTTCCGCGACGTCTACATTCACGCCCTGGTGCGCGACGCGCACGGCCACAAGATGAGCAAGTCCAAGGGCAACGTGATCGACCCGCTGGTGATCATCGAAAAGTTCGGCACCGACAGCTTCCGCTTCACCCTGACGGCCATGGCCGCGCAAGGGCGCGACATCAGTTTGTCGGAAGAGCGCATCGAGGGCTACCGCCATTTCGTCAACAAGCTGTGGAACGCCTCGCGCTTCGCGCTCATGCATGGTGAGGACCTTAAGCCGGGTCTGCCGGCCGGAGACCTGGAGCTGAAAGACCGCTGGATACTGAGCCGTCTGGGCAGCGTGACCGCGCAGGTGAATGACGCAATTGAAAACTACCGCTTCAATGAGGCGGCCAACAGCCTGTACCAGTTCGTCTGGCGTGAATTCTGCGACTGGTACCTTGAGATGGCCAAGCCGTCCCTGTATGACCGCGACAATGCAGCCCGCCGCAGCGCCACGCAGCAGGTGCTCTTCCATGTGCTGAAAACGATCACCGAACTGCTGCACCCGATCATGCCCTTTGTCACCGAGGAGATCTGGCAGAAGCTGCCCGGCGCGGGCGAAAGCATTGTCACCGCCCGCTTCCCGCAGCCAGACACCACCCATATTCAGGCTGACGTAGAAGCGAGCATGGAGCACCTGATCCAGTTCGTCACGGCTGTGCGCACCATACGCGCCGAGATGAACGTGCCGCCCTCGGCCCGGCCGGCAGCCGACCTGCTGTGCCATGACGCAGGGGTTGAAGAGATGCTGCAGCGGCACACCGATCTGATCTGCAGCCTTGCGGGCCTTGCCCGCGCCGGCGTTCACAGCGCGTTTTTGCGCTCAACCACGGCCGCGGCCGGCGTGGTGGACACAGGCGAAGTGTTCGTCGAGCTTGAAGGCATCATTGATTTCGACGAAGAACGCAAACGCCTCGAGCGCGAAGCAGTGAAGCTGAAAAAAGACATCGATTTTATCAGCGGCAAGCTGGGCAATGCAAAATTCGTTGACAATGCTCCGGCCGACATCGTGCAGAAAGAGCGCGAAAAACTTGCCGTGCTGGAAGGCAAGCAGTCAAAAATGCACGAAAACATCGCGCGCATCGCATCGCTGCGCGCCTCCTGAAACCACAACCGGTCACACGCATGAGCGAACACGATTTTCACACCGCAGCAGCCAGCCTGATCACGATGGCGCTGACAGAGGATATCGGCAGCGGCGACATAACCACCGGAGTGCTCATCGAGGCGCATCAGCCGGGCAGCGCCCTGATCATCGCCAGGCAGGACCTGGTGTGCTGCGGGCTTGATGTGGTTGGGCAGGTGTACGGCCGCATCAGCGCCGAGGTGCGCATGCGCACGCTCGCAGGCGAAGGAGAACACGCTGCTTCCGGCGCAAAGCTTGCAGAACTGCAGGGGCCCTGCCCTGCCCTGCTCACCGGCGAGCGCACAGCGCTCAACTTCCTGCAGCGCTTATCAGGCATTGCCACGCTCACGCGCAGCCTTGCCGATGCGATTGCGCACACAAAAGCCGTTCTGCTCGACACACGCAAGACAACGCCCGGCTGGCGCGTGCTTGAAAAAAAAGCTGTGCGCTGCGGGGGCGGCCGCAACCACCGCATGGGCCTGTTTGACGCCATGTTGATCAAGGAAAATCATATTGCTGCCTGCGGCGGCATCAAACCCGCACTGACAAAAGCCCGCGCCGGCTGCCCGGCGGGCATGCAGATCGAAATTGAAGTCCGCTCCCTTGATGAGCTGCAGCAGGCTCTTGACTGCGGCCCCGATATGATCATGCTCGACAACATGCCGTGCGAAGACATGCGCCGCGCAGTGGAACTCACCGCGGGCCGGATTCCTTTGGAAGCCTCCGGCAATGTCAGCCTGAAAACTATTGCCGCCGTTGCCGAAACCGGCGTTGACTATATTTCATGCGGCGCACTTACGCATTCGGCCCCGGCGGCCGACGTGAGCATGCTGATCGAGCAGGCATGAGGACAGCGCGACCGAAGGAGTCCGTAGGGGCAGGCCCCTGTGCCTGCCCTGCAGTTGGGAGTTGGGAGAGAAACCCGTTCAAGTTTCAACATTGATGCCGCCGTAAAAAGTCTGAAAAATGCTGTTTTGTCATTTCGACCGAAGGGAGAAATCTTGGTTTTTCGATGACTTGAAAGACCTCTCTCTTCATTCGAGGTGACACCCGGTGACTTTTTACGATTCCATCAACATTAAAAAATCGGGATCGGGATCGCTATCGGGATCGAACGAGTCCGTAGGGGCAGGCCCCTGTGCCTGCCCGCGCAGGGGCGAATGTTTTTCAACAGCACCTCCCCGATCACTGAAAGACGGTGATGTATATGCTCCTTACCATTGATATCGGCAACACCAATACCACGATCGGCCTTTTCAAGGGTGACGCGCTGGTTGACTGCTGGCATATGGCCACCGACACCCGCCGGACCGCCGATGAATACCGCTGTGCGCTGGAGGCCCTGCTCAAAGGAGCGGGAATCGGCACGCAGCTGGTAGAAGGCGCGTGCATCGCCAGCGTAGTGCCGCAGCTTACCGCTACCTGGCAGCAGCTGTGCGAACGCTGCTTCAGCGCCCCGGCTCTGGTGGTCGGCGCCGATTCGCACCTCGGCATCACCCTGTACTACGACAACCCGCGCGAGCTGGGCATCGACCGCGCGCTCGCCGCGGCAGCCGCCCATAAGAAGTTTAACTCCGACCTGATCGTCATCGACTTCGGCACGGCCACGACCATGGACTACATAAACAGCCGGGGCCTTTTTATGGGCGGTGCCATCATGCCCGGCTTTAAAACCGCAGCCGACGCGCTTTTTGAAAAAACGCGAAAACTTCCACGCATCGAGTACGAGCTCCCGCAGGAAGCGCTTGGAACCAATACGATTGCATGCCTGCAGATCGGCATACTTGGCGGCTACTGCCTGATGATCGAGGCCATGGTCGCACGCATCAAAGCGCAGGTGCAGGGCGAACCAAAAGTGATCGCCACCGGCGGCCTTGCCCCCTTGATTGCGCGCCACACGAACGTTATCGATACCGTGGATGCACACCTGCTGCTCGAGGGCCTGAAACTGGCCTATGCATTGAACCGGTGAGCCTTGAGTTCTGAGGTGTAGGGGCAACCCCCTGTGGTTGCCCGGGGACGAAAAATTTTTCGCCCGTTCAAGGTTCAAGAGTTCAAGGTTTAAGGTTCAAAACCAAAATATAAATACTCAGACAGCAGTGACGCTCTTTCCAGACCGGTATTGCATGCGAGTATGCTTTTAAATTTAACATTGAACCCTTGAACATTGAACTCTTGAACTTTAAACCTTATCCCCTGAGGTTCCTATGATCAGCCTGCTTACCCTGCTCCATTATGCCATCTGGCTCTACATGATTGCCGTAATCGTGCGGGTGCTGCTCACCTGGGTAAACCCCGATCCCTGGAACCCGCTGGTCAGGTTTTTGCAGCGCGCAACCGACCCGGCGCTGTCCTTTATCCGCAGAAACATTCCACTGCCGCGCAGCGCAATTGACCTCTCGCCGATCCTGCTGATCATCGGTCTGGCCATGATCGACACCTTCATTCTGAAAACGACCGCGGACCTCAGCCTGAACCTGCCGGTCAGCGTGACCCGCAACCTGCTGTACGCGTTTGTCATTGCAATCCAGTCGATTTTAAGGATATATATGATCATCATCATTATACGGGCCGTTATATCGTGGGTAAATCCTGATCCGTATAATTTTCTGGTCCGGGCCGTCTATGAACTTACCGAACCCGTTTTATACCGCGTGCGCAGGATGCTGCCGGTGAGCGGGGGCGGCTTTGATTTTTCACCGGTGATTGTTATCATCCTGATATATGCCGCCAGCAGTTTGCTGGCGAAAGTAGTCTACTGACACGGGGGACACACACCATGCCGGAGATAAAAAACAAACTGCGCGAAGTAGCGGCCGAGCCGCACGGGGTTTCGCTAAAAGCCGTTGATGTGCTGCAGCAGACCTTCACGGTAAAATTCCGCGGTTATGACAGCCAGGACGTTGACTCATTCCTCGAGGTCGTGGCCCGCGAAATGGAGCGCCTCACCGGCCAGAACATGCAGCTCATCGACGAGTTGCGGACCACGCGGCAGGATCTGGCGCTGCTGCGCAAGAAGGAGGAAAACGTCAATGCTGCCCTGCTGACGGTGCAGAGGCTTGCCGAGGAAACCCGGGAGAAGACGCAGGCCGAATCAGACCGGCTGCTTGAGGAGGCCGGAAACGAAGCCGGCCAGATTGTCGAAAGCGCGCGGAAGACCGCGCAGGCCAAGCAGGAGGAAGCCGCGCTTATGCGCGAGCGTGCAGAAAAAGAAGCCTGTGCCCATGTTGATGCGGCCCGGCAGGAGGCTGAGCGCATCCTGAACGCCGCGCATGAAAAGGCCTCACAGCGCCATGCGGAAGCCGACGCCATCAAGAGCCAGGCGCAGGATCAGGCCCGCGCGCTGCTTGACAGCACCCGCCGGGAGGCCGATGCCATGATTGAACAGACCCGCGCAAAAAGCGCCGAGCTGCAGGAAGCGGCCGCCGGCGCACGCCTGCAGGCCGAGCAGGAAGCTCGCGCGATTATCGACAAAGCCCGCGCTGAGTCGGCCGGCCTTGATGAAAAGCTGCAGCAGGCCCAGCAGCAGCTGCGCGACGACATAACACGCCTGCGGCAGAATAAAATACAATTTGAAACCTCATTCCGCGCGCTGATCGAAACCCACCTGAAGCTGATGGAAGGCAATGGCAAAAACCAGCAGTCAGAGTGACGAGCTGCTGCGGCCGGTTGAAAACGGCTGTGAGCTGCAGGTCATCGTGCTGCCGCGCTCATCGCGCACCTGCATCGTCGGCCTCCAGGACACCGGCCTGAAAATCAAGATCAGCAAGCCGCCCGTGGACGGGCAGGCCAACGCGGCCTGCTGCCGCCTGATAGCCGAACTGTTCAGCCTGCCCCGGTCGCGTGTCACTGTCGTGCGCGGGCACACCAGCCGCAAAAAAACTCTCAGGTGCGAGGGGCTCACTCCGGAGCAGGCCCTTGAAGCGCTGAAGCCCTGGGAGTAGGGAGTTCGGAGTTGTAGGGGCA
>VGSH01000026.1 GCA_016875025.1 Deltaproteobacteria bacterium
TATCCGGTTCTTGTTCATCGGCTCGCAGCTTCGCTCCACGCTTCCTCCCCACGCTCGGTCGCCCTCACGCAGTTGCGCTTCACTTCGTTCGCTGTGATCAACTTACGGCGGGACTTACACCCGCAAGCAGCTATTGACGCATTGGTACTGAGGGCGGATTTTCGTTCAGCAGCAACAGGAGTCTGCCTTAGAACCTCCAGTTGACTATTACCATGCCCGGGGCGATCTGATTCGGGAAAGCTCTGAACCACTGGTTCTTGGGGATCACATTCAGGATGCCAAGCTGGAAGCCCGTTGTGGCCGAAGCGGCATAATTGATAATCCCGATCTGCACACCCTTAAGATGCTCGACATAATTGACCACGCCCAGCTGCCCGCCGAGCATGCTCCCATTCGTATAGTTAACGCCTGCGAACTGGAAACCCTTATAGCTGTCCGAATAATTAAGAAACCCCAGGGCGAAGCCTTTACTCGTGCCGGTGAATCCATTGACAATACCGAGAGCGAATGAGCTCTGAGGGTTTTCGCCCCAGATGTTGAGCGACAGGCCCTCGATCCGCGTGGTTCTGCTGTGGATGGCGATATCCGGGGTGAGGCTGAGCTGTATCAGCTTGGATGCCAGTGCCGTGCCGGTCGCCATGAAAATCACCAGACATGCAAGTATGAGTGTTTTCTTCATGCTGCTCCACCTTGTACTGTGGGTTTGTATGCGGTGGAACTGCTGAACAAATACTCTTCCTAAAGTTTTCTATAGCCCCCACCTGTGCGAATGTCAAGGCCCCCCGGGCAATCGTCAAAAGAAACTAAATCCGGGGCCCACCATGACAGATAAACAGCTAAGAAAACAGGCAAAGTTTTTCAACAGCCCTCTAGTCCGGCCGGCGGGCAACCCAGATGGTGTGCAACCCGCCCCTGCCGCAGCCCCGCGCGCTCACGGTTTTTTCCTCTACCGCAAATCCGGCCCTGCGCAGGCGGTTGCTGAATGTGCTGTCAGGCGCTGCTGACCACACGGTCAGCATACCCTGCGGCCGCAGGGCCCTGTATATTACCGCCAGGCCTTTATTTCCATACAGCCAGTCATTGCTTGCCTGCGTCATACTGTCGGGGCTGTTGTCAACGTCCAGCATAACGGCGTCAAAATTACTCCGGGCTCTTTTTACGACAGCGCACACGTCGTGCTCCTCAACAATAACGCGGGAGTCCTCCAGCGGATGCCCGGCCAGGTGTCCGCACAGGCTGCGGTTCCACTGGACCACGGCCGGCACGAGCTCGGCAACAACAATGGCAGCGTCTTTGCGCACGACCGCCAGGGCAGCGGCAAGGGTATAGCCAAGGCCGAGCCCCCCGACAAGCACCCTGGCCTGCTGACGGCAGGCAACGGGCCTGCAGGCAAACTCGGCCAGCAGATCCTCAGAGCCGTGCATGCGGCTGTTCATAAGCTCTTTGCCGTTATAGGAGATAAAAAAATCATCACCCCTTCGAGACAGCTGCAGCTCGCCTGTTCCATCAGGGGTCTGTGCTGTGCCAAGAATTTTCCTCGGTATCATAAGGATCTCCGGGTGATGACAGCCCCCGGGGCAGGCTGCTGTGCGGATGAGCGCGTAGACGTTGCCGGGCTTTCGTGCAGCATAGCAAAAGGCACCCTAGATTTCAATCCGGCATCGCGAAACGCAGCATGCGGGGCCTCTTTTAGTGCATATTCCCCGCTTTTTTTCGATCTCGTTTTCCGTCATTCTCCGCGTCTCTGCGTCCCTGCGCGAAATATAAACTAACCGGGAACCTTCTCCCGCAGAGGCGCGGAGGCGCAGAGGGTTATTTCTCAACGCCGCACAAGGGGACAGGCCGAATATGGCTCTCAAACAGGAAAACGGTTGACAGCCGCCTTTCGATGCACTACATTGTCTTACATGACAGGAGGCACGCCATGACAACACTCACTATTCGTCTGCCTGAATCGCTCAAGGCTGATCTGGACAAGATCTGCCGGGAGGAAAAAAAGGTCGTAAGCGATGTGGTGCGGGAATCACTGCGCCGCTACATTGCCGTGGAGAGGTTCCGGTCCGTGCGCAAAAAAATGCTCCCCTTTGCCGAAGCCCAGGGCCTTTTGACGGATGAAGATGTTTTCAAGGCCCTTTCATGAGGGTTATTATCGACTCTAATGTCGCTATTGCGGCCGTGGCTGCACGGGGCCTGTGCGAAGCGGTTCTGGAGCTATGTCTTGAACATCACCATCTGATCCTGGGCGAAGGCATTCTGCGGGAGATTGAAAAGAAGCTCAGCACAAAGCTCAAAGTTGCTCCCCCGGTTATAGCCGAGTTTCTGACTGTTCTGCGCCACAATGCCGAAATGTTCAAACCGGAGAAAGTTGACCGAAAGGTCTGCCGCGATCCGGCTGATTTAATGGTTCTCGGCCTGATAGCCCCCGGCAATGCGGATGTTGTGATCACGGGCGACAAGGATCTGCTGGTGATCGCTCAGTATAAACAAGCCCGCATTATGACGCCGCGCGCTTTCTGGGAGGCAAGCAGAAATCAGGCATTCTGATGGGTGCTGTGTGCGCGGCACCTGCACTACTTTTCCCGTGAAAATCGATTTTTCGTGTGATACAGTTTCCGTAACTGTAAACACTTGGCAACGTGAGGGGTATCTCGCAGGGTGCGCCGCGCGCACCGCCGGCAGATAGCAGGAAGAATATGAGAAAGCTCGATTCTGTCACTCCCGGGGAGCTGCTCTTGGAAGAATTTCTCAAACCCATGCAGCTCAGCCAGTACCGACTGGCCAGGGAAATCGGGGTGCCCGCCCAGCGCATCAGCGAGATCATTGCGGGCAGGCGTTCGATCACGGCTGATACCGATCTGCGGTTGTGCCGTTTTTTCGGCCTCTCCAACGGTTACTGGCTGCGCGCCCAGGCTGCCCACGATACGGAAGTTACCGAGCGCGCCCACAACCCGGCGCTGAAAAAATTAAGCCCTGGGCGCAACCTGTGGCCAATCATGGATAATGTTTAAAGAGACTGGATTATTGGAGAGCCATGCTCCGACATTCTCAAGCGGGGGAAAGTAAATCTGTCACCTTTCTCCCGGTTTCCTCAAATTTGAACACTGTGCACCGTGCGTGCCCTGGCAGAAATAAAGGAAGTATCCCGTTATTCCGCGGCTTGAATAAACCTTGACTATCGGTCCGTTTATGGTACCTTTTTCGGACTGGAGGAACCCCGTCATGAATATTACCCGCGATATCAAACCGATCACGCATTTGAAATCACATGCAGCCAGCCTGCTCAATCAGATCAATGAAACGCACCGCCCTGTCATCATAACACAGAACGGAGAGCCTCGGGCCGTGCTCCAGGACCCGCAGAGTTATGAAAACATGCGCAACGCCATCGGCCTTTTAAAACTTGTTGCGGCCGGGGAAGCCGACATTCGGCAGGGCCGGACAATAGAACAGAAAGATATGTTTGATGAAATCGAGCGTGCGCTCAACGAAAGCCGCACATGAGCAAAAGATACCATGTCCGGTGGGCTGCTGCAGCACGCGTCGATCTGCAGCGGATACTTTCCTTCATCGCGGCTGACAGCCCGGGCAATGCGCTGAACATTCTTAAAAAAATCAGACGAAAAACCACAGCCCTTTACACCATGCCTGACCGGGGCAGGATTGTGCCGGAGCTGAAAGACCAGGGCATTCACTTATACCGGGAAATCATGGTGAATCCCTGGCGGATACTGTACCGCATAACCGACACAACAGTTTTTGTTGTATCGGTTATAGATTCACGACGGAATGTTGAGGACATCCTGCTGGATCGGCTTGTTACATAAAAGCCCCAAGGGGCAGACCAAATTTGGCCCTTCCTCCCGCTGAGGCGCAGAGAATTATTTCTCAAGGCCGCACATGGGGACAGGCCGAATATGCCCTGAGTTGAAAACCCGTAAATGTATTGACACCCTGATACTGGTTTGCCTATACTCCGGCATAGTGCACGTGCATAGTTGCGGTGCCGGCCCTTGCGTGTATGGCTTACTGGGTTTGCCTGTCGGAAGGTTCAGCCATGAAAAGCGTTGAAGAAATAAAACAGACCTTATCCTCCCTGAAAAAAGAAATGCGAGCCCGTTACCGTGTGCGCGAAATCGGCATTTTCGGCTCACGCGTTCGGGGTGAACAGAAAGCCGACAGCGATCTTGATGTGTATGTGGATTACGAGGAAACCCCCAGCCTGCTTGATATCGTTGATCTGGAAAATTACCTCAGCGACGAATTGCATGAAAAGGTCGACCTTGTGCCGCGCGAGTGCATCCGCCCTGAGCTCGCAAAATATATTCTGCCGACCGTGGTGCTTGTATGAAGCGCAATGTCAGGGTGTATCTGCAGGATATGCATGACAATATGCTCAAGGCCCTCGAGTATACGGGGGGCCTTGATTATGAGGCCTTTGCCCTGGATAGCAAAACCAATTACGCTGTTGTTCGCTGTCTTGAAATTATCGGCGAAGCGGCAAAAAATATTCCTGATCAGGTTAAAAGCTCCTACCCTGAAATACCTTGGCGGCAAATGGCGGGCATGCGCGACAAGATAGCGCACCACTATTTCGGGGTTCAGTTGAAAACCGTGTGGCGTGTGATTAAAGAAGATATCCCCGGACTCGTGGACAAAATCAAAAAAGCCTGTGAATCCACGCCGGAAGAAATTTAATAGAACCGTCTGTCACCCGTTTTCGCTCCCAATATTTCTGAAGTCGACAGGGTGCGCCGTGCGCACCGCTGGCAGATAGCAGAAAGAATATGAGCAAGCTTGATCCTGTCACTCCCGGAGAGCTGCTCCTGGAAGAATTTCTCAAGCCCATGCAGCTCAGCCAGTATCGTCTGGCCAAGGAGATCGGGGTTCCTGCCCAGCGCATCAGCGAGATTATTGCGGGCAGGCGTTCGATCACGGCTGATACCGACCTGCGGCTGTGCCGTTTTTTCGGCCTCTCAAACGGCTACTGGCTGCGCGCCCAGGCTGCACACGATACGGAAGTTACCGAGCGCGCTCTCGGCCCGGCGCTCAAAAAAATTAAGCCCTGGTCGCAATCTGCGGCCAACCATGGATAGTTGGAATGGTGCACACAGTGCAGTCTTCTTTAATATACAAAGACCATGCTTTGGCATGGCCGAATGGGAAAAAATAAATCACCTTTTCCGGTGTAAGGGATTTCAAAACCGGGCAGTTTTTTTAAAATGTCAACAAATTATATGAGGTAAGATCAATGAAAAAAATCATTAATCCTGACGACCTTCTACTTCCTTACGGTTTTACTACATCTACGCTTGAACAGATTGTTGGTCAGTACGCCAAGCGATGGGGGGCTGGTTTATTTAGAAAGGCCTATACCGCAACCCGTTGTGTTCTTGTAAGTAATGACCTGATTGACAAGCTTTATCCTGAGGATAAAAAAATAAGGTATCGTAAGGATTGTCTTGAGACTGTTTTAGCAGAGCTCATTGTTAAAGATGTCAAAGATTGGAGTAACCATTTTTTTCAAAGGCTTACTGATTGCCCAGATCAGCAGTCGAAATTTTTGCCAATGGGTTTGTATGTAAAAAACACGGTGGCTTTGAACTTACCCCATGAACAACTTAATAAGGATGAACCAGCAATTTTAATTGCGCCCGAGAGATGCAATGCATTCGCTAAAAAGGCTGTATCAAAATTAAATTTAGCTTTGGGCGACGAGGAAAAATTTAAAACCTGTTTTGTTATGACGTATTTCCACGAACTGGCCCACAGGATTATGGATTACGAAAGCATGAAACATTTTGATAATCATGTCAGTTCATCACCGAATTTTGTTCGACACAGACGGGATTACAATGAAACTCGCGACATAGATTTTGCTGTAAGGGTAATTGAAGGGAGTCTGGCGAACCTTCTTGCTTCCTTTGTTTTCGAATCTGAAGAGGCCTGTTTTATTGATGCCTGTATGGATCAGCAGCCAATTGAATACAGTGCGCGAAACGGCTGGAAATTCCTGCTGGGCAATCAAAAAAGCAAGCTGCGACGTGCTGCGCTGGTCTGGTCGACTCGTGATTATTCGGCATTGGAATTTAAGAAAGATGATGATCCGGCTTGTCGTGTATTTTTTGAACAGGGAGAACAGATTGAAAATGATTTCTGGGAAGTAATAGCAATACGATTGCTGCAAGAAACAGTATCAAAAGAGATTGAATCATTTGAGCTTGATGCTCACCTGGTTGCAAATCCATGGAAACAGACCGAATATAGCAATGAGGATTTCAAGATTGACCAAAATAGCAAATTTTCTTATTCACATGAGTGGGGTAGAAAATATACCCGCAAGCTAAACGCACTGGAAAGCCTTTCTCTTTATAGATATATAAAGCATGTGATGTGGAAAATTGACGAGTTTAGTCAAGAAGGTATGGTTAATGATGATGATTTTGAAAAAATCAAAATTACCTTCCAAGGCGAAACAAAACAATGGGATTACTACCCACATATTGATGAAAATTATTCAGATCCATCTAAACCAGATATAGATAAACTTGAAGGCCTTTTTGAAATCCTCCATGGCTTGATTGACCGCTATAAATCTTGATGTTGTTTTTAAATAAGTGGCTGAACAGGATAGCCTTGCATCGGGGCATCCTTGGGGACGTTGTTTACAAAATACACAAACATCCTCTGCCCACCCGTGTCATAAATTGTCCTTTGTAAACAACCTTGTCCAGAACTGGCATGCTCCATTTTTCCCGTGAAAATCGTTCCCCCCTGTGGTAAAGTTCCCGATATTTTTTGAGACGCAAAACATGCTGTACGTAACGAGGGGTTAGTAAATGACTGATAAACGACGATTTACTCCGCTGCACATCGAGGCGACATCGCTTCCTGATGCCTGGTTTCAAACCGTGTACCGCTGCGTTGAGAACGGGCGCGATTTTACGATCGATCGCGGCTCGTACGCGGGCCAGAAGCGACTTGAGTTCGACTATATCACCGTGCACATCCGCTACCCCGGCTCGCGGCCCCTGCTGCCGCAGATCCCCTCGCAGTACAATCTGCCCAACCCGGTGGCCGACGACTACCTTGACGACTACGTGCCCTATCTCATGACCGGCGCGATGCAGCCCGGCGAATCCTACACCTACGGCCAGCGCATGTGCCGCTATCCGCTTGACCGCGCCTGGCATGAGCACAACAGCAAAACCAATACCGATATCCTCATCCAGGAGCCGGAGGTGTGGAACAACCCCCAGATCATCATCCGTGACGGCGACGACCTGTTTTTGAACCAGATCGAACTTTTAATCTGGACCTACAAGAACAAGGGTTATCGCAACAACCAGATGGTGCTGCAGGTGGCCCACCCGACCGACATGCTGCTGCAGGACCCGCCCTGTTTGCGCGCCATCGACACCCGCATCCAGGACAACGCGCTGCACTTCATCATCAACTTCCGCTCCTGGGATCTGTGGGGCGGTTTTCCCGCCAACCTGGCCGGCATGCAGATGATGAAGGAGTATATCGCCTCCGAGATCGGCGTGCAGGACGGCGAAATGATCGTGTGCTCCAAGGGCCTGCACATGTACAACTATGTGTGGGAACTGGCCGAGTGCCTGCGCGGCAAAACGATCGAAGAATTCCGCGCGGGCAAGTAGCCAGCTTCTTAAAACAACCTCTCGGCTAAAGCCGGAACCCAAACAAAAAAAACTTTTTGTTCATTTCTTTGCTCGCTCCAAAGAAACGAACCAAAGAAAGGGCGCCCAGCAACTCGTCCCGACTAAAGTCGGGATGCCCTCACAAAAGACATGTTCACGGCGGCGGCACGAACTCGCACATTCGGGCGCTCAAACAGCGTGCCGCCGGCACCCGTGCCCATGCCTTTTGTTCGGCATCGCTGCAAACGGGTTTTTAAAACATAGAACCCAAACATACAAAAAAAATGTGTAGATTTTTTTGATTTAGGTTGTGGGTTTTAAACCCCATCGTTTCGCAGCCGAGACGGGTGCATGAGCGCGGATACGAACGGCACGCTGTCTGAGCGCCCAAATGTGCGAGTTCGTGCCGTTCCCGCGATCATGTACCCGGCGAGGGAATCCCGACCTTGGTCGGGACGCGAAACGCAGGGGCGCCTTTCTTGGGGGTACCCCTTCTTTGGCGGCAAAGAAGGGGTACGACAAATTTTTTAATTCCTGGATTCCAGAACCCGCCGGAATAAATGCCATGTGGACTAAAGCAATCATTCATTTAGACATGGACGCCTTCTACCCCGCCGTTGAAGTGCTGGATGACCCTGCGCTTCGCGGCCGGCCGGTCATCGTGGGCGGCACCAGCCATCGGGGCGTGGTGGCAAGCGCCTCCTACGAGGCGCGCACATTTGGCGTGCGCTCGGCCATGCCGATTGCCGAGGCAAGGCGGCGCTGCCCTGAAGGCGTGTACCTTGCGCCCCGCATGCAGCGCTATAGTGAGATCTCGCGCCAGGTATTTGCGATCTTCGAGCGCTTCACGCCCCTGGTCGAACCGCTGTCGATCGATGAGGCGTTCCTTGACGTGACCGCCTGTGTGCGCCTGTTCGGCTCCCCCCCTGAAATTGCTGCTCAGATCAAGAGCTGCGTGCGCGAGGAACTGAACCTGACCGTTTCAGCGGGCGTAGCCTCAAATAAATCCGTTGCCAAGATAGCCTCCGATCTTCAAAAGCCCGACGGCCTGACCGTGGTCGAACCGGGCCGCGAGCGAGAATTCCTGGCCCCGCTGCCGATCGAGCGCCTGTGGGGCGCCGGCCCCGTTACCTGCCGCAGCCTGCATCTGCTGGGCGTGCAGACCATCGGCGACCTGGTCGGCCTTCCGGTTGACCTGCTCATCGCAAAACTCGGCTTTCAGGGCGAAGCCCTCCACCGGCTCGCTCAAGGCATTGACGAGCGTGAGGTTGAGACCGCTCAAGAGGCAAAATCGATCGGCAATGAAGAGACGTTTACTGAAGACATACGGGACACAGACACAGCCCGGCGCGAACTGCTGGCGCTTGCCGTGAAAGTTGCCGCGCGTCTCCGGCATGAGAACGCACGAGGCCGCACCATCTGTTTGAAAGTCAAATATGCCGACTTCCGGCAGATCACCCGATCGATCACGATCAACGAACCGGTCGATGACAGCGGCGTCATTTACCGCGAATGCTGCGGCCTTATCGACAAAACCGACATCGGCCGCGTTCCGGTTCGGCTGCTGGGCGTAAGCGTTTCCAATCTTTACAGCCCCGAAGCCCCGCACCAGCAAAGCCTCTTTGACGAACAGGGAAGCGAACGGAAAACAAAGCGCCTGAACCAGGCCATTGACCGCATTCAGGACGCCTTCGGTAACGGCGCCATCAAACCCGCAACCCTGCTTAAAAAACCCTGACGCTTAAAATCCGTACCCCTTCTTTTCCGCCAAAAGAAGGGGTACCCCCAAGAAAGGGCGCCCCGGCGTTTCGCATCCCAGTCCGTCAAACCGGCGCAGAGACTGTGTCGCAATTCATTTTTTCGGTCATTTCGACCGAAGGGAGAAATCTTTAGTTCAAGAAAATCAACTACTTAAGATTCCTCACATTCGTTCGGAATGACATATTTGGCTATTGCGACACAGTCTCTGCGCCGGAATGACCGATAGAAGCACCTGCTCGCGGGAACGGCATTGTAGGGGCGACCGGCCGGTCGCCCCTACGCAGCGAAACGATGGGGTTAAAACCCTGAAAGCTAAAATCAGCTGCAGGCCGGACAAAGCAGTGCGTGTCCGGCAGCATAGGAGAGATATAAAACGCCGGACACTCCGCCACGGCGGATTAGTCCGGCCTACAGCCTTTTCGCAAGTACTCCCAAAAACAGGATCATCCCCCGATTTTTCACAGCCCTATCAAAACCCTATCAAAACCCTTGACGCCCCCCCCGGTTAGGTATATTTTTCTTAAATTTTTAGCCCGCAAAGACGGGGCTCTAACAGATTGTTAAAAAAGTCTTTTTATAAAGGCTGTTCAAAAATGCACAGATGCAAGACGCGCGCGGTCTCCGACACCTGCTTGCAGGCAGTTATGAGGAATGAGGCGTACTTCTCCCGTACGCCGCAGTGACGAATGACGAGCGCAACGCAGCAGATGGGCGTTTTTCAACAGCCGGCTGCATGAAAGGCAGGCCATGAGCATTCTCGCGGGCATAGGCAACACCCCGGTGGTTGAACTCACCAGCATGAACCCCAATCGCCGGGTGCGCATACTGTGCAAACTCGAAGGCAACAACCCCGGCGGCTCGGTCAAGGACCGGCCCGCATACTACATGATTAAAGAAGCTGAAAAAAGCGGGCAGCTGACACATGACAAGGTTATCCTCGAGCCAACCTCAGGCAATACGGGTATCGCCCTTGCCATGATCGGCGCGGCCAAGGGCTACAAAGTTGTGCTGTGCATGCCGGGCTGCGTAAGCATGGAGCGCAAGGGCATTCTGGAAGCTTACGGCGCCACGGTCATACTGACCCCGCCAAAAGAGGCTACCGACGGCGCGATCCGGCGCGCCCACCAGATCGTCGGCGAACATCCGGAAAAATACTACATGCCCAACCAGTTCAGCAATCCCAACAATTATCTGGCGCACTATGAAACCACCGGTCCGGAAATTTCAAGCCAGACCAGCGGGGAAATCGACGTGTTCGTTGCCGGCATGGGCACAACCGGAACCCTTATGGGTGTGTCGCGCTACTTCAGGGAGAAAAAGCCCGGCGTGCGCATCGTCGGCGTTGAGCCGCGTCCCGGGCACGCGATCCAGGGCCTGAAGAACATGCAGGAGGCGATCGTGCCGGAAATCTACGAGCAAAACCGCCTGGATGAAAAAATCACCATCGACGATGAGCTCGCCTTTGACACCTGCCGCTCTCTGGCCCTGACCGAGGGCATTTTCGCCGGCATGTCAAGCGGAGCCGCTGTTGCCGGGGCGCTCAAACTGGCCGCCGACATGTCGAGCGGCACGATTGTGACGCTGATCTGCGACCGCGGCGACCGCTACCTCACCACGGCCCTGTTCCGCTCAACCTGCTCGAAATGCCCTCCGTAAAAAGCGGTTTGACAAAACCACACCGGCGAAATATACTGCCTTCCCTATATATATAGTCGTGCAGCATAATGGTGCCCGCTGCGCCATGTGGGCTGGACACCTGTTTGCGCTGATTGTCAGGCGTTCAATCTGCGGATTGCTCCCATTCCCACACGAAGCACAAAGCTGAAGTACAGTACGAAAAAGGAACCATCCCATGCCTTATGATCCGCGCACATTGCAGGACTGGCAGATATCAGAGGCGGCTGAAGAAAATATGCCCGATCACGGCCGCATGCGTGACATGCTGGGCCTTGAAGCGGGCGAGCTGCTGCCCATGGGCCGGCTGGCAAAGCTTGATTTCATGCGCATCATCGAGCGCCTGCGGGGCAAGCCCGACGGCAAATATATTGAAGTTACCGCCATTACGCCGACCCCGCTCGGCGAGGGCAAAAGCACGACCTCGATCGGCCTGATCGAGGGCCTGGGCAAGCGCGGCAAAAGTGTGGGCGGCGCCCTGCGCCAGCCCTCGGGCGGCCCCACCATGAATGTCAAGGGCACGGCTGCCGGCGGCGGTAACGCGCTGCTGATCCCCATGACCGAGTTTTCACTTGGTCTGACCGGCGACATCAACGACATCATGAACGCGCACAATCTCGCCATGGCCGCCCTGACCGCGCGCATGCAGCATGAACGCAACTACTCAGACGAGCAGCTCCTGCGCCTGAGCGGCATCCGCCGCCTTGATGTCGACCCGACCCGGGTTGAGTTCGGCTGGGCCCTGGACGTGTGCGCCCAGAGCCTGCGCAACATCATCATCGGCATCGGCGGCCGCACCGACGGTTTTACCATGCAGTCGAAATTCGGCATCGTAGCCGCATCCGAGTGCATGGCGATCCTGTCGATTGCGCGCAACCTGGCTGATCTGCGCGAACGGCTCGATAAAATAACGGTGGCGTTCGACAAGCAGGGCCGGCCGGTCACCACCGGCGACCTCGAGGTGGGCGGCGCCATGGCCGCCTGGATGCGCAATACCATCAACCCAACGCTGCTGTGCACGGCCGAATACCAGCCTTGCATGGTACATGCCGGCCCGTTCGCCAACATCGCCGTGGGTCAGTCATCCATCATCGCCGACCGCATCGGGCTGAAGCTGTTTGACTATCACGTGACCGAAAGCGGATTTGCCGCCGACATCGGGTTTGAAAAATTCTGCAATGTGAAATGCCGCCTGAGCGGGCTCAAGCCCCATGTATCGGTTCTGACCGCCACGATCCGGGCGCTGAAAATGCACGGCGGGGGATCGGCGGTCATTCCGGGCAAGGCCCTGCCAGAGGAATACACCCGTGAGAATCTACGCCTGCTGGAGCAGGGCCTGTGCAACATGGTGCACCATATCGGCATCCTGAAAAAAGCCGGGATCACGCCGGTGGTGTGCATCAACACGTTCTGCACGGACACGAAGGCCGAGATCGCCATGGTTAAAAAAGCGGCCGAGGCGGCAGGAGCCCGCTGCGCCGCAAGCGAGCACTGGCTGCGCGGCGGCGAGGGCGCGCTGGAGCTGGCTGACGCGGTGATCGAGGCCTGCGGGGAGAAAAACGATTTCACCTTCATGTATCCGCTCGAGATGAAGCTGCGCGACCGCGTGGAGATGATCGCGCGCGATATCTACGGCGCCGACGGTGTGTTCTGGGAGCCCGAAGCCCTGCAGAAAGCGAAGATATGTGAAAACGATCCGCAGTACGCCGACTACGCCACCCTGATGGTTAAAACCCATCTGAGCCTGAGCCATGACCCCTCGCTCAAGGGTGTGCCCAAGGGCTGGGTGCTGCCGATCAGGGACATACTGATTTTCTCGGGCGCGCGTTTTCTGTGCCCCTGCGCGGGCTCCATCAGCCTGATGCCCGGCACGGGTTCGAACCCGGCGTTCCGCCGCATCGACATTGATACCAAAACCGGCAAAGTCCACGGTTTGTTTTAATTATGAAAAACGTTACCGTACAATTTACACCCCTTGATGTGCGCGTGAGCGTCCCGCAGGGGACAACCGTACTTGACGCGGCCATGGAGGCCGGCGTGCACATCAACGCCGCCTGCGGCGGCCAGGGAACCTGCGGCCGCTGCCGCGTGCGGCTCGTTTCCGGCACGGTTGACTGCGCTCCGGGCGGACTTCTCGCTGCGCAGGATATTGAAGAGGGCTTCCGCCTGGCCTGCGGCACGCGGGTCATGAGCGATGCGACCATTGCGCTCATCCACACTTCAAAGCTTGAAGCGCCGCCGCAGGAGCTTCGCACCGGCCGCGCTGCCGCGCCCGACCTCGCTAGTGCGTGCGAAGGTCCCCCGGCTGTGCGAAAGGTGTGCGTCACAATCGATGCGCCCTCGCTGACCGACACGGCCTCGGACGCTGCCCGGCTCATGCGCGCTTTAAAGCAGCAGCACGGATTCGACCCCCTCGCGCTTGATCCCGCGGTCCTGCATGAACTGCCGGAAGCAGTGCGCTCAGGCAACAGGCTTGTAACGGTTACGCTTGAGCCGCTCACGTGCCAGTCGCCGCCCGGCAACGGGGCCGGGCCTGCGCCGCTGCTGAGCATCATCCGCGTTGAGCCGGACGATACGACACCGCAGACCTTCGCAATTGCCATTGATATAGGAACCACGTCGCTGTGGGGCAGGCTGCTTGATCTGCGCACCGGCGAAGCAATCGCGCTTGCATCTCATTACAACCCCCAGATCAAATACGGCGACGACGTGATCACCCGCATGGTGCAGGCCCAGAAGCCAGGCGGTCGTGCGCTGCTGCAGCAGGCCGTACTTCAAGGCCTGAACAGTATTATCGACTCACTTATTCGCGATGCGGGCATTGAGCCCGCATGCATATCGCATGTCATCGCAGCCGGCAACACGGTCATGAGCCACCTTTTGCTCGGCCTTGAAACCAGATACATCCGCCAGGCGCCCTACACGCCGGTCGTCAATATGTTTCCGCCGCTCAGGGCGCAGCTGCTCGGCCTGCGCGTGCCGGCCGGAATCCCGCTGCAGCTTTTCCCGGCCGTGGCAGCCTATGTTGGCGGCGACATCGTTGCCGGCGTACTGGCCTCCGGCCTCTCGACGCGCCCCGAATTGTGCCTGTTTATCGATATCGGCACCAACGGCGAGATCGTGCTGGGCAACCGGGACTGGCTGATGACGGCCTCCTGCTCAGCCGGCCCGGCATTTGAGGGCGGAGGTCTTCGCTGCGGCATGCGCGCAGCGCCCGGCGCGATCGAGCGCCTGCACATCGATCCTGCAACGCTTGAACCGATGATCATCACGGTCGCACACGCTGCGGCCCGGGGCATCTGC
This sequence comes from Deltaproteobacteria bacterium, assembly GCA_016875025.1. Classification (GTDB taxonomy): domain Bacteria; phylum Desulfobacterota; class WTBG01; order CAIYCZ01; family CAIRTM01; genus CAIRTM01. The sequence continues at coordinate 14,397 of VGSH01000026.1, forward strand.
GGCTCAGGCGCCATCAGCATCCTGGCCTGCTTTCTGACAACCGGCATTATCGACCAGAACGGACGTTTCAACACACAGTGCTCATCACCGCGCATCAGAAAAGGCCCTGACGGCATGGAATTCGTGCTCAGCAAAGCCGAGGAAAACGGCAACGAAGACGTGGTCATTACCGAGCCCGACATCAACAACCTGCTGCGGGCCAAGGCCGCCATGTTCGCCGGATACCAGTGCCTGCTTGAAAAGGCCTCGCTTGGCTTTGAGGATCTGCAGCAGGTTATTATCGCCGGCGCGTTCGGTGATTTTCTTAACGTGCGCGAGGCCATCACTATCGGACTGCTGCCTGATATCGCGCCTGAGCGCTTCGTCTTCATCGGCAACGCGTCCCTGCTGGGCGCGCAGATGGCCTGCCTGTCAGGCGCCATGCTTGCCGATGCCGGGCGCATCAGCCGCAACATGACCAATATTGAGCTCAGCGACGACAGCTCATTTATGGACCGCTACGTGGCCGCAATGTTCCTGCCGCACACGGACGCGCGCCTGTTCCCGAATGCAGTCTTTCCGTCGGCACGCGCGGGAGCAGCCCAATGAGCCGGGTCATCGCCATCGCCGGCAAGGGCGGCACCGGCAAGACAACCATTGCCGCGCTTTTCATCCGATCTCTGGTCAAAAGCGGCAAACGGCCGGTTCTCGCGGTTGATGCCGACCCGGACACAAACCTGCCCGCAGCCCTGGGCCTGTGCGCTGAAAAAACGCTTGCAACCATCGGGGGAACGCGCGAGGATTTTTTCGCGCATCGCGATCAGGTGCCGGCCGGCATGCCCAAGGAAGCCTGGCTGGAAATGCAGCTTGCCCAGGCCCTGGTTGAATCACGCGAAATCGATTTGATGGTCATGGGCCGGCCCGAAGGCCCGGGCTGTTACTGCTATATCAATAATATGCTGCGCAAATATCTGGAGTCTTTGGGGAAGAACTATCCCTTTGTGGTGATCGACAATGAGGCCGGGCTCGAGCATTTAAGCCGCCGCACGGCCCAGGCCGTCGACACGCTGGTGCTGGTATCCGACTATTCGCTCAACGGGCTGCGCGCGGCTGAGCGCGTGCGCGATCTGGCCTCTGAGATGAAGCTGCAGGTGGGCCGGGTGCTGCTGGTGGTCAACCGGGCTCCCGATGAGCTCTCAGCGCAGTTCACAAGCGCACTTGCATCCAACGGCATTGAGCTTGCAGGCCGCGTGCCCGTTGATCCGCTCGTGCCGGAATTTGAAATCGCCGCTCGCACCGTCATGGAACTGCCTGACGGCAGCCCGGCTGTCAGGGCCATGGAGCAGATCGCGGAAACAGTTCTTGCAATGTGATACAAAAAGGCCACGGACAAAACGCGCAAAATCATTTGTAGGGGCACGGCATGCCGTGCCCCTACCGTACGCCGACCCGACGGGTTCTTCCATGGCACGGGAAAAGCAATTTTTAACAGGCTGTTCAAAAATGATCGGATGCAAGGCACGCGCAATCATGAAAAATTTGCACCATATCAACAATCACAAACGCGCCCGAAAGAAGCCGTAGACAAGGCGCGCAAGTACGAGTGAATGAGGCGTACGTTTGTGTACGCCGCAGTGAACGAGAACGCAGCGCAACGCAGTATACGGCCTTGTTGCGGGTGCGTTAAAGGAGAGAGCATGACGGCAAAGATAATCAGCGGCACCGAAATCGCAGCTCAAATCCGCGAAGAACTGAAAACCGCGGTTGAAGAGCTCAAGCAGCGCCACGGCGTTATGCCCGGTCTGGTCACGATCCTTGCGGGCGACAATCCGGCCTCGGTCAGCTACGTGACCGCCAAACAGAAAACCGCCCACGAGCTGGGCTTTCACTCCGTGCAGGACAGCCAGCCGGGAGACATCTCGCAGGAGAAACTGCTCTGCCTGATCGAAGGCTACAACCGCGACCCTTCCATTCACGGCATTCTGGTGCAGCTGCCGCTTCCGGGCCACATCGACGAATCAGCCGTTTTGAACGCCATTGACCCTGACAAGGATGTCGACGGTTTCCATCCCGTGAACGTGGGCCGCTTGATGATCGGCGGCGACCAGGTCAAATTCCCGCCCTGCACCCCGGCCGGCATTCAGGAGCTGATCGTGCGCTCCGGCTTTGAAACCAGCGGGGCCGAGGTGGTGGTCGTAGGCCGCTCCAATATCGTGGGCAAGCCCATTGCGAACATGCTGCTGCAAAAGGCCCGTGGGGCAAACGCCACGGTTACCGTGGTGCATACCCGCACAAAGGAGATGGAGCGCCACTGCCGCAGGGCCGACATCCTGATCGTGGCTGCTGGCGTGCCGGGGCTGGTAAAACCGGAGTGGATAAAACCGGGAGCCTGTGTTATTGATGTTGGGGTTAACCGGGTCGGGGAAAAGATCAGCGAAAAGACCGGCAAAAAGATAGCCATCCTCAAGGGCGATGTCGATTTTGAGGCTGCCCGCGAGATCGCCGGAGCCATCACGCCCGTTCCGGGCGGCGTGGGCCCCATGACCATCACCATGCTGATGAAAAATACGGTCCGGGCGGCCCAGATCGCCTGCGGTTGACAGAATTGGCCTTTTGGAGGGCCATGCTTCGTCATGGCCGTATGAAATAAAATCCGGACGCGCAGAAGCGCGTCCCTCCACAGATGTAGGGTGCGCCATGCGCACCATCCACAAACAAAAGCGGTGCGCACGGCGCACCCTACGGTACTAAGGATTTAAACGCATATTTTTTCAGGCTGTTCAAAAATGTTCAGATGCAAGGCGCGCAAAACCCGAGGAATGAGGCGTACGTTTGTGTACGCCGCAGTGACGCAGGGTGCGCGCAACGCCGCAGATGGACGTTTGTCAACAGCCGGATAAATACATCAGGAGAAACATCATGACCCTTGACATCCCCCGGCAGACCTATTTGGGCAGCGTGCGCACGAAAACCATCGGCGAGGGCAGCCGCGCCTTTACGATCGGCGGCGACACGGCTTTTCCCTTCTGCCGCTTTGAGGGCACAATGCCCAATGCGCCGCGCATCGGCATACAGGTGCTCGACTGTGCGCCGCAGGACTGGGCCCCGGCCTGTGCGGAGCCGTATGCGGATGTGCTGGCCGACCCGGTCGCATGGGCGCTGAAAGCCCAGAACGAATACGGCGCCGACTTTATCCAGCTGTGGCTCAAAAGCACCGATCCCAACGGGCTTAACCGCAGCGCTGAAGAGGCCGCCCGCACTGCCCGGGCCGTGGCTGACGCAATTGACGTGCCGCTTCTGGTCTGGGGCACGGCCAACGTGGAGAAAGATGCCGAGGTTCTCTCCCGTGTCGCTGAAGAATGCGCTGACGCCCACATTCTGATCGGCCCGGTTGACGAGGCCAATCACAAACAGCTGGGCGCCAAGGCCCTGGCTCACGATCTCAGCCTGGTTGCGAACAGCCCGATCGACATCAACCTTGCCAAGCAGCTCAACATTCTGCTCAACAACCTGGGCGTGCCCATTGAAAAAATAATTATTGACCCGACCACCGGCGGACTCGGCTACGGCCTTGAGTATACCTTCTCCGTCATGGAGCGCATCCGGCAGGCAGCGCTTGCCCAGGACGATCAAAAACTGCAAAGTCCTTTTTTATGCAACCTGGCAGATGAGGTCTGGAAATGCAAGGAAGCCAAACAGCCCACGGATGAGGCCATGGGCGATGCCGCCGAGCGCGGCATTCTCATGGAAGCTGTCACCGCAGTAACGCTGCTCGGAGCCGGGGCGGGCATGCTGGTCATGCGCCACCCCGAGGCTGTGCGGCAGGTGCGCACCTATATCGCGCAGTTGGGCGGTTTTGAAATGCCCGCGGTTGTAACAAAATCTGCAGCCAGCAAAACAACAGGGGCGGCCTTGAGCGGCGAGGCCTCCACGGTGGCCGAGCGCCTGCGCGAAGGCGCGCTGTGTGAAATCGTCAAGATCATGGATATGCCCATTGAGCTGGCGCCCGGCTACGCTGTGGCCCTGATCAAGGCGCTTGACCCCGACGATGAGCGCACCGGACTGCTGCTGTCAAGCGGCGCGCCCGCAGCAGTAGAAAAGCAGCACCCGCAGAGTGCTTCTCCCGAACCCAAGCCTGCAACGCGCGCTGCCGAAGCAGCGCCGGCCTTTAAGCCCCTGTCAAGCTGGGAGCCTATTGAGTCCGGCGATCAAGGCGGGCCGGTGAAAAATGACTGGCGGGATATCGTGCGCGGCCGCGATGAGAAGCTGCAGCATGTCACAACAGACCTGCATTACTGGTACAGCGAAGGCTACGGCAGCGAGCGCCGTAAAAAGCCCGCGTAAGGTTGGTGAATTTTAGAAAAGCAGAAAAATACATGCTTTAAAGACGCGCTCATAAAAAGTTCGCAGGTACGTAGCGCAAAATCATATTGTAGGGGCACGGCATGCCGTGCCCCTACGGTACGCCGTCCCGCCGGGCGGGAAGGATGAAGCGCAACGCAGCATCCGGACTTTTTACGTGCGCGTCAGGGAGACACTCATGGCGAAGAAGAACGCGACCGACCTCCTGACCAGCTGCGAAGCCAGCAGGCAGATGATCGAGATTGCCGCAGAACGTGGAATTGAAACTGTTTTTGACCGCGCGGCTTCAATGCGGCCCTGCCCGATCGGTGCGGAGGGCATCTGCTGTAAAAACTGCGCCATGGGGCCCTGCCGGGTTGTATCAGCAAAGGAAGAAGGCGGGCCCGCCAAGGTAGGGCTGTGCGGTGCAACGCAGGAGACGATCGCCTCGCGCAATTTCGCCCGCATGGTCGCAGCCGGCGCTGCCGCGCACTCTGATCACGGCCGCGGCGTGGCCGAAGTGTTTCTGCTGGCCGCCCGCGGTGAAATACCCGGCTACGGCATCAAGGATGAGCAAAAGCTGCTGCAGCTGGGGCTTGACTTCGGCCTTGATGTCGCAAACCTTTCCGTGCAGGAACTGGCCGTTCAGGTCGGCGAAAAGTGCGTGGCAATGTTCGGCCAGCAGGAAGGCGAGCTGGCGTTCTTGAAACGCGCGCCGCTCAAGCGCCAGGAACTGTGGCGCAAACTCAGGCTGGCACCGCGCGGTATCGACCGCGAAGTGGTGGAGGTGATGCACCGCACGCACACCGGCGTTGACCAGGACTATAAAAACATTACCGCCCAGGCCGCCCGCTGCGCACTTTCCGACGGTTGGGGCGGCTCGCTGATCGCAACCGAACTGCAGGATGTTATGTTCGGCACGCCCGTGCCGGTCGCCGGCAGCATCAACCTTGGCGTGCTCAAGAAAGATGAGGTCAACGTTATCGTGCACGGCCATGAGCCTCTGCTCTCCGAGATGGTGGTGGTCGCCTCGCAGGACCCGGAATTGCTCGAACTTGCGAAAAAGCAAGGCGCTCGCGGCATCAACGTGGCCGGTATGTGCTGCACGGCCAATGAAATCCTGATGCGCCACGGGTTGCCGATTGCGGGCAACTTCCTGCAGCAGGAGCTTGCCATAGCGACCGGCGCGGTCGACGCCATGGTGGTGGACGTGCAGTGCATCATGCAGGCTGTGCAAAAGGCCGCCGAGAACTTCCACACGCTGGTCATCACTACCTCACCCAAGGCCATGATGCAGGGCGCAACACATATTGAATTCGACGAGCACGACGCTATAGCGACCGCCAAAAAAATAGTGCGCACGGCAGTCGATAATTTCACACGGCGCGATCCGTCAGCCGTCAACATCCCCGATGTGCGCACGGACATGGTGGCCGGATTCTCGCATGAAACCATCAATTATCTTCTGGGCGGTACGTTCCGCTCCTCTTACCGACCGCTGAACGACAATATCATCGGCGGCCGCATCCGCGGTATCGCAGGAGTTGTTGGCTGCAACAATGCGCGCACAACCGATGACGAGCCGCATATAATCCTGATCAAGGAATTGATCAAAAACGATGTGATCGTGCTCACGACCGGCTGCGTTGCCATGGCCTGCGGCAAGGCCGGCCTGCTGACCCCGGAAGCGGCGAAGTTCTGTGGCGCAGGCCTTGCCGAGATATGCGAAACCGTGGGCATACCGCCGGTGCTGCATCTGGGCTCCTGCGTTGATAATTCACGCATCCTGATGGCAGCAACCGCTGTTGTCAAGGAAGGCGGCCTGGGAGATGACATCAGTGAGCTTCCGGCCGCAGGCGCTGCCCCGGGCTGGATGAGCGAGAAGGCCGTGTCGATCGGGCATTATTTCGTGGCCTCGGGCGTGTACACAATCTTCGGAACAACCTTTCCGACCCTGGGTTCCTCCACCTTCACCGACTATCTGTTCAACGGACTTGAGGAGACCTGGGGCGGCATGTGGGATTTCGAGCCCGATCCGCTCAAGATGGCCGCGAAAATGATCGCCCACATTGACAAAAAACGCGCGGCCCTCGGCATTGACAAGGCGCGCGAGCGCGTGCTCATGGATATGGCCATGCGCCGCGAGCTTGAAGCGACTTGAACGGCAGGAAAATGGTTGAACTGTAGGGTGGACTCGCGAAGCGTGTCCACCTTTAAACGGCTGAAATCGGTGGACGTGCTGCGCAAGTCCACCCTACAGTCTACGAATAGAGGAGACGCGCACTTTGTCTAAAATAATCTGCACTGCTGCAATCAACGGCGCGCACGCGATCGCGCGCCGGGTTGAAACAACCTATGCACGGGTTCTAAAAAATTACGGACCGGACCAGGAAATCGGCTTCCCGGATACGGCCTACTTTCTGCCGATCATTTACGCCATGCTGGGCATCGCGGTCAAAAACCTCGGCGACTGCCAGCTGGTGTTTGAGCGCGCGCGTCGGCTGCTGCCCCGGCCGGTCCGTGACAACATGCCCCTGCCCTACCTTGCCCCGGCTTTGGATGCAGGCATGGCCACGCTGTTCTACGAAGAAATCGACGAGGCGATGCGCTACCTTGAGAAACCCGACTTCTATCTGCGCGGAGAAGACGTGGGCGATGACAATATCTGGCTCGGCGCGGCAAGCGATGTGATTCTGCGCAAGCGCGGCGTCGAATTCGTTGACGGCAGCGCGCCGGGATTTGCGGCCATCGTTGGCGCTGCGCCCGACAGCGAAACCGCCCGCAAAATCGCCGAAGAGCTGCAGACAAAAAACCTGTACGTATTCATGGCCTCGCAGGACAACGGCCGCTGCTTTGCCCGCCAGCTTGTTGAAGCCGGCGTGCAGATCGGCTGGGGTACGCGCCTGGTGCCGTTCAGCCCGGACATTTCAGGGGCCGTGTTCGCGCTCGGGTTTGCCTGCCGTGCAGCCATGGCCTTCGGCGGTATCAAGCCGGGAGATTTCCGTAAAAACCTGATCTACAACAAGGACCGTATTTTCGCCTTTGTGCTGGCCATGGGCACGGTGACCGACGAGTGGTATGCCAATGCGGCCGGCTGCATCAATTTCGGCTTCCCGGTTATTGCCGATACGCCCATCCCGGCTGTGCTGCCGACCGGCATCTGCACCTATGAGCACGTTGTTCCTAATGTGCCCCACGACCAGATGGTGGCCCGCGCGGTTGAGATCCGCGGCCTGAAGGTAACCGTCACCGAAGTGCCGATTCCAGTTGCCTACGGCCCCGCTTTCGAGGGCGAGCGCGTGCGCGGCGACGACATCTATTTCGAATGCGGCGGCGGCCGCACCCAGATGGTCGAATTTTCGGTGCTGCGCCAGATGGACGAGGTCGAAGACGGCCGCATCGAGGTTGTGGGCCCCGACATTCCCGATATCGAACCCGGCACAAAGCTTCCGCTTGCGATATACGTCGAGATCGCCGGCCGAAAAATGCAGGAGGATTTCCTGCCCATACTCGAGCGCCAGATCCATCACCTGATCAACTACGCGCAGGGCATCATGCACATCGGCCAGCGCGATATCTCCTGGATCAGGCTTGCGCGCCAGGCCGTGGACAAGGGCTTCACATTTAAAGACATCGGCCGCATCCTGCACGCCATGTATCATAAGGACTTCGGCAAAATACTGGACAAGGTGCAGGTTACGATTTTCACCGAGGAAGAGCGCGTGCAGAAGGTGCTCAAAGAAGCACGGGAAGCCTACAGCCTGCGCGACGCGCGCATCGCCAACCTGACCGACGAGGTTGAGGGAGTTTATTATTCCTGCACCCTGTGCCAGTCATTCGCGCCGTCGCACGTGTGCGTGATAACCCCGGAGCGCACCGGCCTGTGCGGAGCCTATAACTGGCTGGACTGCAAGGCCGCCTTTGAGATCAACCCGACAGGGCCCAACCAGCCGATCGAAAAGGGCGTTGAAAATGACGGCCGCACGGGCAACTGGCGCGGCGTGAACGAGTTCGTGGCCCAGGCCTCGCGCGGCAAGGTGCAAAACGTCAACGCCTACAGCATCATGCAGGACCCCATGACCTCCTGCGGCTGCTTTGAATGCATCGCGGCCTACCTTGACCAGTTCAACGGCGTTATGACCGTTGACCGCGATTTCAAGGGCGACAACACGCCCTGCGGCATGAAGTTCACCACCCTGGCCGGCTCGGTCGGCGGCGGCGCGGTGACACCCGGGTTCGTGGGCCACAGCAAGCACTATATCTGCTCGGGTAAATTCCTGAAAGCCGAAGGCGGCATCGCGCGCCTGGTCTGGATGCCCTCGCAGCTGAAAGAAGAACTGCGGGATAAAATAAATGCGCGCGGCGAGGCTCTCGGCGTGAGCAACCTGGCAGACCGCATCGCGGATGAAACCGTCGGTATGTCGCAGGAGGAGATCCTGCCGTTTTTGAAAGAGAAGAAACATCCGGCGCTGGAAATGGAATCAATGATTTGACGCTTTTTCCTTTTTACTATAACCCTTCCCGTTCGTGGTGAGCTTGTAGAACCATGAACGGGCGGGCATTTCGTTCTGCCCTTCGACAGGCTCAGGGCGAACGGACGATGTTGTATCAGCCTATAATGTTTAAAAAAATGTTTTAACAGGTTCTTGAAAAAGTCCTTTTATACAGGCTGTTCAAAAATGGCCAGATGCAAGGCGCGCGAAGTTATGAGGAATGAGGCGTACTTTTGCGTACGCCGCAGTGACGAATGACGAGCGCAACGCAGCAGATGGGCGTTTTTCAACAGCCTGCTGGGAGGCCCCGCGGGCGCAGCCTGCAGCAGGAGGAAAGCAATGCCATTGTCCGGAATAGATATTTTCAAGAAGCTCCCCAAGACGAACTGCCAGGAATGCGGCGTACCGACCTGCATGGCGTTTGCCATGAAACTGGCCGCAGGCCAGGCCGAATTGGCCGCATGCCCGTATATCGCCGATGACGTGCGCGCCCAGCTCGAGGAGGCCTCGGCCCCGCCGATTCGCTGCGTTACCATCGGGACGGGCGACAACGCTTTGAAAGTGGGCGGCGAGACCGTCATGTTCCGCCATGAAAAAACCTTCGTGAACCCGCCCGGCCTCGGCGTGCTGGTGAGCGATACCATGCCGGCCGAAGAAATCGACTCACGCCTGCAGCGCCTGCTTTCACTCTCCTGGGAGCGCGTCGGGATGCATCTCAAGGCCGACATCGCCGCGCTGAAAGCCGCAAGCGGCAGCGGCGCAGCATTTGCAGCGCTGGTTGCGCGCGCCCGCACAGCCGGCGTGACGAACATGGTGCTGATGAGCCAGGACCCCGCCGTGATGGCTGAGGGCTTAAAGGCAGCATCGGGCCTGCGGCCGCTCATCTACGCGGCCACCGCTGACAATCTGCAGGCCATGGCTGACCTTGCCCTTGAGCACAGCTGCCCCCTGGCAGTGCGCGGCAAGGGCCTTGACGAAGTCGCTCAGCTGACTGCGCAGCTCAAGGACATGAAAATCAGCGATATCGTGATCGACACCGGCACACGCGACCTGCACCAGGCGTTTGAAGACCAGATGAACATCCGCCGCGCAGCCCTGAAAGGCAATGTCCGCGCGCTCGGGTTTCCAACGATCGTATTTCCGTGCGAGATGACCGATGATCCCATGCAGGAAACCCTGTTCGCCGCGACCTTTATCCCCAAGTACGCCGGCATCATCATCATGAGCGACCTGCACGGCGCCAACCTGTTCCCGCTGGCTGTGCAGCGCATGAACATCTACACCGACCCGCAGCGGCCCATGGCAACCACCGAGGGCATTTACGAGATCAACAACCCGGACGAAAATTCTCCCGTGCTGATCACGAGCAACTTCTCGCTCACGTATTTTGTTGTTTCCGGCGAGATCGAATCCAGCCGCATGCCGGCCTGGCTGCTGATCAAAGATACCGAAGGACTCTCCGTGCTGACCGCCTGGGCAGCCGGGAAATTCGTGGCCGACTCGATCGCGGCATTTGTCAAGAAATCGGGCATAACCGACAAGGTCGCACACCGCACGTTGGTGATCCCGGGACTGACCGCAACCATCAGCGGCGACCTGGAAGAAGAACTGCCGGACTGGACTATCCAGATCGGGCCGCGCGAAGCCGCGCACCTGACGCCGTTTTTGAAAAACTGGAAAGCCTGAGGGTGGCAGGCCGAACAAAAACGTAGATGTAGGTTTGACTCGCGAAGCGTGTCCACCAATGACATTGCAACCGGTGGACGTGCTGCGCAAGTCCACCCTACCGTATCTTTCACGCAAACCAGTTGTAGGCCGGACTAAGCGCAGCATGTCCGGCAAAATACGGTCAACAAAAACGCCGGACACTCCGCAACGGCGGATTAGTCCAGCCTACATAATACGGCAGCGGCATTAAAACGGTATCTTTCGTGCATACCAGCTCAGGCTGTTCAAAAGGAGGATATAAGATGATCATCACCATCGCCGAAAGCATCAACATCATGTCCAAAACAATCGGTCCTGCCATGAAGGAGCGCAACCCCGGCCCCATTCAGGAAATGGCCCGGGCCGAGGCTGCCGCAGGCGCTGACTTCCTTGATGTCAATATCGGGCCCGCGCGCAAGGACGGCGCTGAGCTGATGCGCTGGCTGGTTGAGACCATTCACGCGGTGGTTGATCTGCCCCTGTCGCTTGACACGACCAACCTCGAGGCCATGGAAGCCGGGCTGCAGGCGCATAAAAAAGGCGGGCGCCCGCTGGTCAACTCCGTGTCCTGCCAGGCCGACCGCATGGATGCAGGCATCAGCCTGGTAAAAAAATACAATGCCCTGATGGTAGGCCTGCTGTGGGGCAGTGACGGCATGCCGCGTGACGTAAACGAGCGGGCCGCCCTTGCGGTCGACCTGATCTACCGGGCCAATGAAGCGGGCATTCCCAACGAAGACATTTTTGTCGATCCCATCGCCACGCCGATCATGGGCGAGATCAACCAGCTCCTGGCCTGCACGGAATTTATGCAGATGCTGGCCGAGATCGCCCCGGGCTGTAAATCGATCGTCGGCCTCTCAAACGTCTCCAACGGGGCTCCGGCCGAGTTGCGCCCCTTTCTCAACCGCGCCTATCTTTTGATGCTGCACAGAAACGGCCTGTACTCGGCCATACTGGATGCATACGACAGCGAGATCATGGCCCTGTGCCGTGGAGCTCACCCGGAGCTGTCTGACCTTGTGGGGCGCATCATGGACGGCGCTGCGGTTGACATCGCCGCGCTTTCCCCGGCCGAGCGCAATTATGCCCGCAGCGTCAACGTGCTCACCGGCAAGGTGCTGTATTCCAACTCCTGGCTCGAGGGGTGAAATCGGGCAGCCGTGCGAGCGTTTTGAAAGCCTGATAGCACTTTAAAAAGTACGCGCCATCTGTTGTATGTCATCCGGCGCAGAGACTGTGTCGCAATTCATTTTTTCTGTCATTTCGACCGAAGGGAGAAATCTTTAGTTCAAGAAAATCAACTGCTTAAGATTCCTCACATTCGTTCGGAATGACATATTTGGCTATTGCGACACAGTCTCTTCAACGGTGTGACGGCGTGGTATATGTGTGTCAACCTTGAACGTTGAACCTTGAACAATTCTCACATCATGTACGATTCCATGCTTGACAGCATCTATTCGTTCGCGCGGGGGCCGATGCTGTGGGCGGCTGTGCTGATACTGTGCGCTGGCACTGTCTACCGCATTTATGAGCTCTACCTCCTGACCTCACGCAAAAAAAAACGACTGCTGCCTGCATCTGCGGCAAAGGTTTCCCTTTCACCGGAAGAGCAAACCCTTGACCGTCTGGCGCGCTTTCAGCAAAGCGCCTTTGCCGTGCATCCGGTCATGTTCATCGTATCGATACTGTTTCACATTTGTTTATTCGCAGCACCGTTGCTCGCGCTGGGCCACAGCCTCGAAATATACCGCTCCTGGGGCATTACCCCGCCAAGCCTGCCTGAGCCCCTGATTGATGGTATGACTGTCATTGTGCTGCTGTGCGGTATTTTTTTTCTCATGCGCCGCCTGGTGCTGCCGCGCGTGCAGGCGATATCAACGCTGGCTGATTATGTCCTGCTCGCATGTGTCATGGCACCGTTCCTGACCGGATTTTTTGCCTATCATCACATATTTGATTACAAGACCGTCATAACGCTTCACCTGCTTGCCGGCAATATTCTGCTGATCGTACTGCCCTTCAGCAAGATCGGTCACATGGTATATTTCTTTTTCGTCAGGCTGTTTATCGGCTCGGAGTTCGGCCCGGCCCGCGGCAGCCGGGAGTGGAAACCGTAGGGTGGACCCGCGAAGCGCGTCCACCATTACCAATACAGCCACGGATCATCATATGAACACAGCCGTCATACAGGACATGCTGCAGCAGCACAAAAAACGCATGAAGCTGAACCTGGCCGCGTGCGCCGGCTGCAGCCTGTGCGCGGAGAGCTGCTTTCTGTTCGAGCTGCACGATCATGATCCGCGCTATATGCCGTCCTTCAAGGTGCTCAATTCCCTCGGAAAGCTGTACCGCACGCACGGCCGCAGTACACAGGAGCAGCTGCAGGGCATGGCAGAAATTGTGTGGCGCACCTGCGTGCTGTGCGGACGCTGCTACTGTCCGTTCGGCATCGATATTCCGAACATGATCGCGCTTGCGCGCGACATCCTGCGCGCGCAGGGTATTGCAGGCGTGTACCCGCATTCGATCGGCGAGCCCGATGATGCGCAGGGGGAATGAATATGTATGAGCAGGCGGAAGCACCACATCGCCGCCGATCCATCCGGCTGAAGGGGTATGATTATTCCGAAGCGGGAACATATTTTGTGACCATATGTACACAGAACCGCGAGTGTTTGTTCGGAAATATTATAGACGGAACAATCCGTTTAAACGAAGCAGGCGAAATGATTCAAACAGTGTGGAACGAAATCCCAAGCCATTATGACGGTATTGATGTTGATGAATTCGTTATTATGCCCAATCATGTTCACGGTATCATTGTCATTGTAGGGGCAGGCCCCTGTGCCTGCCCTGATTCAGAACCACAGAAAAACGGGCACCCACAGGGGGTTGCCCCTACAAGGCTGTCTTTGCCTGACGTGGCACATCGATTCAAAACGCTGACCACGAAACGATACGTCGATGGTGTGAAAAAACACCGATGGCGTCCTTTCGCCAAGGCACTATGGCAGCGCAATTACTGGGAACACATTATTCGCAGCGAAGACGATTTAAACCGCACACGCGAATACATACACAATAATCCCAGAAAATGGGAATTAGATGAACTCTATGCGGAAACGCAAACTGCTTGACAGGTCATCTTTATGATCAAAGCCACCATCAAACCCCTTGAGGAAATCAGGGCCCTGGTCGCCCCTTTTCGGCGCGTGCTGACCGTGGGCTGCGGCGGCTGCGTTTCTCTTTGCCTTGCCGGCGGCATGAAGGAGGCGCGCGAGCTGAACATTAAGCTGCGCGCGCTGCAGGACCCCGGTTCCGAAGCGGTATTCGATGATATCACCGTTGAGCGTCAGTGCGAGCAGCAGTTCCTTGCAGCGCTTGACAGCCGGGTTGAAAAATATGATGCCCTGATTTCTCTGGCCTGCGGCGCGGGCGTGCAGTTCCTGGCTGAGCGATTTCCGCATAAGCCTGTTTTCCCCGGCGTAAACACGCAGTTCGTCGGAGTGACGCTCGATATCGGCTGGTATGAAGAGCGCTGCAAAACCTGCGGCGACTGCGTGCTCGGCCTGACCGCCGGCATATGCCCGGTAACCATGTGTTCCAAAAGCCTTTTCAACGGGCCCTGCGGCGGCCCGCAGGACGGCCACTGCGAAGTCGACCCAAACACTCCCTGCGCCTGGATTGCCATTTATGAGCGCCTGCAGCAGCAGGGCCGCCTTGACAGCATAGCGGACGTAATGCCCGCGCGCCAGTGGCAGGGCCAAACACCGGGGCGTATCCTTCACCCCCGCTATCGCGACCGCTATGTGCATGAGGATGGAAACGATACATGAAATCCGGAAGCCGGCTTGAAAGGATCCTAAAGGCAGGCCAGTTCGCCCTGACCGGCGAGCTGGGCCCGCCGCGCGGTGCTGATGCGGACGCAGTGCGCGGAAAAGCCCGACACCTTTCGGGCATGGTCGACGCCGTCAACATTACCGACAACCAGACAGCGGTTGTGCGCATGTCGAGCCTTGGAGCCTGCCTGATTGCCATGCAGGCGGGGCTTGAGCCTGTGTACCAGATGGTGTGCCGCGACCGCAACCGCATCGCCATGCAGTCCGATATACTCGGGGCCGCTGCTCTTGGCGTGCGCAATATCCTGTGCCTGTCAGGCGATCATCAGTGCTTCGGGGACCACCCCGACTGCAAGAAAGTCTTCGATCTTGACTCCATGCAGCTCATCAATATGGTAAAGACCATGCGCGATGAGGCCCGCTTCCAGGGCGGTGCGGAAATAACGGTTGCTCCGAAAATGTTTATCGGCGCAGCAGCCAATCCGTTTGCAGAGCCGCACGCGTTCCGGGTCACGCGCCTTGCTAAAAAAATCGCTGCCGGCGCGGACTTTATCCAGACCCAGTGCGTGTACAACATGGAGCGCTTTTGCGCCTGGCTGGCTCAGGCACGCGACATGGGCCTGACGGAAAAGGTCTACATCCTTGCAGGCGTAACGCCGCTCAAATCGCTCGGCATGGCGCGCTACATGCAAAAAAACGTGCCCGGCATGGATGTGCCCGATGATCTGATCAACCGTCTGCAGGGCGTTGATAAAAAAGATCAGGCAAAAGAGGGAATCGCGATCTGCTGCGAGCAGATCCAGCAGTTGCGCGAGATGAAAGGCCTTGCAGGCATTCACCTCATGGCGATCGAATGGGAGCACCGTGTGCCGGAAATCGTCGAAAAAGCCGGCCTGCTGCCGCGCCCTGAGCTGCAAGCGGAGCAGGTATGAAAAAAATACTGGCGACCATTGTCGTTTTTGCAGGAGCATGCGCTTTTCTGCTTGCTGCCGTACCCGGCCCTGCAGCACCTGACACGCCGGGCGCATGCAGCGCAGATAATGAAACCGCTGCCGGGTATATCCTGCTCCGTGAAGATGTCCTCACCCGGCCCGCGGTCATTTTTAATCATGAAAAGCATGTGTGTGCACTCGGAGAGCGCGCCTGCGCCGACTGCCATGCAAAAAAAGCCGACGGCAGCCTTGTGTTTAAATTCCCCAAGAATCACCCGGACACAGATGATCCTGACTCGTTGATGCAGGCCTGGCATGACGGCTGTATCGGCTGCCACAGCGAACGAGCGCAACGCAAGGAGCCAAGCGGCCCGCGTACCTGCGGGCAGTGCCATGTCAAAGATCGAAAGAGCATGGCGTTCCGGCACATGCCTGTGCTGCCCTCCTATTACGAACCCTTGCGCGACACCTATCATGGCGACTGCATTGCCTGCCACAGCGAGCCGCTGCGAAAAGCCGAACATGCGCCCGTGCTTGACTGGAAAAAATTCCATATTCTGCGCAGCACACTGCCTGAGCCGGAGCAGCCGCCATCGGGCTTTGATTATCAACGCCATTACAAGCACACACGCACGCTTGAAAAAGACTGCGGCCTGTGCCACTACCTGTCCCCCGAAAAACGCCAGGCCATCGAGAAAGAGGGCAAAGAACCCGAATGCCGCGACTGGCTGCTGGAGCCCGACCCGGAAGGAAGCTGGCGCGAGCAGGACTACGCCCATGCCCGCTGCGTGAACTGCCACTTCGCGCGCGTCACGGCCGGTGAAGAAAAAGCCGGACCCCTTATGTGCAGCGGCTGCCATACGCCTGAAGTGCGCACACCCGAACAGATGCAGGATGTTGCCCGACCTGAGTGCGAGCAGAAAGAAACAATCCTGATTACGTCCGGGGATGCTGCTGTCATGGATGCGGTGCCCTTTGACCATGCCGCACATCAGCTGCGCACAACCTCCTGTCAGGACTGCCATCACAACGGCTTGCAGGCCTGCCGCGAATGCCACACTCCGACCGGTGATGAAAAGGGCGAGCATATTACGCTGGCACAAGCCTATCACCGCGAGCATGCAGGCCGCAGCTGCGTGGGCTGCCATAACCGGCAGAAACAAAAAGGCGAATGCGCCGGGTGCCACCATCAGTTGCCCGCAACGCTCGAATCAAAAAGCGCCTGCACGGCCTGCCACAGCGGCAGCCTTGAAGCTCTGCAGCGCAAACGCGCACCCGCCGCGCCGGAGTCCCTGCTGCCGCACGATACGAAGGATTCCTGGCACATTGAAAAACTGGGCACAGACTATGAAAAGGTGGACTTCAAACACCTGGCAATGGCGAAGGCGCTCGCTGCTGTCAGCGAGAAGTCATCACTGGCGCGCTATTTTCATGTCGATGAGATGGCCGTGTGCGCAAGCTGTCACCATTACAGCCCGCTTGAAAAGGGTAAACCCGTTCCGGCCTGTCGCACCTGCCATGACGCTCAGCCGACCGCAGCAGCATCACGGCCGGATCTCATGGGCGCCTATCACCAGCAGTGTCTCGGGTGCCATCAGAAGATGGGCGGCACTGAAGAGAAAATGCCTCATACGTGTGAGGGCTGCCACGCAGCCCGGTGAGTCTATGAACCGACGCGGATTTATTGAGCGCATCACCTGTTTGACCGGCGCTGCCCTGCTCGGCCAGCCATGGCAGGCACGTGCGCGCAGGCTGAATCACGCTGCCCGCCAAAGCCTCGGCGTGCTGGTTGATACAACCCTGTGCGTGGGTTGCCGGGCCTGCGAGCTGGCCTGCAATGAAATCAATGTCGATTTGCCGATCAGGCCGGAAGGTTATTTCAAGGACACGTCGGTTTTTGAACGCAGACGCCGCATGGACGCTTCCGCGTTCACCGTGGTCAACCGCTACCAGCCTGAACCCTCCGGTGCGCCCGTGTACGTTAAATTTCAATGCATGCACTGCCTGAACGCGGCGTGTGTTTCAGCCTGCCTGGTAAGCGCTCTGACCCGGGATGCGACCGGCGCGGTCGTATACGACGGAAACAAGTGCATCGGCTGCCGCTACTGCATGGCCGCCTGCCCTTTCCAGGTACCGGCGTATGAATATACTTCGGTGCTCACGCCGCGCGTGCGCAAATGCACATTCTGCTTTAATACGCGCCTGTCAAACGGCGAAATTCCTGCCTGCATTGAGGCCTGCCCCATGAGGGTTATGCGCTTCGGCCTGCGCGACGACCTGATAACGCTTGGCCGCGAGCGTATCCGCAAAAACCCCGGACGGTATGTGCAGCATATCTACGGCGAGCAGGAAGCCGGGGGCACAGCCTGGATGTACCTGACGC